>CAYMQV010000019.1:0-38153 GCA_964392395.1 uncultured Gemmatimonadaceae bacterium
CCCCGAGACCGTGCAGCAAGCCGCGCAACCGGTCGCCGGCGGTATCGCTTCCGACGGCCGCAACGAGGGCGCAGCGCGCATCGACCGCCAGCACGTTCTGCGCCACGTTGGCCGCGCCGCCGAGGGCGTCCCGCCGCTCGCGGACCCGAACCACGGGGACCGGCGCTTCCGGCGAGATCCGCTCGACGTCACCGCGCAGGTAGACGTCGAGCATGGCGTCGCCCACCACGACGACGCGGCGGCCACGTGCGGCCGCGAGCAACGTCGCGAGGCGGTCGCGTGAGATCGGTGCTAGCATATCAGGCGCAAGCTACTCCTCGTCCGCCACACCGGGCAACGCGTTCCGCGGCATTCGTTCCGTTGCGTGTGTGCCGCTGCCGCTCCCCTCGCCTGATCACGTGCGCCGTCTCATTCAGTCCGCAGTGCTCTCATTGCAGGATGTGCTGCTCCTCACCTGGCAGACGCTTCGGGTGTTCCCCGGCGGACGTGGGGCCGCACACCGATTGCTGGCACAGTTGGACGCGATCGGCGTGCGCTCAGTGCCGATCGTGCTGCTGACGGGGCTTTTCACGGGGATGGTCCTGGCGCTCCAGGCATCGGTCCAGCTCGCACCTTTCGGCGCGACTCTCTTCGTCGGGCGCTTTGTGGCCGCCTCGATGCTGCGCGAGCTGGGGCCCGTCCTCTCCGGGATCATGGTGGCCGGTCGCGTCGGGGCGGGAATCGCCGCCGAACTGGGTGCCATGAAGGTCACCGAGCAACTCGATGCACTCGAGACCCTCGGTGCGGAACCGGTGCGCGTGCTGGTGCTTCCGCGCGTGCTGGCGGCCGCCGCAGCGGTCCCGGTGCTGGCGCTGATCGCCGACGCGGCCGGACTGGCCGGTGCCGCACTGGTGTCATCGGCCTACCTCGGCGTGCCAGTGCGCGCGTTCTGGGGGGCTGCCGTGGATCAGATCGTCCTCGACGGGTTCGTCGGCGGCGTCGTACCGGCCGATCTTGTGCAGGGACTCGTGAAGCCGTTCGCCTTCGGAATCATCCTCTCGTTGCTGGCCTGCTATCATGGACTACGCGCATCGGGCGGCACGGCGGGAGTCGGTGTGGCAACGACGCGGGCAGTCGTCAGTGCGAGCATCACGATCCTGATCACCGACTACTTTCTCACGCAATTGCTGCTGGTGCTTGTCTGATGACACTCGGGATCCCGACCGTCGCCCCCGTCGCCAGTGCCGTGGCCCTCGAACAGGTGTCGGTCGCCTTTCAGCGTCCGGTATTGCGCGCGATCACATTGCAGGTGGCACCGGCCGAAACCGTGGCGATCGTTGGCGAGTCGGGCACGGGGAAGTCCACGCTGTTACGGCTGATCCTCGGGTTGCAGCGACCGGACCACGGCACCGTTCGCGTGATGGGATCTGACGTCAATGCGATCGATCGCCATGCGCTCCGGGCGATCCGCGCGCAGGTCGGCATGGTGTTTCAGGGGGCGGCGCTGTTCGACTCGCTGACCACATTTGAGAATGTCGCGTTCGGATTGCGTGAAGCCGGCGTACTTCGAGAAGACGCGCTTCGGGCGCGCGTGTTTGAAACGTTGGCACTGGTGGACCTCGACCCGGAGCAGGTCTCGCACACGTTGCCGGCGCAACTCTCAGGGGGCATGCGCAAGCGCGTTGGGATTGCGCGAGCAGTCGCGCCGCGTCCGGCGCTGGTACTCTACGACGAACCGACCGCGGGGCTCGACCCGCTCACGAGCGCCACCGTGACCGATCTGATGCAGCGATTGCAGCGCGAGCTGCAGGTGACGAGTGTCGTCGTATCGCACGATATCCGCGCGATGCTGCGGATTGCGGATCGCGTGGCGTTGCTGCGTGATGGCGCGTTCGCGTTTCTCGGCGCGCCCGAGGCGATGCGTGTGAGTGACGAGCCGTACACGCGTGCGTTCCTGGCGGCGGCATGAGCCTGCGCCCCGAACCGGGTGAGATGCGCTGGATGCAATTGCGGGTCGGCCTCCTGGCCGCCGTCGTCGTCGCCATCCTGGCGGTCGCGATTCTGCGGCTCGACGCCGTCGGCTCGCTCTTCGGTCGCCCCGTGGAGTTCACGGTACGATTGCCCGATGGCCTGGGCCTCCGCGCAGGAAGTCAGGTGACAGTCGCAGGCCTGCCGGCCGGAATCATCGCCGATCTGGTGGTGGTGCCGACCCGGCACGATTCGGGGACGGTCGTCGCTGCTCGCGTCAAGATGAAGGCGGAGCAGTTTGCCCTGCTGCGCGATGATACGCGCAGCCGCATCCGCGCCCTTGGACTGCTCGGTGATCGACTGCTCGATTTTTCACCAGGCACACCAACGCATCGGCGCCTGACCGAGACGGACACGCTGAATGCGGAGTCGTTCGCCGAACTCGGCGACCTGTTCGCGGCGGCGGACACCGCGCTGCGGGCCGTGACGGTGGTGAGCGGTGACCTGCGCGCCATCGCCGCGAAACTGAAGAAGGGCGACGGCACGGTCGGTCGGCTCTTCACCGATGCCGGTCTGTATGACACGCTCCTGCAGACGGTGCATCGCGCGGACCAGGTGCTCTTGCAGGTGCAGAGCGGGCGGGGAACACTCGGACGCATGTTGCGCGATACAACGCTCTACGGCAGCGTCACGCGTGCCGCCGTGGCACTCGACAGCGCGGCGTCACTGTTGAATGATCGTGCGGGCGTGATCGCGCAGCTGCAGCGCGACACCGCCTTTCTGACGCGGCTGCGGCGGGCGACCACTGGCGTCGATTCACTGGTGCGAGGGCTGAATGCCGGTCGTGGAACGGCGGGGCAGCTCTTCGTGGAGCGCGAGTTGTACGACCGACTCCTTCGTGTCATGGCATCGCTCGATAGCCTGGCCGCCGACGTGAAGCGCAATCCGTCGCGATACACGAAGGGCGCTGTGCGTCTCTTCTAGGGGACGCTGATGCCCGCCGCTTCGCCCCCACTCCTCACACCGTCGCGGCGGCGTCAGGCCGGCGTTGTGCTTGGCGTCGCGGTGTTGGGTATCTCGCTGGCCGGGCCGCTGATCCGGCTCTCGAGCGCCGCGCCCCTCATTGTCACGGCGTGGCGGCTGGTCATCGCCGAAACGGTGTTGCTGCTGCTGCTCGTGCGCCGTGGCGAGTGGCGCGCGTGGCGAGAACTCTCGCCACGACAGCACGCCATAGCGGCTGGGGCGGGCGGGATGCTTGCGCTCCATTTCTGGAGCTGGAGCGCATCCCTGACCTATACGACCGTGGCGGCATCGGTCGTCCTCGTGAACCTGCAGCCGGCGATGGTGGCGCTTGGCTCCACCATGTTGCTGAAGGAGGCCATGACCCGGCGCCAGATGCTCGGCCTGGTCGTCGGGATCGGCGGCGCGCTGCTGGTCGCGGCGCCGGCCCTGCTCGGCGGTGCCAGCAGCGCTGGACTCGAGACGGTCGCCCCCTTCGGTCTGCCTCCGCAGCTTTTCGGCGATCTGCTCGCGCTCCTCGGCGCGGTCACGGCGACGCTCTACTATCTGGCCGGCCGCCGCCTTCGCGCGACGCTCGACCTGGTGCCATACGTTTCGCTCGTCTATGGCTGGTGTACGCTGGCGATTCTGACACTCGCCCTCCTTCGCGGAGAGAACTTCGGGCCCTATCCGGCGTCGGAGTGGGCGATTTTTGCTGCGCTTGCGGCAGGGCCAATGCTCCTTGGCCACACCGGGATGAACTGGGCGTTGCGCCACCTGCCGGCCCATGTCGTCAACCTGACGGTACTCGGTGAGCCGGTTGGTGCCTCGCTGCTGGCGATGGTGATTCCAGCCATCGGCGAGCGACCAGACGGCTGGACCGTGGCCGGGGGGCTCCTGATTCTCACCGGTGCGATTTGGGCGATGAGCGGTGCCGAGCCGGGTCGGAGCGCCCCGGCGGAGTAGCTTAGAGGGATGTTCGACATCCTCTCCCTCCCGGGCGAGCTCCTGCCACGATGAGGACGCTCGACCTCGACGTCGTCGTCACACGCGGTTCCGCGGTGGAGTCGCGCCACGCAGTGCACGCTGCGGTGATGGGTGCCGACGGCGCCTTGTTGGCGAGCGCCGGCTCGCCGGACCTGATCGCGCCATGGCGCTCGTGCGCGAAGCCATTGCAGGTGTATCCCTTCGTCGAGGCGGGGCACCTCGACACGCTCGGCTGGGGCGATGCCGAGCTGGCCCTCGCCTGCGCCTCGCACGGTGGGGAGGAAGAACACGTCGCACTCGCGGCCTCGATGCTGCGGTCGATCGGCCTTGGCGAGGCGGATCTGGCCTGCGGCGCGCACGAGCCGCTGACCCCCCGCGGGACGGCGCAGCTTCGGGAGCGCGGGCAGGCGCCAGGCCGGCTCCATAACAATTGCTCCGGCAAGCACGCCGCGATGCTTGCGGCAGCGCAGGCCAACGGTTGGTCGACCGCAGGTTATGAGGTTCCATCGCACCCGTTGCAGCTGGCGATCCGCCGCCGGTTGCAGCCGTGGACGGGCCTCGACTCCGGCGCGCTGGACATCGCAACCGACGGCTGTGGCGTGCCGGTCTTCATTCTCGCACTGCACCAGATGGCGCTCGCCTATGCCCGGCTGTCTCGCGCCGCCAGCGACACCACGGCCGCGGCTCGAATCCTCGGCGCGATGGGAACACATCCCTTTCTGGTGGGTGGAACGGATCGCTTCGACACGGTGCTCATGCAGGAGACCGACGGCGCCGTCGTCGCGAAGATCGGTGCGGAGGGTGTGCACACCGTGTTGCTCCGCGACCGGGCGATCGGGTTCGCGATCAAAGTCGCCGACGGTCAGGCTCGCGCGCAGTATCCGGCCGTGCTCCGTCTGCTGCAGCACCTCGACGCCTTGCCGGGCACGCTCTCACCTCGTCTTCACGATCTGCTTGTGACGACCATTCACGACACACGTGGCGACGCGGTTGGGAATGTCCGTCCTGTTGCGTGATTATGAATCGATTCCTGACATTCCGATGACAGTCTCACCGACTCCTACCGCTACACTTGCAGAGCTTGACGACCAGACCCGTTGCCTGGTGCGCCTTGCCGCCATCATCGGCGCGGGGTCTGAACGTCAATTGCGCGAACATCTGGCCGAGGCTCGCTCCTTGCCGACTCTGTGGGTGGAAGAAGTGATCCTGCAATCGTATCTGTTCGCCGGATTCCCGCGGACGTTGAATGCCGCGCGACAGTGGCGAAGAATTTCGCAGACATTGGCGCCGCCGTCGGATGCCGATGCCGATGCCAACGTCCTTGGCAACACAGATATCTGGCGCGATCGTGGTGAGCTCACCTGTGCCACGGTGTACGGCGACATGTACGACAAATTGCGGGTGAATATCACCGCGCTCCACCCCGCGCTCGAGCACTGGATGATCACGGACGGATACGGAAAGATCCTCAGTCGACAGGGCCTCGATCTCATCCGGCGGGAGCTCTGCGTGGTGGCGGTCTGCGCGCTGGCGCAGCAGGATCGGCAATTGCACTCGCATTTTCATGGTGCGCTGAACGTCGGCGCCACACCGTCACAGGTGCTCGGTACGCTTGACGCACTGAGTGATCTTCTCGATGACGACACGCTGCGGCGTTATCGCATGCTGTGGAATCACGTGCGTAATGCACACACCGAACAGGCCCAGGGGCCGTCATGAGCGTCCATAACGATTTCATCGATCGCGTCGTCGTCCGCATTGCGGCCGGAACCGGTGGCTCCGGCGCGACGTCCTTCCGTCGCGAGAAGTTTGTTCCGCAAGGTGGCCCGGACGGCGGTGACGGTGGCATGGGCGGCAACGTGTACCTCCGTGCCGACGCCAACCTGACGACGCTGCTCGACTACACCTACCGCGATCGCTGGGCGGCGGAGCGCGGTCAGCATGGGGAGGGAAACAACAAGACGGGGCGCAGCGGGGCCGACATCATCATGCCGGTGCCTCCCGGCACGATTGTCCTTGATGCCGAAACGAAGGATCAGCTCGGAGAAGTCCTCGAGCACGGCCAGCAGATTCTGATCGCACGGGCCGGACGCGGCGGAAAGGGGAACGCGTTCTTTGCGACGGCAACGCACCAGTCGCCACGGGAGTGGCAGCCCGGCGAGGAGGGCGAAGAACGACAGGTCATTCTGGAACTCAAGCTGATCGCCGACGTCGGGCTGGTCGGTGCTCCCAACGCCGGAAAGTCGACGCTGCTCTCAGTCATCTCGGCGGCGCGACCGAAGATTGCTGCCTACCCGTTCACGACGCTGTCGCCGAACCTCGGTGTGGTGCCGATGAGCGATCATCGCAGCTTTGTGGTTGCCGACATTCCCGGCATCATCGAGGGCGCATCGACCGGGAAGGGGCTCGGGCTGCAGTTTCTGCGGCACATCGAGCGGACGCGCATTCTGGCGTTCATCATTCCGATCGACGCGATGGACTGGCAGGCCGAGTATGATCAGCTGCGGGCGGAAATCTCGTCCTACTCGGCGGAGCTGGCGGCCACGCCGCACTTTGTCGTGTTCTCGAAGCTGGATCTGATGGGCGAGGACGACTACGTGCCCGAGCTGGATGCGCCGGGCGCCTTTGCGATCATTTCGCTCAGCGCCGCCAGCCGCACACATCTCGATCACTTCCTCGACACCTGCTGGCGCAAGTTGCTCTCCATGCGTCACGCCAACGACGCCGCCACTCGTGCCGCGGAGCAGGTGCTGCCGTGACCAGTGCTGATGCGGCGTGAATCCGTGGGCGTCTCAGCACGCGATGCGCTGACGCTGCTTGGCCTGCCTCGCATCGGAAAGGGCGAGTGGCATCGCCGAGTTCGCGAGCACGGGAGTGCGGCAGCCGCGCTGACGCGTATCGGCGAGAGCCCAGAACGCGCAGCGGCGGCGTCCGATGCCAACGACGCGATTGCACGAGCGGAACGACTTGGCGTGTCGCTTGTTGTCTACGGCGAGGAGACGTATCCCGACGCGCTGCACGACCTGACGGCGTGCGAGCAGGCAGACCTTGCCCCTGCGCCGCCGGTGGTCTACGCACTTGGCAATCTCGCGCTGCTCCGTCGCCCCGCCGTTGCGATCGTCGGGACTCGCCATGCCACCGCGACCGGCCTGCGCGCGGCTGCGCGGATCGCGCGCGAGTGCGCCGATGCCGGCGTACTCGTCGTCAGTGGCCTGGCGCGCGGGATCGATGCGGCAGCGCACACGGGCGCGCTCGACTGCGTCGGCGCAACCGCTGCCGTCATCGGTACGGGCATCGATATCGCCTATCCGTCCGATCACCGCGGGTTGCAACAACGCATTTCGCGCGATGGCCTGCTGCTGACGGAGTTTCCTCCCGGGCAACGTGCCACGCGTGGGTCGTTCCCGGAGCGCAATCGACTGATCGCGGCGCTCACCCAGCTCACGATCGTCGTCGAGGCCGGCCACAGGAGCGGAGCGCTCCTCACCGCCATGGCTGCAGAAAAACTCAACCGGGCCGTCGCCGCCGTCCCCGGCGCCTTCGATTCCGTATCGTGCCTTGGCTCCAATGAGCTGCTGCGCGATGGGGCGCACGTGATTGCGTCGACCGACGATGCACTCGCACTCTTGCACGTGACGCGTGCAGACCGCCACGACGTGATGCCGCCACCCAGCCTGACGCCGCCGGAGCGCGCCATCTGGGACGTTCTCGGCGCCGCACCGCTGGATCTGGACGTGGTGGTGGAGCGCGCCGGCTGGGCGGCCGATGCCTGTCTCGCCGCTGTCACAACGCTCGAACTGAAGGGTCTGGTACGCGCGACGAATTCCGGCGCATTGCATCGGGCATGAGTCAGCCGCCCCGGCGCGTGTATGTGCACGTCCCGTTCTGTGCACGACGATGCAGCTACTGTGATTTCGCCATCACTGTGCGACGGGATGTCCCCGTGGCTGAGTTTCTCGGCGCGCTCGAAGCGGAGCTCAGCATCCGATTGACGGCGCAGACGTCGCCGCAACCGATCGAGACACTCTACTTCGGTGGCGGTACTCCCTCACATCTCGGCCCCGACGGTGTGGCGCGCATGCTCGACCTGCTGCGACGATGGTTCAGCTGGGACGCTGCGGCAGAGGTGACGCTGGAAGCGAATCCCGATGACGTGACGTCGACGGCGACAGCGGCATGGCGGCGCGCCGGAATCACGCGGGTATCCCTCGGAGCACAAACGTTCGATCCGGCGGTCCTCGCGTGGATGCATCGTTCACACTCCGCCGAGCAGATTGATGTGGCCGTGCACCTCCTGCGGGAGGCCCAGTTCGCCAGCTGGAGCTTCGATCTCATCTTCGCGCTTCCGGAGTCGCTGCAGCGTGACTGGGCGCGCGATCTCGACCTCGCGTTGTCCAAGGCGCCACCCCACCTCTCATTGTATGGGCTGACGGTCGAACCAGGTACCGCACTCGGACGGTGGAGTGAGCGCGGAGAGGTGCAAGCGGTCGATGAGTCCGCGTACGAAACGGAGTTCCTGCGTGCGCACAACGCGGCGGTTGCGGCGGGGTACGATCACTACGAAGTCTCCAACTTCGCGCAGCCAGGTCACCATGCGCGGCACAACCGTGCCTATTGGCAGGGAGTTCCATACCTTGGATTCGGACCGTCCGCGCATGGCTTCGACGGTGAAAGTCGTAGATGGAATCTGGCCGCCTACACCGCCTGGCGCACCGAAGCGGTCGGGGGGCTCGACCCGGTCTCCGGACGTGAGCCAATCGGTCCTGGTGAAGCCGGCCTCGAGGCCGTCTACCTCGGACTCCGAACGACCGCAGGGTTCGAACTCCGCCCCGGCGATGCCGCGATTGTCGGTCGGTGGGTCTCGGCTGGCTGGGCGATCGTCACCGGAAATCGCGTGGTGCTCACCCCCCTCGGGTGGCTGCGACTTGACGGTCTTGCGGCCGCCCTCACTGCCGCTCAAGCCCTCAAGTAGCTAGCTGTTCAGTATGCACATGCAGCCCGAACTCACGGATCGCGAACGTCTGGTCCTCGAAGCGGTCATCCAGAGTTATGTGGAGACCGCCGAGCCGGCTGCCTCACGAACCCTCTCGCGACGCTTCGGGCTCGGTGTCTCGCCGGCCACGATCCGCAACACGATGAGCGATCTGGAAGAGAAGGGGTTCCTCTTCCATCCGCATGCGTCCGCCGGACGCATTCCGACCGATCTGGCGTATCGAGCGTACGTGGATTCCCTCCTCAATGTGCCGGTGCTGAAGACGGCCGAGGAAGCCGTCCTCGGCGAGGAACTCAGTGGAGCCAGCACCGCGATCGAGTCCATTCTTCGCCGCGCCGCGCAGTCGCTCGGGGTGCTGACGCAGGAGCTCGGGGTGGCACTCGGACCGCAACTGGATGCGGCGATACTCAAGCGCGTCGAGTTGGTACGCCTGGCCAGCGATCGGCTGCTGATGGTCCTCGCGCTCGAGCGCGGCGTTGCCCGGTCGATCTACATCGAGCTGCCGATCGAGATACCGGACGACGCCATCGGGGTGGTGGGTCTGGTACTGAATGAGCGGCTTGGGGGTCTTACCCTGCGCGAAATTCGCTCGTCGCTGGCCGTTCGGCTGCGTGACGCGCAAACGCATGTCGACGCGGCCGAGCTGCTCAACATCTTTGTCGAGGAAGGAGAGCAGTACTTCGCCAGCGCAGCTCGATCGGAGGATGTCGCCGTCGTCCTCGGCCAGCCGTCGTTGCTGGCGGAGCATCCAGAGTTCGCGACCGGCGACAGCATGCGCAAACTGCTGGCGTTCACGGAGGCACCAGCGCACATCGCCGACGTGCTCCGGAGCCGGTCACCGCAGCCGGGCATCACGATCACCATCGGCAACGAGCACGGTGACCCGCTGCTCAACCGGTTCACCATCGTGACGGCAGAGTACCATTTCGGGTCGCTCAGCGGTGTCATCGGGGTCATCGGTCCGACACGTATGCCTTACCGCAAGGTGATGTCCCTGGTCGGCCACGCCTCGCGACTCCTGTCCGATATGCTTTGAGGGGACGCAGGGTTACCTCCCCCATCGCCCTTGGCCACCGGCCGAGCTGGCTGGGTGGCGTCAAAAGTCCTGTCTGGTGATCTTCCTCCGTTCCGGGCGCCGTGTTTCATGATGCCCGGGATTCGTTCGTCGCGCCGGAACGTTCCGGTGTTCGATATCTCTCCTGATGTGACCGATGGCTGACTACTACACGACTCTGGGCGTCGAGAAGACGGCGTCTGAAGACGAGCTCAAGAAAGCATACCGCAGGCTGGCGATGCAGTACCACCCGGACAAGAATGGTGGGGCCAAGGAAGCCGAAGAGAAGTTCAAGGAGATTACGGAAGCCTACGATGTGCTCCGTGAGCCGCAGAAGCGCGCGGCCTACGATCGCTACGGCGAGGCAGGACTCCGCGGTGGCGCGCAGGGAGCGGGCTATCAGCACGTGGACCTGAGCGAAGCGCTGAACATCTTCATGCGCGACTTCGGCTTTGGCGCCAGCGACATGTTCGGTGGACGCGGTGGTTCGAGCGGTGCTCGGCAGGGTGGCGACATCAAGGTGGGGGTAGCACTCACGCTTGCCGAAGTCGCGACCGGCATCGAAAAGGACATCGTCCTCAAGGTGCTCGATACGTGCGAGACCTGCACCGGCACGGGCGCGGAAGCGGGGTCGACGCCGCAGCGCTGCGCGACCTGCGGCGGCACGGGCGAAGTGCGTCGTGCACAGCGCAGCTTTTTCGGACAATTCGTCAGCGTCGCCGCCTGCCCGACCTGCAGCGGCGAAGGCACGGTCGTGGCATCGCCCTGCCGGAAATGCAAGGGTGACGGCCGTGTCCGTGTCGACAGGTCCATTCACGTTCGCATTCCGGCTGGCGTCGCAACCGGTCAGTACATGACCCTGCGCGGCGTCGGCAACGTGGGATCACGCGGCGGTGGCAAGGGTGACGTACTGGTCGTCTTCGAGGTCGAAGACGATCCGCGTTTTGAGCGTGATGAAGAGGATCTCTATACGGAAATGCTGGTGACCTATCCGCAGCTCGTCATGGGCGTCGAGCTGGTCGTTCCCGGCGTGACCGGCAATGCATTCAAGGTCAAGGTGCCTGCGGGCACGCAGAGCGGGCACCTGTTCTTCCTGCGGGGAAAGGGACTGCCGCGCGTCAACGCGAGCGGGACAGGAGACATGCACGTCCGGGTACAGGTCTGGACGCCAACCACGGTCACCGATGAGGAGAAGAAGCTCCTCAATCGGCTGGCGGAACTGCACGGGAATGCGCCGACTGAGCGCAACAAGAGTTTGTGGTCGAGAATGAAGGAAGTGCTGGGCGCATGACGGCGATTGCCTGGCAGACGTTACGTGTGACGCCATCCCATGACGCGCTGCGCGACGCGGTCGCCGCCGCGCTCTTCAGCGGTGGCGCGGAAGGACTGCTGGAAGATGGCCTGAGCTTTGTGACGCACATGCCGGACGACCATGATCTTGTCTTTCTGCGCGCCGAAGTGATCCGCGCCGATCCGGCTGCTCAGATGCTCGTCACACCGCTCGACGCGTCGACGGCCGCCCCTGCACTCCATGGCACCGTGCAGGCACACGATCTCGGTGCGTTCGTCATCACACCGCCGTGGCTGGCGGATCAGTTTGATCCGGCACGAACGATCATCGTCGAACCGGGCATGGCCTTCGGCACGGGGGAGCATGCCACGACGCGCGGCGTCTTGCGGCTTCTGCCTGCCGTGCTCCGTCACGGTGACGTGGTCGCAGATCTTGGCGCAGGCAGCGCGGTGCTGGCGATTGCCGCGGCAAAGGGTGGTGCGGCACGGGTGATTGCGATTGAACTCGACGACGACGCGATGTCAAATGCCGAGGAAAACGTCGCTCGCAACGGCGTCGCCGATCGGGTCCACCTGCTGTGTGGCGATGCATCGGTCCTGCTGCCGTTCTTTGCACCGGCGCGCGTGGTTCTCGCAAACATCATTTCGAGTGTACATGTCGAAATGCTGCCGGTCGTCGCGCGGTGTCTGTCCGCCGACGGCGTTGTGATCATCAGCGGGATCCTTCAGACGGAGCGGATCGAGATGCTGCGTCACCTGAACGCGACGGGATGGCGATTGGTCGCCGATGACAGCGAGGGTGAGTGGTGGAGCGCGACCATCGTCCGGGTGTAGCACACTTCTTCTCTGCGGAGCCTCTGCTCTCGCCCGGCGCACTGGTGCTCGGTGAAGACTCGGCGCATCACGCGCGTGTCCGTCGCCTCGCTATTGGCACGCCGGTGACGGTGCGCGACGGCACGGGGACGACTGCCAGCGGCACGCTGGTGCGGATGGCCAGGCATCACCTCGAACTAGAGATTGCATCACCGCGGTGCCCACCACCGCTGCCGCCCGTCCACCTGCTGGTGCCGGTGGCGGACAAGGAGCGCATGCTGCTCCTGGCGGAGAAAGCGACGGAACTCGGTGTCACGACGTGGCGACCCGTCTTGTGGCGCCGGTCGCGCAGCGTCGCGGGTCGCGGCGAAGGCCCCATGTTCGCACAGAAAGTCGAGTCTCGGATGATCGGAGCCCTGCTTCAGAGCGAGGGCGCCTGGCTTCCGCAGCGGTTCACGGAGTCGAACGCCGAGCGCGCCATCGCTGCCTTGCCGGCTGAGGGGACTCGGTTGCTCCTCGACCCGGAGGGAGCGCCGATCGCCGCGGTCGCCCTGACCGTGCCGGTCGTTCTCGCCGTCGGGCCGGAGGGCGGATTCGAGACTGACGAAGCCGAGAAACTGGTTGAGGCGGGTTTCCACCGGGTCGCGATCGCCGGTGGGATTCTCCGGATGGAAACGGCCGCCATCGTTGCCTTGGGGATTGTCCGCTCGCAGCTCGCTATCGTCTCGAACGGAGCAGCACCGAATGTCTGATTGCCTGTTCTGCCGCATTGTCCGGAAGGAGATCCCGGCGCAGATCGTTGCGGAAAGCGATGACTGCCTCGCCTTTCGGGACATCAGCCCTCAGGCACCAACGCACATCCTGGTGATCCCGAGGCGGCACATCTCGTCTCTGGCTGACATGACCGACCCACTGGTCGTGGGCCGGGTAGTCCTGATGGCCGCAGAGGTTGCGCGGAGCCTGGGTGTGGAAGAGGCCGGTTATCGCGTGGTCATGAACACGGGGGCGGACGGTGGACAGACGGTGCATCACCTGCATGCACATCTGCTGGCGGGTCGGCCGCTTCTCTGGCCACCGGGCTGAGCAGGAGCCAAGCCAGACGGCTTTTCTGTTGAGGCTCGTCAGGTCAGATCAGCCAAGTTGTTGACGCAGCGTGCGTTAAGTGGCTATCTTTGATGGCTAACCTCACAGAACTCGAACCGGCGCAACCAACGCCACGAAGGGGGGAAGAAGCTTTTGGCAGAAGTCGTCATCCACGAAGACGAGAACTTCGAGCGCGCGCTCAAGCGGTTCAAGAAGAAGTGCGAGAAGGCAGGGATCCTTTCGGATCTCCGCAAACATCGTCACTACGAGAAACCGTCTGAGAAGCGCAAGCGCAAGATGAATGCGGCCACCCGCAAGAACCGTCGCACGCGGTCGTTTTAAGTTTGCCGACCGAGATACACACCCGACTGAGCGGTGATCTGGTCACCGCTCGTAAGGCGCAGGACAAACCGATGCTGCTGCTGCTCAGTACCGTCATTGCCGAGGTCAAGGAGCGGGTTCGCGTGATCGAGAACGAGGAGAAGCGCGACGTGCAGGATTGGGATGTCATTGATGTGCTTCGCAAGGGCATCAAGAAGCGACGGGATTCGGTCGAGCAGTATACGACTGCAAACCGTCTGGAGCTGGCGCAAAAGGAGGCCGACGAAATCGTGCTCCTCGAGCGGTATCTCCCTGCCCCAGTCGACCCGGCGCTGATTCGAAGCGCTGTCATCGAGGTCATCGCCAGTGGCGTGATCCAGATGGGCCAGGTGATGGGCAAGGTCCTGCCGCGCTTCAAGGGTCAGGTCGAGGGGAGTGTGATCAACGCGATTGTTCGAGAGGAATTGGCGAAGCTCGTCTAGTCGTACTGCTGCTTCCCACAGGTTGCGCCGGCCCGATCGCTCCGAGTTCTGAGCAGTCGGGCCGGTTTGCGTCCACGGTGGTCTCGGCGCCGCGCCCTCGATGGCGCCACTGCCATGTCTCACCACGCGCTCCATCTTTCAGATTGTGAATACTCACGCTCTCGCCGTTCTCGAGTTTCCACGGGTCCTCGACGTCGTCGCCGATCGCGCATCGTCGGTGCTGGGTGCGGTCGCCGTACGGGCCCTGCGGCCACGCACCGACCGCGAGTGGTTGGCGCTGGAGCACGCACGCGTGCAGGCGATGCGTGCCGCGCTGAGCGCTGAGGGCGG
Organism: uncultured Gemmatimonadaceae bacterium; assembly: GCA_964392395.1. Classification (GTDB taxonomy): domain Bacteria; phylum Gemmatimonadota; class Gemmatimonadetes; order Gemmatimonadales; family Gemmatimonadaceae; genus JACMLX01. The sequence goes on from CAYMQV010000019.1 coordinate 14,300, forward strand.
CTGGTCGCCTGAGCCGATTCCGGATGCGCGACAGGGGCTGGTGCGGCTGCGGCTCGAGGGGGCGGCGCTCGACGGCGCGCAGCTGACGGCCATCGCGATACTCCTCCGTTCGAGTCGTCGCACGCAATCGGCGCTGCGTGATCCACGGCGGCCTCCGATGGCAACAGCATATCTGCTGCCGTTCGCCGCGCGCCTGATCTCGGCGCAGCGCGATGAGGACGCCATCGACCGTGCCATCGACGGCGATGGATCCGTGCGTGACGATGCATCGCCGGCCCTGAGACGGCTGCGTCGCGAGCTGATGGGCGCTCAGGGCGAACTGGTCCGACTGCTGGAACGCATCATGGCCCAGCTCGAGCCGAATCATCAGGTGACTGACATGTCGGTTACCGTGCGGAACGGTCGCTATGTGATCCCCGTCAAGTCGCACGCGCGGGCCGCGCTTGGTGGCATCGTGCACGATTCCTCAGGGACCGGCGCCACCGTCTTCATCGAGCCGCCGGCGGCGGTCGAGTTCGGGAACCGGATCCGCGAACTCGAATCGGAGGAGCAGCGCGAGGTCGAGCGGATTCTGCGCGAACTCAGCGACAACGTGCGCCCGCTGCAACCGGCGATGCTCGAAGCGTTTGCGGCGCTGGTTGAGCTGGACGTGTTGTATGCCCGTGCGCGGTATGCCAATGAGTTCGGGTGCGAGCCCGCCGAACTGGGCGAGCCGTCCGATGGTCTGCAGGTTCGTTTTGGTCGGCATCCGTTGTTGCTGGCCAGGAACGCGATCGTGGTGCCGTTCGATCTGATGCTGTTGCCCGACGAGCACACATTGCTGATCTCGGGCCCGAACACCGGTGGCAAGACGGTACTACTCAAGGCACTCGGCCTGTTCTGCGCCATGATGCAGAGTGGGATTCCAGCTCCAGTCGGTCCGGAGAGTCGCCTGCCGATCGTGGATGACTGTTTTGCGGACGTCGGTGACGAACAGTCACTCGAAGCGAACCTGTCCACCTTCAGCGCGCACCTGGTGCATCAGCGCGAGATTCTGCGTGGAGCGACTGATCGTTCCCTGGTACTGATCGACGAACTCGGCTCGGGCACCGATCCGCTCGAGGGGGCCGCCCTGGGTGGCGCGATTCTCGAAGCCCTCACGCGTCGCGGAACGCTGACGGTTGCGACGACGCACCTCGGTGCGCTGAAGGAGCTGGCAGCGGAAGTGCCCGGCGTGGTGAACGCATCGCTGCAATTCGATGCCGTACTGCTGGCACCGACGTATCGGCTCCTGAAGGGGATTCCGGGCCGATCGTATGGGCTGAGCATTGCGCGACGTCTCGGCCTGCCCGACGATGTGCTGGATCGTGCCGAGCAGCGCGTGCCACAGGTGGAGCGCGATGTGCATCGGCTGCTGGCGGATCTCGAAACGCGTGACGAGGCGCTGGCGCAGCGTGAAGTGCAGCTGGAGCGTCTGCTGACCGACGCCGAATTGCAGACGGGAGCACTGACCGCACGTGAACGCACGCTGCGCGAAAAGGAGCGCGAGCTGGAACGCGAGTCTCGCAAATCGGCGCGCGCGCATCTGCTGGAGGCTCGGCAGACGATCGAGACTGTGATCGCCGAGCTGAAGGCTAAGGGCGCGGACGGAATCGAGAGTGCCGCCCGGGGCGCGCGGCGCGTCATCGAACTGGAAGCGCAGACACAGGGCCAGGCACTGGAGCGTCTGCTGGATGAACAGCGCAGCCGGGCGGCGGAGGTGGCGCGCGAGCGTCGCGGTGGACTCGAGCGCCTGCCTGAGGTGGGTGAACTGGTCGAGGCGAGTGCATTCGGGAATCGCATCGGCACTCTGATCGATGTGCGGAACGGGCAGGGTACCGTAGCGATCGGTGCGCTGAAGATGAGTTTCCCGATCGCCACGCTTCGCACCACCGGCAAGAAGCCGGACCGTGCGTCGGTCACCATCGCCATCAGCAACCCGGACGATGACGTCGGTCCTCCAATGGGTGCCGGCGAAGTCGATCTTCGTGGTATGCGGGTGAGTGAAATCGATGACTTCGTCTCGCGAGCGATCGATACCGCGGTCCGGTCCGACCTCAAGGAACTGCGCATCATTCACGGCAAGGGGACGGGGGCGCTCCGCGAGCGTGTCACCCTGATGTTGCGGAACGAATCGCGCGTGTCGGCGCACCGGATGGGATTGTGGAACGAAGGTGGTGCTGGTGTGACGATCGCCGAACTGCGCTGACCGGCATTCGCTCAGGGACCCGTCGCCATGATTCCGCAGGAAACCATCGAACGTATCCGCGACGCGGCGGATCTCGTCGCGATCATCGGCGAAGTGGTCAAGCTGCGTCGTGTCGGGCACGACTTTCGCGGCCCGTGTCCGTTTCACGGCGGGAAGAATCCGAACTTCAGCCTGTCGACGAAAACCAACACGTACCACTGCTTCAAGTGTGGTGAAAGCGGTGACGTGTTCACCTTCCTGCAGAAGCATGGTGGGATGGACTGGCCGACGTCCGTGCGCGCGGCGGCGGATCGCGCAGGGATCGTGATCGTTGAGACACGCGGCTCGCGCGAGGACGCACGGGACACGCGTGAACCGGTGTGGGCGTTGCTCGGCGCGGCAGCCGACTTCTTCCGGGAGTCGCTCTGGTCGACGGCGGGGGCCGGTGCACAAGCGTACCTGGCCGCCCGCGGGCTGGATCGCGCCGCCTGTGACCGGTTCGAGGTTGGATACGCACCGGCCGACGCCGATCTCCTGCGCGCAAAGCTCGGGGCGCTTGGCTATACCGAGTTGCAACTGCTCGATGCCGGCCTGCTGTCCAGGCGGGAAGAGGACGGGCGCGTACGCGCACGGTACCGCAACCGTGTGATGTTTCCGATCCACGATGCGGCCGGGCATCCGGTCGGATTCGGCGGACGGCTGATCGGCCCTGGTGAGCCGAAGTACCTCAACTCGTCCGATTCTCCGATCTTCAGCAAGGGGCAGTTGCTGTACGGACTGCACTGGGCGAAAAATTCCCTGCGCAAGGAAGATCAGGCGCTGGTGGTCGAGGGGTACATGGATGTGATTCGGTGTCATCTGGCAGGGGCGACCCAGGCCGTCGCCGGTCTTGGCACGGCGCTGACCGAAGGGCAGTCGCAACTGCTGACACGTTATACGAGGAACGTCTTTCTGCTCTATGACAGCGACAAGGCGGGCCAGAACGCAACGTTCAAGGCCGGGAAGGAATTGTTGAAGCAGAACGCCGCAGTGCGTGTGGTGACGCTGCCAGAAGGTGATGACCCCGACACGTTCATCGTGAAGTATGGTCGCGCCGCTCTCGACAAGGCACTGCACGCGGGTACGGACATCTTCGAGCGTCAGCTCCAGCTGCTGGATCAGCGCGGATACTTCCGCGATCTGACGAAGGCGCGCTCGGCAATCGACAAGGTGATCCCGACCATCCTTGCAACCGCGGACGTCGTGACGCGCGCGCTGTATCTGGCGCGCCTCTCCGCGGTGACGCATGTGCCGGTCGCCGTGATCGACTCCGAGATGGCAAAACCGCAGCGCCATCGCTCGGGAGCCGCGCTGCCGATATCGCTCGCGCGCCCACGGACTGCGCCTGGCGCAAGCATGCGCGCGCAAGGTGCCGCAACTGACGACCCGCACATTTACGATGCCGAGTATCGGGACGACGTACACGAAGTTCCGAAGGTGCCGCCACCACCGCTCGACGCCCCGCCACGGGGCAAGTGGCAGAGAAAGCGCCAGGAGACCGGCTGGAAGATGGATTCCGCTCGGCCGCGCGCTGCCAGCAACGGATTGGTCGCCGGTCCCGAGTTGTCGGTGGTTGCGCTGCTGATCACGGATCGCAACTGGGTACGTGATGCATCGGAACAGATTGACGCGGCACTCTTCGAGGATGATCGGCTTCGCGCCATTTATGACACGCTCCTGAAGCTCGGTGCCGATGAGCCACTCGACACCGTCGAACTGGCACTGGAGACGGATGCCCCGTTCGCGCTCGACGTGTTTCTCGAAGTCGTGGCGCGGAAGGATGAACTGGCGCCGTCAGCTGGGTCGCAGGTTCTCGAGGGGGCGGTGCGGCAGTTCCGTGTGCGGCACCTCGATCGGACCCTGCGCGACCTCGACCTCCAGATCCGTGACAGCGTGCCGGAGGCGCGGCGGGCGCTGGAGGTGGAGCGGGAGGCGCTTCGTGTCGAGCGACGCACCCTGCGGGCTGAACGATTCCGTACCTAACCACGCCGCGCCTGACGGGCGCGGGTCATTGCACCCTTTTGTGTTGTTCGAGCCCACTCCGACTCGTACGTTGCCACCCATGCCACCTCCCGCCTCCCGCGTTCGTCCACCGTCCCGCTGGTTGGCTCCGCCATCCGTTGATGCGGGCGTCGTGCAGCGCCTCGCGGCCGAGTTGTCGATGCCGGAGGTGCTCTGCCAGTTGTTGGCGCAGCGCGGCTACGGGGATGCGGATGCGGCCAAGCGGTTTCTGCGACCGCGGCTCGAGCAGATCAGCGATCCGTACACACTGCTGGGGATGACCGCCGCGGTGGAGCGATTGGAGCGCGCGATTCGCGCAGGCGACACGATCCTCGTTCATGGCGACTATGACGTCGACGGCATGTGCAGTACGGCGCTGCTCACGCGCGCGCTACGGCAGCTCGGTGCGCGCGTCGTGCCGTTCATCCCGCACCGGCTGACTGACGGCTACGATCTCACCGATGCCGGCGTGCGAGCCGCAGTTGCGGCAGGTGCGCGCGTCGTGCTGACGGCCGACTGCGGAACGAGTGCGCTGCCGGCGATCGCAGCACTGAACGCGGCGGGAATCGATGTCATCGTCAGCGATCATCACCTGCCGGGCGGGCCGCTCCCGGAATGCGTGGCAGTGCTCAATCCCAGACAGCCAGGGTGCACCTCGCCGGACAAGGACTTCGCCGCAGTGGGCATTGCCTTCAAGCTCGCGCTGGCGTTGTCGCGTGCCATGGGCGGCAGCGATGGCTTCGTGTTCAGTCTGCTCGATCTGGTGGCACTGGCGACCGTCGCCGATCTGGCGCCGTTGCGCGGCGAGAACCGTGTGTTCGTGCGCTACGGATTGAAGCTGATGGGCAAGACGACGAACGTCGGCCTCCGGGCGCTGATCCGTGCGTCGGGACTCGAGGGCAAGCCGCTGACCGCCGGACGGATCGGCTACATCCTGGGGCCGCGCCTGAATGCGGCAGGGCGACTGGGTAGCGCGATGCGCGGCGTCGAGTTGCTGCTGACCGACGATCCGGGCGTGGCCAACGAGATAGCGCGCGAACTCGAGGAGCTGAATCTGCGTCGCCAGTCGCTCGACAAGTCGACGCTGGATGAGGCGATGCGCATCGTCGACACGATCGATCTCGATGAGACGTATGGGCTCATCCTTGCGCGGCAGGGTTGGCACGCCGGCGTGATCGGCATCGTCGCATCGCGGATCGTGGAGCAGGTGTCGCGTCCTGTGGTGATGGTGGCGCTCGAGGGAGACACCGGGAAGGGCAGCGGGCGGTCGATTGGCGCATTTGATCTGCATGGCGGGTTGACGGCCTGCCGGGAGCATCTGATTCGTTTCGGCGGCCACCGGGCGGCCGCCGGCATCACGGTCGCACGGGAGCGCGTCCCCTTGCTGCAGGAGGCGTTCAATGCGGTGGCGCGCGCACAGCTGACGGCCGATGATCTGGTCCCGGAACAACGGATCGATCTCGAGGTCCGGGAATCCGATGTCACCGACGAGTTGGAACGGCTGCTGCAGTACTTTGAACCGCATGGGATGGGGAATCCGATGCCGACACTGGCATTGCGGGCCGCGCGCATCGAGACCGCGCCTCGGAGAATTGGCAGCACCGATGGCGTGCGCACCTCCGTCGCCACGGAACGGGCCTCGATTGCCGCGATCGGCTGGCGTCTCGGCGAGCGCGCCAGGCTGCTCGATCCGGCGACGCCCGTGGATCTGGCCTTCCGGCTCGATCGCGACGACTACAAGGGCGCCGACCGGTTGCAACTGCAGCTGCTCGACGTGCGGCGCTGAGCCATGCGGATCATCGGTGGAAGCTGGCGTGGCCGTCAGATCAGCGTGCCGTCGGCAGGCGGTGTGCGGCCGACCGGTGATCGCGTCCGGGAGGCATGGTTCAGCATCATCCAGTTCGATGTGCCCAATGCGCGCGTGGTGGATCTCTGCGCCGGCTCCGGGGCGCTGGGAATCGAAGCCCTGAGTCGTGGAGCGTCGCATGTCACCTTCGTCGACTCAGCACCATCGGCGCTCGCCACCATCCAGCGCAATCTCGTATCACTCGGCGCCGACCCATCCCGATTTTCGCTGCACAAGGGTGATGCCGAGCAGTTCGTTCGCGGCGTACCGGCTCACGCGTTCTCGCTGGGCTTCGCCGATCCGCCCTATGCACTGAGCGTCGCGGCGAACCTCTGTGCAGCCTGGCGGACGACGCCATTCGCCACGGTCTTTGGCGTGGAACATCCGTCAGCGATCGACCTGGGTGACGGCGGTGACCGGCGACGTTATGGGCAAGCGGCCATTACCTTGTACCGCGGTTGATGTTTTTCGTCCAGCCTTCCGCCAACGGGCCCGAGCCCTTTCACCCATGAGTCGCATCGCGCTCTACGCCGGCAGCTTCGATCCTGTCACTCGCGGGCACCTCGACCTGATGCGCCGCAGTCTCCACTTCGTCGACACGTTGGTCGTGGCGGTCGCAAGCAACCCGAAGAAGACGTCGTTGTTCAGCGCGGACGAACGCGTGCGATTCATCGTCGACGCGACCGACGACGAGCCGAGAATCATCGTGCGGGGATTTGACGGACTGCTGGTCGATCTCGCGCATGAGATCGGTGCGTCTATGCTGATCCGTGGACTGCGTGCCGTGAGCGATTTCGAGTATGAGTTTCAGATGGCGTTGATGAATCGACATCTGGCGTCGGATCTGGAGACGGTGTTCATGGTCCCGTCCCTCGATACGACGTACATTTCGAGCTCGATGGTGCGCGAAGTCGCCCGATTCGGTGGTGACGTGAACGACCTGACGCACCCATCCGTCGTTGCCGCATTGCAGGCGAAGTTTCGCTATACCGAGCGGTGAGCGGTTTCCTCGCCACGCTCCATCGGCGCGCAGCAGCGGTCTGCCCCCGCATCGTGTTTGCCGAAGGCGATGAGCTGCGCACGCTCGAGGCGATCCGGCAGGTCGTCTCGTCCGGTATCGCGCAGGCGCTGGTCATCGTGCCAGATGCGACACACGTTGTCGCGGTGCGCGCCTTGGGAGCGACGCCGGTGATTCCATCAGAGAGTGCGCGGCGGCCAGACGTAGAAGAGTGCCTCGCGCGTTGGGCACGAGCACGGTCGCGCGATGAGTCGGAGGCGCGGAGCTTGGCAACGAACCCACTGGCGTTCGCCAATGCGCTGGTGGCGCTCGGTGAGGCGGATGCGTGTATCGCGGGGGCAGTGCACACCACCGCCGATGTGTTGCGCTGGGCGTTGCGGTTGATCGGCGCTGCGAGCGCGAGTCAGAGTGTCTCCGGTGCCTTCTATCTCGTCGCCCCGCCCACCGGTCGTGCGTGGCCACACGAGGTGCTCACCTTCAGCGACTGCGGCGTGATTCCGGAACCGACGGTCGAGCAGCTGTCCGACATCGCGATTGCGGCGGCCACGGATCGTGTGCGAATTGTTGGCGACGAACCGGCCATCGCGTTTCTCAGTTTCAGTACGCGAGGCAGCGCAGAGGCTGCGACGGTACTGCGGGTGCGGCAGGCCGTGGCACTCACGCGCGCACGCCGTCCCGATCTCCGGGTGGACGGCGAACTGCAGGCCGATGCCGCGCTCGATACGGTGGTCGCGGCACGCAAGGCAGCGGGCAGCCAAGTGGCTGGCCAGGCGAACATCCTGATCTTTCCTTCTCTCGATGCAGGCAATATCGCCTACAAATTGGTGCAGTACCTGAGCGGTGCAACCGCGATCGGACCTGTGGTGCAGGGTCTGCGCAAACCGTCCCTCGACTTGTCGCGCGGTGCCACATCGTCCGACATCGTGCACGCGGCCGCGATCGCGGCGTTGCAGAGCGCACACCCATGATGGAGTCACGCGAACCGCGAATGCCACCGATCAGAAAGCGACTGGGTCAGCACTTTCTGACGGATACCAGAGTCCTTGATCGAATTGCCGATGTCCTCGCGATCACACGCGGCGACACCGTCATCGAAATCGGACCCGGGCGCGGTGCGCTGACCGACCGATTGGCCGCCCGTGCCGGTCGGTTGATCACGATCGAGGTCGACAAGCTGCTGGTGCCCATCCTGCAGCAGCGGTACCGCGATCAGCCACACGTCAGTGTGATCGAGTCCGACGTGCTCGAACTCTCGCTCGGTGAGGTCGCGGGAGGTCCATTTCTTCTCGCGGGCAACGTGCCGTATTACATCACGACACCGATCATCTTTCACGCGATGACGCGACCACGTCCCGAGCGCGCGGTGTTTCTGGTGCAGCGAGAAGTCGCCGAACGCGCCGTCGCGCCGCCGGGTTCGAAAGCATACGGCGCGCTATCGGTGAACCTGCAGGCGCTGGCGACCGTCACGTTGCGCGGACTGGTGAAGGCCGCGGCATTCAACCCTCCGCCGTCGGTTGATTCCGCGATCCTGCATCTCATGCCGCGTCTGGATCCCGTGATCACGGCTGAGGAGGAGGTCGCATTCCGTCGCCTCGTCCTCGCGTCGTTCGGCTTGCGGCGAAAGCAGTTGCGCCGCGTCGTCAGAACGGTGCGAGGCTTGACCGCCGACGAGGCGGATCTGGCACTCGCGGCGGCAGGGCTCGATCCGGAAGCGCGCCCCGAGACGCTCTCCGCCGCGCAGTTCGCGGCACTGTTGCGCGCGCTTCCGGCTGCAGCGGCTGACCTGCCGTAGCGCTCTGCGACGCGCTCAGTCGCGTTCGCGATGGACCAAGGCGTAGGCGAGCCCTTCGAGCTCCAGCGCCATGTTCACCGACTTCACCGTGACCGTCGCTGGAACATGAAGCGGCACTGGCGCGAAGTTCATGATCGCGCGTATGCCGCTCGACACGACGAGGTCGGCCACGGTCTGTGCGAACTCTGCGGGCACGGTGATGACTGCAATCTCCGGCGTTTCGCGCACCGCATCACGTGCGAGCTCAGCCATACTCCGCACTCCGATGCCGTCAATCATGCGACCCACCAGCTGCGGGTTGTTGTCATAAATTGCGAGCACGCGGAAACCGCGCTCGGAGAATCCGCGATAGCTGACCAGGGCAGCGCCGATCTTGCCCGCGCCAACGATGTAGACTTTCCACTCGCGGCTGAGCCCGAGAATCTCCCGCAGTTTCGTAACGAGCTCAGCTACATCATATCCTCGTCCGCGCTTGCCAAACGAGCCGAAGAAGCTGAGGTCCTTCCGAACCTGAGCCGATGTCGTGCCGCCATCGTCGGCCAGCGCGTCACTGGAGACGGTCGCCTGTCCCCGCTGAGCCGTCTGCTCCAGCACCCGCAGGTACAGTGACAGACGCCGAACGGTCGATTCGGCAATGTGCTTCTCGGGGTCTGGGGCTGACTTGGGGGACGTCATACTTGTGAAGAATTTCACAAGAAAGGCCCCGGAAGGCCAGTCCAGACAGGCAGAGCGCCGCCCAGCGGCACGCGACGCGGGGACTTCTTCGCGAATGGCGGCTGGCTAGCTTGTCCGGATGCACGTTATCGTCCCCCCTCGAAGCGGCTCCGCGGCATCGGCAGTTCACCGCCTGCGGCGCCGGCGCGCGGCCGGCCGCGCCCTGCGTCGTTCTCCTCACGCGGCGAGCCCTCACGCGGGCCCTGAGTGTGCCGCGTTGCTGCCGTCCGTTCGTCGGTGTGCGAGTGAGTTCCCCACCTTGTGGTGTGTCCGCCATGCACGACCCGTCGCGGGACGGCGGGGCCGAGGCGCGATCACACTGCCACGACTCGATGGACGCTGAGTCCCTGATTGCGTCCCTCGGCACCCGGCTCATGCCCGCAGAGTCGAGTGTGACGGAGGCAGCGGTTGCCTTGATCGCACGAGGTCCGATCGCCTCGCCCGAGCTTGTCGCTGAGGTGTGTCAGGCGGTCGGCGTAAGACGCGCGCTGGCGGAAAGTCTGGCGCGCGCGATCCTCAGTCACCGACCTGACGTCCGTCAGGGACCAGATGGACGCTGGCGTGTGGCGCCTGGCGCAGTCGCGCAGCTGCGACCTGGGGGCGAAAGCGAACCCGGAATGCGACTGATGCCATCCGGCCCGCCCATCCCGACCGTGGCCGCACGCGACGGCGCGGCGGCGCTTCCGCTGACCGCACTTCGATTCGCTGTGGTGGACGTTGAAACCACGGGGGGGCGCCCGGGTCACGGTGACCGCATCACCGAGATTGCGATCGTCCGTGTGCACGACGGCCAGATCGTGGACGTGTTCGAGACGCTCGTGAATCCCGAATGTCCCATTCCGCCGATGATCACGCAGATCACGCGAATCACGTCGGAGATGGTCAGAAACAAGCCGGTTTTCGCCTCGATTGCGCACCAGGTCGCGGAGCGATTGGCCGGACATATCTTTGTCGCGCACAATGCCTCGTTCGACTGGCGATTCGTGAGTCACGAGGTCTTCCGCGGCACGGGACAGGCGCTCGATGGTACCACGCTCTGCACGGTACGGCTCGCGCGCAAGATTCTGCCGCAGTTGCCGCGCCGCAATCTCGATTCGGTTGCCAACCACTACGCGGTGGAGATTCCCGCTGACGCGCGCCACCGTGCTGCCGGTGACGCCATTGCGACAGCGAAAATACTCCTCGCGCTCCTGAAGGACGCCGCCGGCCGCGACATTACCACCTGGGGCGCGCTCGACGCATTCCATCGCACGGGTACTGCCGCAGCCAGGCGGCGGAAGAAACCGGCCTGGCCCGCTCCGGTGCGGGATGCGGCCGACGGTGCCTGACCCTCGTTTCCGCCACTCATGACTTTCCCGACCCCGCTGTTGCAGACGCGTCAACTCGGTTCGCTGCGCATTCATGCCATTCAGGCCGGCGGCCAGCGCCTCGACGGTGGAGCCATGTTCGGCGTGGTTCCAAAGGTGCTCTGGCAACGGAAGATCCAGGCCGACGAGCGCAATCGCATCCAGATGGGCATGCGATGCCTGCTCATTGAGCATCCGGATGGACTGGTGCTCATCGACACTGGTGCGGGCACCAAGGAGGATCAGAAGTTCATCGACATCTACGGCATGGAGTTGAAGGCCGACGTGCCGGAACAGCGACCGGACGAGACCGCGCTCGAGACGGGTATCCGTGCTGCCGGGTTTGAGCCGGAGGACGTGAGGGTCGTCATCAATACGCATCTGCACTTCGATCATGCCGGCGGCAATACGCGGCGCGATGCAGAAGGCGCGATCGTGCCGGCCTTCACGAATGCCACCTACGTCGTGCAGGCGGGCGAGTATGCGTGGGCGACGCACACGAATGAACGGACGGCAGCCAGCTATTTCCCGCCGAACTTTTCGCCACTGCAGGCGTCGGGGCAGTTGCAGCTGATCGACGGCGACGTCGAGATCGTCCGGGGGATTACGGCGCGTGTAACACCTGGCCACGTGCCGTTTCACCAGAGTCTGCTGGTGGAGAGCGGTACCGAGCGGGCGTGCTTTCTCGGTGACGTGATGCCGACGATGAACCATGTGCCGCTGGCGTGGATCATGGGCTACGACGTCGAGCCTCTTCGCACACTCGAGAGCAAGCGCGCCCTGCTTCGTGAGGCGGCGGCGGACGACTGGCTGCTCATCTTCGAGCACGATGCCGGTCATGCATGGGGCAGTGTGACCCCCGATGCAAAGGGATACGCGTACGTGGACCGCTGAGTGCCGAACACGAGGGGCGGAATGGCGCACTGTGTACCGGCGATCGATTCCATGATGTCGCGGCGCGCGCACCTGGATCCGTTCCGGTGCGAGCGCCGTGACATGCGCACTCCCTAGCGGCGGCTCCTGGTTCGCAGGTCCCGCAGCACCGTCGGGAAGTACGCCATCTGCCGGCGTTGATCCGCCGTCGGAGGACCGTTGCCGCGCAGCACATTGCCGTACAGGGTGCCGACGCGATCCTGCAGTTCGCGGACGGTCTTCGGCAGCTCGGTATCCGCGCGTTTCGCCACGTCCGTGCCTAGCTGGACGACTTGCCGGTAGACGCTGGCGACCGAGTCGATTGCGGTGTGCCATCGCGCGCGTTGCACGATCGACATCACCAAGCGTGCGTCCTCACGGACAGTGACGGCCTGCTCGTGCATCACGCCGCCAGCGGTGAGACGGACGCGGTAGCGCCCCGGCGCGACGTAGCGGCCCGGCGGGACACCGCGTAGCACATCGGCATCGTCTTCACCCGGCGATGCGGTGCCCGGCAGCGGCGGCAGTCGAAGATTCCAGACGATTCGGTTGACACCGGCGGCCTGCGCGGCGCGGACGCGTGAAATCTCGGTGCCTCGCTGATCGTGGATCGTGATCAGCGCCGAGTCGGTCGTCACGTCGCGCAGCCAGTAGTCGATGATCGCTCCGTTCGGCGGATTCTCGCCGCGGAAGATCATGTCGCCGGCGTGCGCCTTCGTACCACTGAGTCGTCGCATTTCTGCCGGCTGAATGGTGAACAGGTGTGCGCGAGCCCGCTCGATGGCCGGGCCAAACTCCTGAAGGGCATTCAGGTTGTCCAGAATGAAGATCCCGCGGGCATGGGTGGCGACCACCAGCGCGTTGTCGCGGCTTTGCAGCACGAGGTCGTACACCGGCAGTCGCGGCAGTCCGCGGTACTCACGCCAGGTCGTGCCGGCGTCCGTCGTCACAAACAGTCCCTGCTCCGTGCCGAGATAGAGCACGCGCGGGTTCCGCAGATCCTCGCGCAGCACATGAATGACCCGATTTGGCGGCAGAGCGGCCGCGACCGCCGTCCACGTTGCACCAAAATCCGTGCTGCGAAAGAGGTAGTTGGCAAAGTCGTCGTTCTGATGACCATCGAACGCCGCGTACACGGTTCCAGCGGCAGTTCGCGATGCCTCGACGTGGGAGACCCACGTGCCGGCGGGGACACCGGGTACGTTGCCGCGGACATTGGTCCACGACCGTCCGCCATTCTGCGAGACCTGCAGATTGCCGTCATCCGTGCCGACATACAGCACACCGGCGCGCACTGGTGATTCGCTGATGCTCGTCGTGCTCGGAAAGTACGAGACGCCGTCATCGAGCGAGAGCGTCGTGTCGGTCGGCATCTGTCCCATGATCGCCAGACTGCGACGGTCGACCCCGGTGGTCAGGTCGCCCAGCGAGGTCCACGTATCACCGCGATCGGTCGACTTCCAGACGTCGCGCATGCCGACATAGATCGTGCGCGGATCGTGGGCGGAGATGACGACCGGTGCGTTCCAGCCGGCGGGCATGATTTTCTTTCCGACACGTGGCTCCGGCGCGCCCCAGTTTCCGAGTTTTGGTCCCTCACCCTCTTTGCCGACCGGACGGATGCTCACGCTCTGCAGTGTGCGCAGATCGACACGTGTCAGGCCAAGGTACTGTGAGCTGGAGTACACCGTGCGGTTGTCGCTGGTGTCGATGACGTTGTGGAAGCCGTCGCCGCCGCCGACCCGGTACCAATCGTCATTCAGCGGACCGTTGGTGGTATACGTCGCGCTCGGGCCACACCAGCTGCCGTTGTCCTGCAGGCCCGCACAGATGAAGTACGGCGAGGTGGTGCTGACGCTGACGTGGTACGGCTGTGACATCGGCAGCGATGTCACATACAGCCACTTCGCCCCGCGATCGTATGAAATGCCGACCCCGCCATCGTCAGCCTTGATCAGATGGCGCGAATCGCGCGGGTCGATCCACACCATGCGATCATCGCCATGCAGCGACTGCCGTGGTTCTCGCCACGTCTTGCCACTGTCGTCGCTGACTGACCACTGCATGGCATACAGTCGGCTCTGATCATTCGGATCCACGCGCAGCTGGCTCGAGTACGCGGGCCGTGGATTCCAGTCGCTCATGAACCGCCACGTTTCGCCCTTGTCTTCCGATCGATAGACACCGCCGAGGCGCTTGGCGTACGAGATGCTCGACGTATAGCGCTGTCCCTGCTCGACGCTCACGTAGACGACGCGTGGATCCTTCCGATGGATCGAAATCGAGATCCGACCGAGGGTGCCCTGTGGCAGTCCGGTCGCGAGTCGCGTCCACGTCACGCCGGCGTCAACCGACTTGTACAGGCCACTGCCGGCGCCGCCACCAACGTATCCGAAGGGTGCGCGGCGATGCTGGTACATCGCGGCGTAGACTACGCGTGAATCCGTGGGATCGACGGCCACATCGACGGCGCCCGTATTCTCGTCGAACGACAGGATCGATTGCCAGGTGCGTCCACCGTCGACGGTCTTGAACAGACCGCGCTCCGCATTCGGCCCCCAGAGGTGTCCCGGGGATGCGACGTAGACGACGTCGGAGTTGGTCGGGTCCACCACGATACGCGCGATTCGCGCCGTGCTGCGCAATCCGACATTCGCCCAGGTGGCTCCGCCGTCCGTCGACTTGTAGACACCGTCGCCCCACCCCGAGCTTTGCCGATTGGTCGCTTCGCCGGTTCCGATCCAGATCGTGGCTGGATTTCGTTGATCGACGGTGACGGTACCGATGGAGTTCGTGGCCTGGTTGTCGAAGACGACGTTCCACGTCACCCCATTGTCGCTGGTCTTCCAGAGGCCCGCATTGGCCGCCGCGGCATAGAACTCATACGGGTTCGACTCGTTGACGGCGATATCGGTGAAGCGGCCACTCATGTTCGCCGGCCCGATCGATCGCAGGCGCAGCGCGCTGAAGGGATCGCCGGAAACGGTCTGCGATCGCGCAGGCTGCGGCGTCAGGAAGAGTGCCAGGCCAAGTGCGGGCAAGGCGAGCGAGCGGGCGAGAAGTTGCATCGTGCGCGTGGAAAGGGGACCTGAGGGGATGAACGAGAAGGACGCCCGCGGATCGCGCGCTGTCCAGCCACCCGTTGGCACCGGCCCCGCCGCCATGGCCAGCCGGGGCCTCGGCGTGATCGTGCTCCTGTTTTCCGGGAGCGATGGTCAGCGGCGCGACTACGTCGCGGTCGCCGACTGGCTGTTCATTGCGGCGACGGGTGCCACGCTCCTCGCCGCTCGCGCCCGCAAGTCGTACGAGGCCGCGCGAACCGATCGGACGACGACCGGCTACGGTCATCGGTTCACGACCGTGCTCATTCTGGTCGCCGCCGGCTATGTGATTGTCGGCTCGGTCGTGTCGAACCCGGGCAATGCAATCGAGGGCGCAGCCCTTCTCGCCGTTGGGTGGCCGGCCTGCGCATGGTGGCGCAGGACGGCCACCGTGAGACCCGCGTGATGGAGACCCGCGGGACAGTGCGAGGCTCGTGGCGTCAGGTCGCGGTCAGCGCCTGAATCCGAAGGCCATCGTGAAGTACTGCACGTCGTTGAAGAAGTGGAATCGGCCTTCGACTGACGGGTGAAAACGGGTCTTCAGATTGACGCCGAGCCCAAGATTCTGACCGAAGTCCGTCTGGCCCGAGCCGTTCAGCGACCAGCGATACAAGCCAAGACCGCCAGTGGCGAAGAATGGAGACTTTCCACCGTTGGCCGATGGGAAGTCATAGACCGCCGCGCCCGTGAACTGGATCGCCGAGTACGCCGTATCGATTCCGGTGGTCTTTCCCGGGAACCGCGTGTACTGCAGGTCTGCGCGAAGCCCGACCGGCAGGCTGGCTGGCTTGCCTTCGATGAATGCACCCCCGTTGTAGCCGGCGGTGAATGCTTTTCCGAGCGAGCTCATTGGTGCCGCGAGTGCGCCCATGAGACCAAACTGGACATGTTCACCCTTGGGCGCGGCCTTCGGGCGCTTCGGTTCCGCCGCCACAGGCTTCTCCGCTGCGGGAGCGGCAGCAAGCGTTGGCGGCGCCTGCACTGTCGCCGTCGGCGGCGCCGGGGCTGGATTCGTGCTGGCAGGCGCAGAAGCGGGCCGGCTGGCCGACCCGGTTGTCGCGGGCTTCTTTTGCTGGGCTTGCGCCGCAGTCGCGACCGACAGGGCCAGTGCGGTGAGCGTGAGCGTGCGCAGCGCGAAACTGTATGTCAACTTGCCACTCCTTCATCGGGGTAGGTGCGCTGATTGCCCGGGTGCCAGAGGTACGGCAGGCCGTGCGAGGTGCGATCTCTGCGTCAGCCATGCGGCAACGCGATCCGAGTGAAGTGACGACCAACCGACCTGCCGGTAACTCCTCCGGCAACCGCGAATCGGGTACTCAGCCTTTGCCGGCGGTAGCGTGAAGCAACGCGCCCAGCGCGGTGCCGAAACCGGCGCGATCCGGTACGGTCAGCGCTTGGCCGTAATACGCGCCGACCTGATCGATGATGTGCCTGAAGCTCGGGAGGTCCGCCATGTGGCCGATGATCACGATCCGATCGACCCGCTCAGCCCGGGCGGCATTGATCGCGGTGATCGCAATCACCTGTGCGACGAGCGTCATGATGGCGGCCGCCAGATCATCGGCGTGTGGGACTGAGTCCAGCCGCGCCAGCCGTCCGAAATTGACTGCGGTCGCATCGGGTGGCAGCGTGCCGATCGGCCCGCTGACCACATCGCGGAGCGCGAGGTCCGCGCCGTTGGCGTCGCCGCGAACCGCCATCTCGTCGATCATCGCGACATCCGTCGTGGCGAGCAGCAGTCGCCCGAGCCCGAGGAGCGTGCCACCACCCACCCCTGTCCCGGTCACATGTGCGTATGACGACGCGCGTGCGGAGACGACCGCAGTTCCGGAACCGGCACTCACGACCAGCAACGGCGTCGACGGATCGTCACCCTCTCCGAGCGCGAGCGCCTGGCCTCCGCGACCGATGGCGATCACCTCGGGTACGCCGACGACGGCGCAGTCGCCGAGCCGTGACGGCAAGACCTTGTGCTGGCCACCCGTCACCGCAATCGCCGGCAGCGAGGCCAGTGGCACGCCTCCTTCGGCGAGGATGTCGCGCACTGACGCATGATCCGGTGTCCCCTGCGACCGCCGTGTCCAGTAGTGGAAACTGCCGTCGATTCTTGCAACCGCATCGATGTTGCTGATGCCGAAATCAATTGCCGCCTGCATGCTGCTCCTTGGTGTCTGAGGGCGAGAGGCTGCACGATGCGAAGCTATCGGCCGGCCGAGGAGGGCGCAGGCCCGGGGCGGAGGACGCGGCCTGGGTGCTCGGCGGTGGTCCGCTCGTTCCGCCAGACGGGGCGGCCGTTCACGGCGCCAGGTAGTGCCGAGAGCGAGTCCAGTGGTGTGGACAGGGGAATCCACCGATCCAGTTCCTCCAACAATCGTCGTGATTCCCTGATTGACGACCGGCCGCGCGTGCAGGTCGGCGGCGAGCCCCGAGGCGTGGTGCCTGTGGGTGTCGATGAAGCCCGGGGCGAGTGTCAGCCCGCGGGCGTCGATGATCGAGTCGCCGGCCGTGGGCGTGATGTCTGCGAGCGCGACGATCGTGTCTCCGGCGATACGCACACTGCCCAGCGTGGCGGGGGAGCCCGACCCGTCGACGATGCGCACGTTGACGAAGGTGGGGCCCGCCATCCCCTACGGCGCATGCTGGCCGTTGGCCGGCATCGCCGAGAGGATCGGAACGGTGTGTCGCGCTGCGATTTCATGCAAGAGAGTGTTCGCCTGAGGCGGCGATAGCCCAGCCGCGGCTGGCCCGTGCCATTGACCCGGGCACCTGATGCGTCTAGGTTGCCGAGGTCAGAACTCGGCAAGTGACCTCCACGGCAGTGGCGGTCCACCCTTCGGCCCTCGCTTCGGTGAGGTGCGCTGCTGGAGTCCAATGCAACGGGAACACCCCCTTGGGTGGGCCTCGCGGCGTGGTCTTCATCCCTGAAGATCCCGCCGTTTTTGTTTTCCCGCTACACGGAGCTCGTCCTATCCAGGATCCGACCAAGCGAGTACGCGTCAACCGGCAGATTCGTATCTCCCCGGTTCGCGTCATCGCCCCAGACGGCGCCCAGCTGGGCATCATGGAAGTTGATGCCGCCCTGGCTTCTGCAGTCGAACAGGGCCTCGATCTGGTCGAGGTGGCTCCGCTTGCTCGGCCGCCCGTTGTCCGGATCATGGACTACGGCAAGTACAAGTTCGAGATGGCCAAGCAGGCGCGTGTTGCGAAGAAGAAGCAGCACATCATCCTGCTGAAGGAAGTGAAGTACCGGCCGGGGATCGAGGAACACGACTTCGAAACGAAGACGCGTCACGCTCGCCGGTTCCTCGAGGAAGGCAACAAGGTGAAGGTCACGCTGATGTTCCGTGGCCGTCAGATCGCGCATCCCGAGTTGGGGAAGGCAGTGGTCGACCGGGTTGCCCAGCAGCTCACTGATATCGCTAAAGTCGAGACGGATGCCAAGCTGGAAGGCAAGGCGCTGACGATGATTCTGGCACCACGATAGGCACGCAGGGAGACCCATGCCGAAGATGAAGACCCACACCGGCGCCGCGAAGCGCTTCTCCGTCACAGGGACGGGGAAGGTGAAGCGCCGGAAGGCCTACAAGAGCCACATCCTGACCAAGAAGTCCCAGAAGCGGAAGCGGAATCTCCGCAAGGGCACGATCATTGAAACCATTGGGGAGGCGAAGCGCATGCGTCGTCTCATCCAGGCCTGAGGAGGAACCGAGATGCCTCGCGTACGCAGTAATCCGGTCCGCCTGAAGCGGAAGAAGCAGATCATGAAGGCCGCGCGCGGCGCATTCGGCGCGCGCAGCAAGACCTGGAAGGCCGCCAAGGAAACGGTGGAGCGTGGCTGGCGCTACGCCTATCGCGATCGCAAGAACAAGAAGCGCGAGTTCCGTCGCCTCTGGATCATGCGTATCAATGCCGCTGCCCGTCAGCACGACATGTCGTACAGTGTGTTCATCAGCGGTCTCGAGAAGTCGGGCATCGAAGTCGACCGCAAGATTCTTGCGGAGTTGGCCGTGAACGACCCGGCAGCCTTTGCCGCCATCGCCGAACAGGTTCGCACCGCGCTCGCCGCGGCGTGACGGTCGGCCGGGTTTGCCCCCGGCACTCTGATCCGCTTGCTCCGTGCGGCGGCAGTGCGACCTCGCGTCCGCTGCCGCCGTTTGCATTTTCGTCCCTACCACTTCGACCTGTGCGCCGGTGACCACTCTCGCTCAATTCCTTGCGCGCGCTGACGCGATTGCGCGCGATGGCGCGGCGCTCATTCACACCGCCGTCGGCCGCGAGGCACTCGACGCCGCTCGGGTGGCGCTGCTCGGTCGTAAACAGGGGTTGTTGACGACCCTGATGGCGGCGCTGCCGGCGCTGCCGACGGAAGATCGTCGCGCCGCCGGTGCGGCCATGAACGCGACCAAGCAGGCGCTCGAACTCACGCTGACATCGGCGGAAGCCGTGCTTGCACCGCCACCCGATGCGTCGCGGCCACCTGACCTGACGATGCCGGGACGCGACCGGTGGACCGGTGCGGTGCATCCTGTGTCGCTGGTGATCGACGAAATCTCGGCCATCTTCCGCGAACTGGGCTTCACGATTGCGCTCGGCCCGGAAGCCGAGACGGAGTGGTACAACTTCGGTGCGCTCAACTTCCCGCCCGACCATCCGGCGATGGAAGCGCATGACACACTGTATCTGAGCGACGACACGCTGCTCCGGACGCACACGTCACCAGTGCAGGTGCGCACGTTGCAGACGTATACACCGCCGGTGAGGATTCTCTGCCCGGGCAACGTGTACCGTCGCGACTTCTTCGACGCCACGCACGCACCGAGCTTCATGCAGATCGAGGGACTCTGCATCGATGAAGGCGTCAGCTTCGTTGACCTGAAGGCGACGCTGAGCGAGTTCGCGCGCCGCTTCTACTCCGGATCGAGTCGCGTGCGACTGCGCCCGAGCTTCTTCCCGTTCGTCGAACCGGGGGCCGAAATGGATGTCGAGGTGGATCTCGGCGACGGCAAGGGGTCGCGATGGGTTGAAATCCTCGGCTGCGGGATGGTCCATCCGCGCGTGCTCGACGGGGCCGGAATCGACAGCGAGAAGTACAGCGGCTGGGCGTTCGGCATGGGCCCGGCACGCATTGCCATGTCTCGCCATAAACTGCCGGATATCCGCCTTCTGTACGATTCCGACGTTCGCTTCCTGGAGCAGTTCTCCCGATGATCGTTTCGCACGCCTGGTTGCGCAGTTTCGCACCGCACGACAAGAGTGCGGAGGAAATCGGCGAGCTGCTCAATGACCACACCGTCACGCTTGACGGCCTCGAATCATTGCGCAGCGACATCGCATCGATTGTCGTGGGACTGGTGGTGGAACAGGCTCCTCACCCCGATTCCGATCATCTGTCGATCACCAAGGTGGACGACGGCAGCGGTACGCTGCTGGACGTCGTCTGCGGCGCGCCTAATGTGGCAGCCGGCGTGAAGTACCCGTTCGCGCGAAGCGGCACGACGATGCCCGACGGCCTCAGGATCGAGAAGCGGAAGATTCGCGGCCAGACGTCGAATGGCATGCTCTGTTCCGCGCGAGAGCTGAAGCTGGGGTATGAGCATGATGGGATACTTGCCCTCACGACGGCGGCGGCGCCCGGGACACCGATTCTGCAGGTGTTGGGCGAGGTCGGCGACTCGCAGCTGAATCTCGATGTGCTTCCGAATCGTCCCGACCTGTTGTCGCACCGGGGGATGGCACGCGAGGTCAGCGCACTGCTGAACGTGCCGATGGCTCTCGGCGATCTGACTGAGGCGGCACGGCAGGCGGTGACGGCCGTGCCGGTGGTGCAGGATGCACGTCAGGCCACTGCCGATGGTGTATCGGTGCGCCTCGACGATCCCGCAAGTTGCCCGCGCTATAACGCGATTGTCATTCGCGGCGTCGCGGTGGGGCCGAGCCCGGACTGGCTGCGCGAGCGACTCGAAGCGGTTGGTGCGCGATCAATCAACAACATCGTCGATGCAACGAACTACATCCTGCTCGGTCTCGGACACCCGGTACACGCGTTCGATCTGACGAAGCTTACCGGTCATGCGATCGTCGTGCGGCCGACGGGCGATGGCGAACAGCTGGTGACGCTTGACGGCATCGCGCGATCGCTGGCTGCCGGCACGACGGTGATCTGCGACGGTGCCCGACCCGTCGCTCTGGCGGGCGTGATGGGTGGACGTGAGAGCGAAGTGACTCCCGACACGACGGAGATTCTGCTCGAAGTCGCGAACTTCCACCCGCGTTTCGTTCGGCGTGTGCGACGTGCCGTCGGGTTGATCACTGACGCCAGCTACCGGTACGAGCGCGGCATCGATGACGCGTCGTCAGCCGAGGCGGCAACCCACTGCGCCGCGTTGATTCTGCAAGTCGCCGGTGGTCGTGTGACGGCTCGGATCGACGTCGGCGCAGCGCCGGCGCCGCGGCCCGCCGTCACGCTGCGGCCCTCGCGAGTCGCGCGGCTGCTCGGCGACCCCGTCGCGGCGGATGAAAGCATCCGGATCCTCCGTGCGCTTGGGTGCGTCGTCACCCAATCAGGCCCCGACGCGCTGGAGGTGATGCCGCCGACGTGGCGCCACGATCTCCTGATCGAAGTCGATCTGATCGAGGAGGTCGTGCGTGTGCGCGGCTTCGACACCGTGTCTGACGAACTGCGCGCATTTCGACCCGGGACGGTTCCTGACCATCCGATGCATGTGACTGAAGTGCGGGTGCGCACCTTTCTCGTTGGTCGAGGGCTCTACGAGACGCGCCCGATGCCGTTCACGACGGACAGCGCGTCCGGCGTCCGTGTGCTGAATCCGCTCGCCGAGGATGAACCGTACCTTCGCGCATCGATTCTCGATTCGCTGGCGCGGCGCGCAGAGTACAACCTGAATCGGATGGAAGGTGACGTGCGCCTGTTCGAAGTCGGCCACGTCTTCGCACGCTCGGCCGGACGCCTACCGGTAGAGGAGGTGCGTGTCGGTGCGTTGCTGCTCGGCAAGTGCCGGCCGCCACACTTTACCGATCCTGATCCCGCCCTGTTCGATGCCTGGGACGCGAAGTCGCTCGCGCTTGACCTGGCGCGCGTGGCCTTCCCCGGACAGGCGGTCGCACTGGTTCCGTCCGACACCGCGGCGATGTGGCGCGTGCAGGTCAATGGCACGGACGTCGGTGGTGTGCGTCGTCTGGCACTCGATAAGCCGGTCTGGGCAGGTGAGGCCTTGGGCGTCGAACTGACGCTGGGAGTCATGTCGTCCGACGATGTGGCGCCAGCGGGCCAACATGCTCATGCATTCGCCGGCCGAATGTCAGCAGCCGTGCCACACGTCGTGTATCGTACGGTTCCGGTGACACCCGCGTCTGGATTCGACCTTGCGCTGGTGCTCCCGCCGAGCGTGCGTGCAGATGATGTCGAGAAACTTCTTCGGGAACACGGCGGGGAGCTGCTGGAATCGCTGCAGGTGTTCGACGAATATCGGGGTGATCGATTGCCTGCCGGCATGCGCAGTGTCGGCTGGCGCCTGCAGTTCAGGCATCCTGAGCGCACCCTGCGGGACAAGGAACTCGATGGCCGACGCAGCAAACTCGTCGCCGCACTGCAGCGTGAACTGGGGGTAACTGTCCGTGGCTGACTCGCGTGGTCTGGTTATTGATGCGGCCGATGAGGTCGCTGTGCTGGTCAAGGCGCTCGGCGAAGAGCTGACGGCGTTTCGTCAGCGCGCGATCAAGGGGGAGGCTCGAGTGAAGGAACTCGAGGCAGCCGGTGGCGCCGATCTGGTCGATCTTCGGAGTCGGATCGTCGCGCTCGAGGCAGAGAATCAGGCTTTGCTGGCGCGGATCGAGTCGGCGACCGAGCGGACGGAAGGGTTGCTCGATCGGGTCAGATTCACGCGGCAGCAGACCGAAGGCGCGGGAGAATCACGATGACGGACATTACGCCAGTGAAGGTCTCAGTCGCCGGAGAGGAGGTCACGATCCGATCCGAGCAACCCGCGGAGCACTCTCGTGCCGTCGCACTGCACGTCGACGAGTCCATCCGCCGCATCCAGGAGCAGGCGCCGATGGTCGAGACCGGCAAGGCCGCGATCCTGGCCGCACTGCAAATTGCTGACGAACTCTTCCGTTCGCGGATGGACGCGGAGCACGGCACCGAGCGCCTCGAGCAGACGATGGAGGAGATTCGGCGCATGCTTCCCCCGGCCAAGCGCTCCATCGGTCGCTGAGCCGCCGGCGGATGGGCCGCGCACGTTGCCACCCGTGCATCGGCCCGGTACCTTGCCTGTGTCACCCGATGCGCACGTAGGTATCTGTCCTTGCTTGGGTTAGCCGTGTTCACCGCACGCCTTCGGGCCTGCGGCACCCACCGCCGACCCACCGGGGACATTCCTGCTGTGCGGCATCGACGGGGCTCCCAAAGACCGCGGCTCGTCCGCGCTGGAGATATAGATCGTGTCGCAGACATTACTCTCGGCCGCATTGGGCGCGATCGCGCTCGTCGCGGCCGGTTTGGCGTTCGTGCTGGGTCGCAGGCAGGGAATCACCGCTGAGATTGCCCGTCAGACAGCCGCCAGGAGTACGGCGGAGGATGAGCGTCGTCGCCTCGTTGGCGAGGGTGAGCGCGAAGCCGAGTCGTTACGCAAGGCCTCGGTGCTGTCGGGCAAGGAAGAGATCATGAAGCAGCGCGAGGCGTGGGAGTCGGAATCCCGCCGCCGGCGCGATGAATTAGTCGGCGAAGAGCGGAAACTCGTCGAGCGCGAGACTGGCCTCGAGCGGCGCGGCGAGGCCGTCGAGACGCGCGACAGGGAACTCGGCAAGCGTGCCAGCGAGATGGGTCGTCGAGAAAAGCAGGTGTCCGATCGTCAGACCGA
>CAYMQV010000020.1:0-36520 GCA_964392395.1 uncultured Gemmatimonadaceae bacterium
TCACTTCTCGCCACACGTCGCTCCCCAACACGCTCACCGCCGACGCTCCTCTTCCCTGGCTCACGCGAGCCGCTGACGTAGGTCGACCCCGCGCGCCCTTCGATCGCGATGTCACGCCGATCACGAATCCTGTACCGAGCGCGATGACCATTGCCGTTTCAGGGTCCCGGCGTATGACAGTGCGCCAATCTGTCAGGTCTCTCAGCTCTTCTTGCAACGAGTCGAATGACTCTGAAAGTTTCTCCCGCTCGGCAGAAGCCATCCCACGCAACTCCGCGACGCGTTCATTCATTGTCGATCCGGATGAAGGATGAGCGAGGCACCCGTGTCTGAGGGTTTCTCCCCACTCGAGCGAAGCCCTCCGACGAGCATGAGCGCCGACGCAAAACTCAGCACGATTGTGACGACCGATGCAGACTGCCAGGCCGGAAGAACCAACGTGAGGGCGAGGAAGCAGGCAAAGATCAGGTAGCCAATGGCGAAACAGGCGAGCCCGCCGCCGACAAGGACCAGAACAACCCGACGCGCGCCGAGGCGAGAGCGATCAGTGTAATTGGCAATGGCGAGCCGCACTTCCGCCTTTGCAACGCGCTCCGACTGCGCGAGCACTTCTTTCAGTGCGCCCATGAGGGAATCGGCCGACGCGGGCGCCGGCGACATCAGTCGTCTTTCCGAAGAGCGCGCCCGACGAAGAATCCGATCGCGGCGACTGCGATGAGTGACTTTCCGGGGTGCTTCTGTGCCCAGTTGCGGGCGTCAGTGACGATGTCCCGTGCGTCGCTCGCGCGGAAATAGTCGACCGATTCACTCCACGACCTGGCCGCGCCCCGTCCTGCCCGATGCAGCGAATCGCCAGCGTCTCGCGCCCTGTCACGCAACCCATCCTTCCCCCGCTCCAGGACATCAGACACCGCATCCACCGCGCCGTCCATTCGGTGTCCTGCAGCTTTTCCGGCAGATCGCCCGGCGTCTCCCATGTAACTCTCAGCGTCAGATAGAATGTCTCCACCATGATTACTCATTGATCTCTCCTGGCGTGCAAAACAAAAATGGCGCCATGAACGAGGACTAGCGTTCACAACGCCGACGATGAATGACCCGAATGGTCAGCCAGCCCAGCAGTACAGTCCGACTATCGACTACTTGTCATAAACATTCGAGGCAAGAGATGGGCCAGATATTCGTGAGAATGTCGGGCGCACTGAAACCTCCTGAGTCGCTCAGGCCTTCTGCCCGCCGTGCGAACAATGAGCGCGGTATCCAAAATCGCCGTGAATCAGTCAGATCAACGGAAGACGTCGAATTGACCAAGCGCCCACCAGAGAATCAGGAAGATGAGGGCTGTCGTGAAGCAGCCACCCCCAAGCTTCTTTGCACCGTAGCCCGCGGCCAACCCCCGCAGCAGCTTACTCATTGTCTGGCGTCCTCAGAAGAAAGTAGGAGATTCGCGGCTCAGTCGCCGGAAATTGACGACAGCGCACGACCGGCTATAAAACGCTTCGCGCGCACTGACGCGCGAATCACCAGAACATCCTGCGTGGGCGTTGGAACAACAGCAGCAGCCCCTGCCAGAGCTCGCGCCACCCATCTCGGTTTCGGTGCAAACGTGTCGAGGCCACCTGAAGGCTTTGTACGCGAGCTACGGGTTCCAACTGCTGATCTCCCGCGGGTTGACAGAGTTCCCCGCTGTGGTCGTCACTGGCCAGTAACTGGTCTCCGCTGATGCCCATCTGCCCCACAGGCCTCAGTTGCACCATGTTGTCTCTCCACGCCCGCCCTCTTGCTGCTTGCCTGCGAGGACCGCGAACTCCGACCGAGGTTGGTCGAACTCGGAATCCGGCAGGTTCCCCACAACCACGTTTGCATTTCGTGCGGCGCCTGCCGCGAACAGGAGCTCGTTGAGCTCGAGGTGAATCGCCCGTGAATCACATGCGTGCGAGCTCTGCAGCAGGAATGTCGTCGGGAAGGTGATGATTGTCGTTCTCGTATTGATCAAGATCTGCCACCCTTCTGGGTAGTGAAACAACGGCCGCGTTGCTGCCCAGATCAGCACGATGCCGAGTTCGATCAGGAAGACACCTTCGCGAGCAGAAACAGTCACCGAAGCCACGGCATTCGCCGAGGGCGAAGGCCGAAACGTGCCTCGCTGGCGGGCTGCGACGCATGTCGCTGTGGTTCACTACCAGATCAGCACGCTGCCTTCAAAAAAGCTCGCTCCGTCGCCCCACATGTTCAGAACCACAGCTTTCGAGTGGGCCTGGACGTTCGGCGCACGCCGCACTGGATCGGCTGCGCGATCAACCGATCGCACGAGCCGGCGGCGGAAGCCGAGCATTCCTTCGAGAACAAAACCCATACCGCTCGTCCATGAACAGAAAAACGGCGCCCGAACACCGGATGGTGTTTCGTGCGCCGTCAACAGAGAGATCCGAGATCCCGTCGCTACGACGTTCAAAAGTGCCGTTTCGTTTCCGGCTGCGATGAGAGTATGGCGATTGGCATCAGACGTCAAGCTCACCAGGCGTTCAGTGTCCATAGGCCACCGTACATCAGCGCGGGGTTGGGTTCGCTCCGGCAAGACTGCACCGGAAAGTGAGTCGCGCGCGATCCGCGAGATCGACTCCGTCTTGCGGAACGCGGCGGCGAGCGCTACCCTTTCTGTCGTATGCAGCATGCTGCGCTCAGTTCGCGCAGGCCAGGTCGAGCGAGCGCAGCGGCTCGAGAGACGATGGCGCGAATGGCCCTTTTGGCCGTTCGCGCTTTTTTGTTTTGTCCCTCTCTGGGTTTTCGATGTTTCTTCAAGAACAGGAGCAAAATTCGATGGGTTACGACCTTCGCCTGCAATCAAGCGGGGACGAACCGCCGTTCATCCACTTTTCCAACGGCACAGTTTCGTCATCTGAGTCCATTCTCTTGCCTGAGGCCGCCATTGAGCGCTGCATGCTCGACGCACAACGGCAGGTTCATCGACTGGAGGCCATACTGCACGGTCTCACCTCTGCGATGAACTACGGCAATGTGGCGTCTTTTGGAGCGGTCGCACTCTTTGAGGAAAGCAACCGACGTCTCAAGCGCGAGCTGGATGAATTCTCGCTCGACGCACTGGCCGTGGCCTCGATTGTGCGATCCGCGTAGCATGGCGAACCGAACGCTGACCACGCGTCTGCAGGCCAAAGCACTTGTGCGGCAAGCGGGCGCCCGGCGGCGCCGAGTGACTCGATTCGAAGGTGTGATCCGAATATCGACCACCACACGGCCAGGCACGGTGACGGGCATCGCTCTGCTTCCGGGTGAGTCATCGCTTTGGCTGTGTTGCGCGCCTGCGCGTGCGCGCCCTTGCTGCGTCCCGAGCGGTAGGCTTCCGCCGTCGTGTCCTCGACCCGTTCTGACCCGCTATCGCGAGAGATGACGACTCAGATGTCAAATATTTCGACTCCGAACACTGGCGTACTCGGCCGCCTTCGGTCCGAGACGCAGAGCGAGCACACCGCGATCGAGCAGACGCTCGATCTGATGCGTGATCACTTGTCGATCGGAGAGTACCGGAGCATCCTCGAACGGTTCTTCGGCTTCTATCGGCCGGTCGAGTTGCAGTTCACGCGTGTGACTGTGTCCGCTGAGGTCGAGGCGCTCCTGTTGCTTCGTCCACGTGAGCCGCTGCTTCGCGCGGATCTCATCGCGCTTGGGCTTCCGACGCCCGACACGCTGCCGATGTGTCTCGAGCTCCCACCGCTCTCGACCGCCGCTCAATGCCTCGGATGCCTGTACGTGATGGAAGGTGCCACGCTCGGCGGTCAGGTTCTGAGCCGTCATCTGGAGCGCACGCTTTGTGTGACGCCAGAATCCGGTGCGCGCTTCTTCACCGGCGATGGACCGCGAACCGGAGAGATGTGGAAGGCGTTCCGCGTAGCATTCACTGGCTTCGACACGCAGGAGACCCAGGATGAAGTCGTCGCCTCGGCGATCGCAAGCTTCCGTGCATTGCGCGCGTGGTGTGCGGCGGGGAGTGTTACGTGAGCGCGCCAGAGCTGGACACGGGATCGACACCCTGGGAGCAGGGGCCGTATAGCATCAAGCGTCACGGCCTTTCGCTCGCGAACTGCGATGCGGAGCCCTCGCAAACGCCCGGATGCATTCAGTCGCACGGGGTATTGCTCGTGTTGCGGTGTGCAGATCTGGTGGTCGTTCAGGCGAGCGAAAACTCCGCCACGCTGCTTGGACTGGCCCCTG
Organism: uncultured Gemmatimonadaceae bacterium; assembly: GCA_964392395.1. Classification (GTDB taxonomy): domain Bacteria; phylum Gemmatimonadota; class Gemmatimonadetes; order Gemmatimonadales; family Gemmatimonadaceae; genus JACMLX01. Next base: position 4,231 of record CAYMQV010000020.1, read on the forward strand.
ACCAGGTACTCGGCGCACCAATCAGTCAGGTCGTCGGCGTTTCGGGTGAGAGTCGACTGCGAAACCTCATCGCAGGCGACGCGGCGCAGGCGAATCCGTTGTACGCGTTCACGACGGAACCGCGTGGGGATGCGCCGCCGCTCGACGTCACGGTGCATACGATCGATGGCGTCGCGATCGTCGAGTTCGAGCCCATCACGCGCGCGAGTGTCGCTCCGAAAGACGGATACGAGCTGGTCAAGAAGTCGGTAGGCCGGTTGCGCGGTGCCACGACTCTGCAGCATTTCTGCACGATCGTGGCCGAGGAGTTCCGTGAGCTGACGTCTTTCGACCGGGTGCTCGTGTACAAATTTCACCAGGACGGGCATGGTGAGATCGTGGCTGAAAGCCGGCGCGATGGCCTGACATCGTGGCTGGGGCTGCACTATCCGGCGGCAGACATCCCGGCGCCTGCCCGGGCGATCTTCAGGCAGCTGTGGATTCGTCCGACGCCGGATGTCGACGGTGGACTCGCCGAGCTCGTGCCGCTGGTCAACCCGGACTCGGGTCTGCCGTTGACCATGACGTACTGCGCACTGCGCGGACTGTCGATCATGCATACGGAATACCTCAGGAACATGGGGGTCACCGCAGGGGTCACCATGTCGCTGCGGCACGGGGACGAGTTGTGGGGACTGATCGCCGGGCATTCCTACTCCGGGCCGGCGCACTTGCCGCTCCCGGTGCGTGCCGCCTGCGAGTTTCTGGCCCAGATCGTCTCGCTGCAGCACCAGGCAGTGGAGGCCCAGGAGCGCCTCGCATATCGCCTGAAACTCGAAGTGACTCATCAGCAGCTGATTTCGCAGGCGGCGCAGGGCGGCGGATTGTCGGCGATGACGGAGAGTGCGCCGACACTGCTCGATGCCATCGACGCAACGGGCGCTGCCATGTATGCCAATGGCCGCTGGTTGCGGGTCGGGGCGACGCCAGAGAACGACGATCTCGATCGGCTGGCGCAGTGGGTGGCCACGCGAACGGAGTTCGAATCGCCGGACCGGCCGATCTATGCCACGGATCGGCTGACCGAAGCGTATCCCGCTGGAGAATCGCTGATGGCGGTTGCGAGCGGCGTCCTGGCCCTCCCGCTGTCGCGGAGCCGACGCAGTCTGATGCTCTGGTTCCGTGCGGAGACGTCTCAGTCGATCCGATGGGCCGGCAATCCGCAGGACAAGCCAACCGTGCCTGGCCCACATGGGCATCGTCTCACACCACGGGGCAGCTTCGAGCTGTTCCTCGAGTCCGTTTCCGGGCGTTCGCTGCCTTGGCAAGCGGTGGAACTCGACATGGCACTGCGTTTCCGAACGCTCGTCATGGAGCTCGTCCTGAGCCGCGCAGAACTCCTGACTGATCTGAATACGGAGCTGGTGCAGAGCAACGATGAGCTCGACGCGTTCGCGTATGTCGCGAGCCACGATCTCAAGGAACCGCTGCGGGGCATTTACAAGTATGCGCACCAGCTGCTCAATGACGCCTCGCTGCAGGGGCCGGAGCACCACCGGAAGCTGGAACGGCTCATGCGGCTGACACTGCGCATGGACTCCCTGCTGGACTCGTTGCTGCATTTCTCCCGAGTCGGGCGGATGGCTCTCACCATGGAGATGGTGGACCTCGACAGCGTGCTCGCGGAGGCGATCGAGATCGTCGACGCACGCCGCGGCGAGCGACCGAATGCGATCGACGTGCCCCGGCGTCTTCCGAGCGCCACCTGCGACCGGATTCGTGTCCGTGAGATCTTCACCAACCTGCTCTCGAACGCGCTCAAGTACAACGACAAACCCGTGTGCCTGATCGAAGTGGGATTCGTGGACGCGCACGCGCCATCGCCGGGATATCCGGCCGGCACCAGTGGCCAGACGGCGTACTTCGTTCGGGACAATGGGATCGGCATTGAAGCGCGTCATATCGATCAGGTGTTCAACATGTTCAAACGCCTGCACACGCGTGACGACTACGGTGGCGGCACCGGTGCGGGGCTGACGATCGTGAAGCGGCTGGTGCAGCGTCACGGCGGCGAGATCTGGATCGATTCGATCCCCGGCCAGGGGACCACTTTCTGGTTCACGCTTGAGCAGGCGGCAGGGCGCTGACATGCTGCTGCGGGAAGCCGTTGAACGCATCGTGATCCTCGAAGACTCGGACGACGACTTCGACACCATGTGTGAGGCAGTACGTCACCTCGACTTTGCCGTCGAGATATGTCGCGTCACTGACGGCGACGCCTGCGTGGCCTTCCTTGCGCGCAACACGGTAGACCTTCCGTCACTCGTGATCATGGACCTCAATGCACCGTGCACGGGTGGGCGCGAGGCCCTTCGAGTCATCAAGCTCGATCCTGCGCTGCGGCGCATCCCGGTGGTGATCATGACGACGTCCACGAATCCGCGTGATGTCGACCTCTGCTACCTGTACGGTGCGAACGCCTATCACACCAAGTCGATCCGGTATCCGGACCACCTCCGGTCGATCGAATCCATTTTGCGCTACTGGCTGAGCGAAGTCATCTGTCCATCCCGCACGGTGCCCGTCACATGACCGCTGCGGTGTGGCCGATCGTCATCGTCGACGACAACGTGGACGACCGCGCGGAGATGCGGCGCATGCTGCTGGTCGGGTCGGTGCACCGCTATCGGTTCATCGAGGCGGAGACGGGCGCCTCTGGTCTTCTCGCCGTCAGCGATGCTGCAGCGGCAATCGACGGACCGTGCTGTCTGCTGCTCGACTTCAACCTGCCGGACATGAATGCGCTGGAATTTCTCGCTGCGATGACGGCCGGGGACGGCGTCGCGCGATGCCCTGTCGTGGTGATCACGGGCGACGATACCGAAACAACCGGGCGCACGTCGCTTCGTGCCGGTGCGCAAGACTACATCGGCAAACGCTGGATGACCCCCCATGGCCTGGTGCGCACCATCGAGTCCGCCTCGGAACGATGGGCAATGACGCGCGAATTACGGCAACGACAGCGTGAAATTCTGGCGATTGCAGACAACACCCCGAATCTCCTCACACGGTACGATCGGGCGTTGCGCCATATCTTCGTGAATGCCGCGACCGTGAAGGCGATGGGCATGCCGCGGTCCGCGTTGCTGGGGCGGACGCATCGTGAACTCGGGCTGGAGCACGTGGCGCGGGATGCGGCGCTGCTGGAGGTCTTCAGGTCCGGAACGCCCGCGTCGTTCGAGTTCAGCCTCGACCTGTCGTCGCCGGAGCAGCATTACGCTGCCACGATGGTGCCGGAGTTCGATGCGTTCGGCGTCGTCGAGTCCGTCCTGTGCGTGGCTCACGACGACACCGACCGCCGGGCAATCGAGCAGATAATGCGCGTAGAGAATCGCCGTAAAACTGATTTTCTGGCCACACTCGCACACGAGCTGCGCAACCCGCTGGCTCCGATCTCGATGGGCCTCATGATCCTCTCGACCGCACCCTCAGACAGTCCGGCTGCCCGACAGGCCATCGGGACGATGGAGCGCCAGCTCAGACACCTCGTCCGACTGGTGGATGACCTGCTCGAAATCTCCCGGATCAATAGTGGAAAGGTCGAGATTCGCTTCGCGCCAGTCGACCTTGGACTGGTCATCGAGCAGGCCATCGATGCCAGCAGGCCGTTGATCGACGCCGCCAGCCATACGCTCCATGTCAGCGTTCCGGCAGAACCAATCCGGGTGAATGGCGATCTCGTTCGCCTGTGCCAGATCGTGATCAACCTGCTCAACAACGCGGCGAGGTACACGTCGAGGAATGGCCGTATCGAGATCGCACTGACGCGCACCGAGGGGGACGCCATCATCCGAGTGACGGACAATGGTATCGGGATCGAGCGTGCGAATCTGGAAGCCATCTTCACCATGTATGCCCAGCTGACGCCATCTCTGGATGTCATACCTGGTGGCCTGGGCATCGGCCTCCCACTGGTGCGCTCGCTGGCCGCGCTGCATGGCGGCAGTGTGACTGTCCAAAGCGAGGGACTGGGGATGGGCAGCACTTTCATGCTCCGACTTCCTCTGTACACGCCCGTCGAGTGCGAGGCGGACGTCAGAGCGGAGCGGCCGGCACCACGTGATCGGTCAGCGTTGCCTGGCGGTGAGGCACATCGCCGTCGTGTACTGGTTGTGGACGACAATCACGATGCTGCACTCACCCTCGCGCTGTCGCTCGATCTTGCGGGTCATCTGACCAGCACCGCACACAGTGGCCGGGCTGGGCTGGAGCTGATGGCGTCGTTCCGGCCTGATCTGGCATTTTTCGATATCGGCATGCCGGGAATGAACGGGTACGATGCCGCTCGAATCATTCGCGCGGATCCAGGCCTTGCCGGCATCACGCTCGTCGCACTGAGCGGACACGGGAGCCCCGACGACAAGGCACGCGCGTTGGCGGCTGGTTTTCATTGCCACCTGACAAAACCCGTGGAGTACAGCGACATCGAGAAGATTCTGACCCAATATCTGCCGTAACGTCCGCCATGCCGCGACGTGTCCGACGACGTCCCGCCTGTTGCACCGAGCTGAGAGGGCATCTCGCGCGCCCGTCCACCTGTTTCCGCAGGAAGCGATAGCATGCGCCACATCCGACCACGACCGAGCGAACCAGTTTCACTCGCTGTTCCGCTCCTGCTCGCGGCCGGCTCACTGAGCCTGTTGGCGTTAGTCTGGCGACGGATATCGGCGCCACGCATCGAGCGCACACTGTCGCGTGGTGGAACTGAGCGCTCGAGGGCTGGTGCGCCGCCTACCATCAGCAGTCGCGCGGCCGAAATCACGCCCCATGCGCAACTCGCACCCGCCGGCAGCGGGCCACTCGTCCACCGGCGCTACGACGTACTGATCACCGGCTGCACCCTCCCTGCGTCGGCGCTGCTGCGCACACTGCAACGCAACCTCTCCGCACTCGCGCCGGCCGCGCTCGCCCATTTCGAGAAGTCGCAAGGCAGCGACGGGCTCGCGCGCGTGGGCGATGAGTATGACATCACGATGCTGGGCCCATGGAACGGCCGCGTGCGCGTGATCGAATCCACGCCTCGGCAGTTCACACTGGTCACGCTGGATGGACACCCGGAGGCAGGTCACATCACCTTCAGTGTGGCCGAGACCGGCGAATTCACCGAGACCCTGCAGGTGCTGATCGAGTCGTGGGCGCGAGCGCGCGATTCGGTTGTCGCACTGGCGTACGGGACCCTCGGCGTTGGCAAGCAGATGCAGACCGAAGTCTGGATCACCTTTCTCCAGCGTCTCAGTGCGCTTGCAGGAATGGACCACACACCAGAGGTCCGAATCGCCACCGAAGAGATCGCCGTCGAAGACATACCTCCCTTGCCTGGACTCGATGCCTGATCCGGCTCTGCTCGACGAGCACCTCGTTGCACGGCTGGCTGCTATCGCACGGATGGAGCCAACCGTGGACCTGGCGAAACGCGACAGCTACGTGGCTGCCGCCGGCTGGCACGTCGATGCGCGGGAGATTCAGCTCCCAGCGGAACAGCCGGGCGCACCGTTGCCGGATGGATCGTTCGCGACGGCATGTCGGTTTCTCGCGGACTACTCGTTCCCGCCTCCGCGGCTCATTCGCGGTCGCTTCGACCCCCTCGCACCACTCGAGCATCGTGCGATGCTGCTGACCGCGACATACCTGTGGATGCGGTTCGAGCTTCCCGTGCGCGTGAGTCGCGTCATCGATGAAGCACGCGATGGGACCGCTGGCCCGGAGCACGCGTGGGGATACAGCTATCAGACGCTCGCCGGACATATCGAGCGTGGCGAGATCTCGTTCGAAATCATCAAGACGATCACCACTGGACTCGTCCGGTTCAGGATTCATTCCTTCTCCCAGACCGGCCATATCGCCAATCCCGTTCATCGTCTCGGGTTTCGGTTGGTCGGGCGTCGCCTGCAGGCACGATTCGCGGTCCAATCACTGCAGAACATGCAGCGTCTCGTCGCAGGCTCGCTGGATGCGGGTACGCGCCGGTCAGCGTCTGCGGAAAGCGAACCAGGCGGAATTCACAGGCCATGACGCAGTGCCATCACCGCGGTGGACTGCGCACTCCGCCTGGGCCTGTGAAATGGTGTGCCGGTACTACGTCGTCAGTTTTCGGCCGGAAATCAGTCCGACGAGAAGCGCGATCACGGCGAAGATCACGAACACCATGAACAAGGTCTTGGCGATGCCTGCCGACGCCGCAGCCACACCACCGAACCCGAAGATTCCGGCGATCAACGCCAGCACGAGAAACGCGAAAGCCCAGCGCAGCATATGACTGTCTCCTCAGCTCGTCTGTGAATGGGTTGGCTCACTCGCTTCACGCGCCTCATACGCGTCAACCTCCTTCTCCACGGCCTCCTTCCCCCTGCCGTAGCGGTGCTGGATCATGCCCACGAGCTGATCACGCTTGCCGGCGATGACATCCAGATCATCATCGGTGAGCTTGCCCCACTGCTCACGCACTTTGCCCTTGGCGGTCTTCCAGTTGCCTTCGATGGTATCCCAGTTCATGGCGACTCCTCTGCACGTTTTGAGAAACAAAAAAGGCGTGACCGAGTTCCGGTACGGAACTCCATCACGCCTTCGACTGACGAGATCTTGATCTCGTCCGGCAAGGCTCCCTGACCCGATGTCAGGAACGCTGTACTCACGCACCAAACAAGGTGCAACTTTCGTGCTAGATCGGCCGTGCAGAGCGAGTGTGCACGGTGTCAGTTGTACTGCAGCAGCAGCTCGAGTTTCTGGCGCAGCTCTGCCAGCTGCTTCGACTTGAACGCATGCTTCGTTTCTTCGAGCACTTCCACCGTATGCTCGATCGCCGAGGTGAGCTGTGAACCGCGCGGACAGTTCATGATCTGGCAGGCGTGGGCATCCACCGGCGCACCCGCCAGCGCGCGACCGAGCTGCTCGAGGTCGGTCAGCGACCCCATCACGTTGCGGAGTGCCAGCGACAGAAAGGTATCAGCACTCGGCGCACCGGGGCCGCGCTGCGTGGCGAGTTGCTCGTAGCGCGATCGCATGTCATTCAGTCGCAGCTCTGCGTCCTGCATCGCACGAAACGAGCGGAATCGCGTAACGGCAGCATGCACACGATCGGCCAGTTCGGTGAACTGCACCGGCTTGGTGAGATATGCAGCCACGGGCAGTTCGATACTGGCGACGGCCGAGCGGACACTCGGGAAACCCGTCAGGATGATCACCGGCAGCCCGCCACGCACTTGCGCCACTCGGCGAATGAGCGCCAGGTCGTCGTTGCCTGGCATCTCGAGATCGGTGATCAGCAGGTCGAACTGCTCATCCACCACCAGCTGGAGCGCCTCGATGCCATCCTTTGCCGTCGCGCAGTCGTACCCTTCCCGGCGCAGCAGCTCTGCGGTGGATTCGAGAATCGTCGGTTCATCGTCAGCGATCAGAATGCGGCCGCGCGTCATACAGTGACTCCGGGAACGAGGCTTTCAGCCAGAGGAATGCGAGCAATGAATTCGGCACCACCGCCGTCCGCGTCGGCGACCTCGATACTGCCGCCCGCCGCATCCAATGCACGGCGCACCAGCGAAAGCCCAAGGCCCATGCCGCCAGTGAAAAGATGGGACGCCTTGGTGGAGACGAAAGGCTCAAATATACTTTCGCGCAGCTCGAGTGGGACACCGGGCCCCATGTCGCGCACCCGAAGCTCGAAATCATCACCCACGATCGCACCGCTCACGGTGACGCGATGACCCTCGGGAGAGGCCTCGATCGCGTTCTGCACCAGATTATGCACGCACTGTCGCAGAATGCTGTTCGATATTTTCACCACAGCGGCGACATCGCCCAGTTCCACGCTGACTGCGACGGCGACGTTTCGGTTCACCTGAGCGAGGGAGGCGACGGCGTCACCGATGACTGCCTGCACCGGCGCGTACGCGCTCGTTTCCGTCACCGGTCGATACGTCTCGTAGAGCTGGTGCGTCACCTGGCTGATGCGCTGCACTTCGCGTTCGATCGCCGCGACATACGCAAAGTGCGGGTGCGTCGGCGGGATGGCGTCCTTGACCAGCAGGAATGCGTTTTGAATGCCAGCCAGTGGATTGTTGATTTCGTGGGCGATCCGCGCGGCGAGCCGTCCCATCGTGCTCATGGTCTCTGCCTGCCGCAGCAATTCTTCGGCATGCCGCCGGTCAGTCACATCGGCGAACATTCCCAGCAGGCGCAGGGGTGTTCCACCGGGCGATCGAAGGACGACGCAACCACGGTCGACGATGTCATGCCATCGACCTGCGGCGCTCCGCACGCGATATTGCGCATCGAAGGCTTCGGAACGGCTCTCCAGATGGTCCTTCAACCGCAATTCGACCCTCGACACGTCGAGCGGGTGCACGAGCGCCAGCCAATCCTGCATCCGAAGTGGCGGGGTACGAGTCCCGTAGCCGAGGCGTGCCCAGAGGACTGGTGAACGCACCACGCAGCCGGTACGCAAATCCCATTCCCACAGGCCATCGGTGGTGGACTGCAGCGCATGATTGATCCGGTCGCGCTCTTCGAGCCGGGCGAGTTGCGTCAGTGACTGGGCCAGGCGGAGCGCGATGGTGAGCAGCACGGAGACTGCCAGCCCGAGCAGGAGCACCAGATCACTGAGCGTCGACGGTGTCACCGTCGCGGTACGTAACGACGGCCAGACGCCCAGCTGCCAGTTGGGCCCGTTGGACAGCAGTGTCTGGCGCATCAGACGTTGGGGATTGAGCGTCGGCAACGGAGCGGACGAGCGAAACCAGCGCGAGCTGTCTCCGATCGCCATCTCGAACCCGAGTACGGTGTCAGACAGCACAGCACCAAGCACGCCGGCCGAGTTGATCACACCGACGAACAGGTCGGTGCAGCGGTCGGCCGCACAGCGCGGTACGACCATCATCGTCCGCGTGGGGTCACCCGTCACGGGCACGAACCATCCGCCATCAGTCGGACGCCGCAATACGGCGAGCCGGATCCGCAGCGAGGCCTCGATGGAGGCTACCGCAGAGGGCGACGTGTGACGATCACTGGCGCGCGAGTGGCCATTGCCGTCTGCCCAGACCAATGCTTCGAGACCCTCGACGTCATCCACCATCTGCGTTGCAGCTTCCGACCAGGTTGAATCCAGCGCCCATCCGTACCGCGCCATGCGTCGCAGGTTGCGTTGTGCCACCAGCAGCTGGCGGTTCACCGATGAACGCGTCGCCAGCGCTGCGACGCGGCTTTGCTCGATGAGTCGTGACTCCTCGCTCGACAGCATGGCGCGCCAGACAAACAGCACGGTCAGCAGCGATCCCGCTCCAACCGACAACGGGAGCCAGGCGGGCGGCGGCGAGAACCCCGCCTGCTTGCTCCAGCCCAGCGCACTGAAATGTGTTGCCAGCACGATCGCACAGAAGGTCATCTGCACGGCCGAGTCCAGCACCTGCCCGAATTCAATGCGATCCAGAAACCCCATGGCCTGACTGGCGATGACGGTCGATGCGAGCAGCATCAGGATCCCACCAGCCGCGGCCAGGATGATGGACGACCAGAGGCCGCGACGGCGTGCGGAAATCGCCAGCACGCCTACTCCACCCAGCGCCACGAAGACCGCGCTCGATAGCGCCATGAGCGTGCGTGGCTGGCCGTGCCAGTTCACGCTGAGCGGTGGTGGCACCTGACCCAGTGCATCCGCGATGGCACTGAATCCCTGCGCCTGCTGGAGTGGCAGCGATCCGATGACCAGCGCGATGCAGGCACAGCCAATGGCCAGCCATTCGCAGCGACGAAACGAGGACGAAAACAACCCTGCCCCCACCATCAGCATGCCGAGGGCGGTTGCGAGACGAGCCGGCGGAAACGATGTGAATGGCTGCACCAGCCAGCCGATATCCGCGGCCCACCCCACGAGCGCTACCGTCGATGTCAGAATCAGCAGCGATGCGACTGATCGTGTCGCATGTGCGGACACCACGGCCCGGGACCACTCCAGCAGGCGTGGTCGGAACGCCAGCAGCGCATGAACGGCCCGGAAAGCCGCTGCTGGACTCAACTCCACGCCATACTCCTGCCGGTCGGGAACATGGTGCGTCGCCGCCTCAGGCTGCCGTGCCCGGCCTGGCGTACGCCAGCTCGCTGACATACTCCGATACCGTGTACTGACCGACCTGCGCGCCAAGCCGGAGGAGCGATTCCTCGAGTACACGCACTGCCTCATCCGCCTGTGCACTGCGGGCGAAGCGCAGCGCGAAACCGCACGACCCCACCAGAAACACCTGCGCCTGTTGCACCACGCCAAGAATCTCCAGATCACGAGCCGTCGACGCCGGTCGGATGCGGAGGTGGGTGAGCGAACGAAAGAGCGACCGTGTCAGATCACCGTCGCAGTGATCGCGGCGCAGGAGCACGTCACCGAGAATGCCATCCAGGTGCGCGAGATGTTCACTGATCAACTTTTCAAATCGTGCCAGCGCCACCGCGCGACTGTCGGAGACGCACATCTCCCGAAGAATCGGCAGGACGACAAACAGACTGATACTGCCATCGGCGAGTTCCGACAGCTCTTCCGCGAGCGGTCCGTCGGTCGTCGAGATATAGCTGGTTCCCATGGCGCCCTCGTAGTGTGACGCGCCATGGAGTGCGCGGCACCAGAGAAATGAAAAGCGCGCGCGAGTCCACCGAGTGGATTCGCCCGCGCCTTCAACTGACGAGCCCGATGTCTCGTCCGCCAAGAATTATGCTCGGTTCAGCGTTGCGCTGACCGCACGAAGCACAAACAACGTCGTGGGCGATCGCAGCGCAAGCGGTCGTCGTGTCACGCTGTGGCGCATGAAGTCCGTGTCATGCCGTCCGTGCATGCCGTCGATGCCGCGGCGAGACATCTGGCACCGCTGTCTGGCGCGAGACTTGCTGTCACCATACACTGATCATGCAATCATAGTGGAAACCGGCCCAGTCGGTTTCTGCCTTGTCGCTCGGGCGTCCGGCCCGTGAGATGAAGGCGCGAGTAGTGCCTCAGGCACTGCCATCGCGCCTTTTTGCATTTCCGGGCGCGCGGCTGGTACGGACAATTGCAGTTCTCACGACTCGACAGCTTCCGTCGCGCCGCTCGCATTACACCCTCCTGCATCGGGTGCGTGACCGAAGGAGGATCATTGGTACTCGCCACGATGCACGATCTCATGATTGCAGAACTGAAGGACCTCCACGGCGCGGAGACGCAGCTGGTGACCGCACGTCCCGGTATGGTCAACGGTGCTGCGACACCGAGCCTGCGGACGCCCTTCGGGCATCACCTCGAGCCAACGCACAAACACGTCGCGCGACTCGGAGTGACCTTCGACATACTCGGCCTGAGCGCACGCGGCACGAAATGCAAAGGCTTGCAGGGGCTATTAACGGAAGGCGCACAGATGCTCGACCAGGACGGCGATGACACCGCGAGCAGCGCGGACATCATTGCCTCCTCTCATCGCGTGGAACACCACACAATCGCCTTCTACGCCAGCACGCTGGCCTTTGCCACCCTGATGCGACACTCGGACATCGCCGAGTTCCTCGAGTTGACCCTCAACGAAAAGAAGGAGGCCGACGAGTTGCTGTCCACCATCGCTGATAGGGAAGTGAACAGCGCCGCACCATGCATGAAAATGACGTGAGGCACGACGACTACAGGAATGTCGCCACGGCGCGGCTCATCATACAGGGCGTCGACACGACAGAAGTGCAGCAGCAGGACATCACATTGGCGTGCTGGCCAGCATGATGAGGACGTCAGGCGCTCCCGAGGCGCAAACCGACGCACACACCGAACCACAAACACTGAGGGGGGCTGCTGCGGAATGTCCGCTGCCGCCCCCCCCAGTGTGTCCGCGCAAAGAATCTATGTACGACATCTGTCACAGCGGGCTTCGTCACCCGATGGAGCGCCAGTGCGCTGCACTCTTGCACAATCGACCGTGCCGCGAGCGGCGTCCCTCGCGGGACCAAACGAAAAGGGCGCGATCCACCGCCCCGAAGGGACGCAGGTCGCGCCTTCGACTGACGAGATCACCTTCCTCGTCCGCCAAGGGGCCTCAGGCTCGAGGCATATGTCTGATGTTCTTCAACCAACTACAGCATGCAACTACAGCATGAATCATGCTCACGCGACCGCTGTTCAGGGCAATTGCGTCACGCCCTACTCGCCTCACGACGTCCGGATGGCAGAATCGCATCCATGGATTCGCCTCGACTCCCCGACCGTATCACCATCAGTCCGCCACATCGGCATGCGCATGGAGCGCCGCGCCAGACCGCAGTGCTACATTCTCGTTGCGCCCTTCCCCATGGAGACAGCCCATCGCGGGCACGCCAGGGTGCACCCGCAGTTCGGACGAAATGCCATGTCGCACCCAGAGAGCCGTCGTATTGCTGCCGCTCTCGAGCAGCGCGCGGGGTCCCAGGCGAACGCCGATCAGCTCGCTGACGCGGTCGTCATGCTGTGGCGTGAAATCAACGATACACTCACACCGATCATCGGCGCGCGTGGCCTTGCGGCCCTGCACGGCCGAAGCCTCTATCTGACGTCGCGGGAGTATGCATGGCTGAACGATGCGCATGGCAAGAGCATGCTGACGGAGATCGACTTTGACGAACTCCGGCGGAACTTCACCACGCAGCCGATGCTGGAATCGCGGGCTGCGGCCGGCGTCCTGTTGCACACCTTTCACGACTTGCTCGCCAGCCTGGTGGGCGCCGTACTCACGGAACGCCTCCTCCACGCGATCTGGAACAACCCATTTGACGGCCACGCCGCGCAGGATGTCTCGGAATGACGCCCAGGGTCACGATCAATCGTCTCGCCACTGGAGTGCCGGGACTCGATAGCGTGCTCGGCGGCGGCCTGCCGGAGTTTTCGTTCAACCTCATCGCGGGCCCGCCCGGGTGCGGCAAGACCACCCTCGCGCATCAGATGATGTTCGCGCTCGCGTCACCCGAGCGACCGGCACTGTATTTCACCGTGCTCGGCGAGCCACCGCTGAAGATGCTGCGTTATCAACAGCAGTTCACGTTCTTCGACAGTGATGCGGTCAACACATCGGTGAGGTTTATCGACCTCACCGATGACGCCGTTGGTGGTGACCTGGAGAAAGTGCTGACCCGGATCGTCGAGGAAGTTCGCGCAGTTGGTCCAGGGCTGGTCTTCGTGGATTCGTTCCGCTCGGTGGTGATGGCAAGTCTGGACGAGGGTGTGTCGATCAACACACTGCAGCACTTCGTGCAGCAGCTTGGCGTGTTGATGACGAGCTGGCAGGCGACGACGTTCCTCATTGGCGAGTACTTCAACGAGAACGACGCGAATCCCGTCTTCACCGTTGCCGACGGCCTGATCTGGCTTCGGCAGAGTGTGGAGCGGAACTCGATGGTGCGCAAACTCGAGATCATGAAAATGCGCGGGCAGCCCACGCTGCCCGGGCTGCACACATTCCGCATCACCGAGGCCGGAGTGTGCGTCTTTGCGCGGGTGGACCCATCCAGCGCGCCCGCCGCACGCACTGGTGACCGTCTGACTGATCGTCTCTCGCTGGGCGTGCCGGGTCTCGATGAGATGCTGGGTGGAGGGCTGCCGAGTGGCTACTCGCTCCTGGTCGCCGGTCCATCGGGCTCCGGCAAGAGCCTTCTGGCTGCGACGTTTCTGGCCGAGGGGGCACGACGTGGTGAGACCGGTGTGATTGCGGCATTCGAACAGAACCCCAATCAGAGTCGCGACCGGACGCTGGCCGATCTGATCGATTCAGGCACCGTCGGTCTGGTGGGGTCGCGCGCACCCGATCTGTCGATCGATGAGATCCTCCTGACTCTGGTGGCCGAAGTCCGGCGATTGAAGGCGACACGGGTCGTCGTCGACTCGCTGTCTGGCTTCGAGCTGGCGCTGGCCCCGACATTCCGCGGTGATTTTCGGGAATCGCTCTCCCGGCTGGTCACCGCGCTGGCGGCCGAGGGCGTGACGCTGCTCATGACGTCGGAGCTGGAGGACCGATACACTGATCTGCGCTTCAGTCCATATGGCACCGCGTTCATGACCGACGCGGTCATCGTGCAGCGCTACATCGAGGTCGAGAGCCGCTTGCGCCGCGTGATGGCGGTGGTGAAGGTGCGCGGCAGCGCGCACTCGGACAGCCTTCGCGAGTTTACGATCACCGAGTCCGGGATTCAGCTTGGCGTGGCCTTGCCGGATCAGGAGGGGCTGCTGGGCGGTCGACCCACGCGCAAGCAGCTGATGGCCGAGGAATCGTCGAATGGCCACTGACCTCGCGCCATGGCCTCGGTCGGCGTCGTGAAGTCGGAACCGGAGGATCACGGTGATTCCGCTCAGCGCACCGCGCTGATTTTTCGGCAGCTGCGTGAGGCCAACGAGAGGCTGATTCTGGCGGCTCTGCATGCGCAGATCGAACGCGAAGCGGCGGCGCTGCACCTCAATGCCCTGCAGCGCATGGCGGAACTCGACGCACTCACGGCGCTGCCGAATCGCGTGCTGCTTCAGGATCGCTTCGTGCAGGCGGCAGCGATCGCAACGCGCCACGGCACGCGGCTGGCCGTACTCTTCCTCGATCTGGACGAATTCAAGCAGATCAATGATACGCTCGGGCATCTCGCCGGCGATCAGGTGCTGCGCCATGCGGCCACGACGCTTGTCTCCGTGGTGAGGGCAGCCGATACGGTCAGTCGGCACGGCGGTGACGAGTTCGTCGTTTTGCTCACCGATGTCGGTGAGCGCAGTGATGTAGCCGTGATCGCCGAAAAGGTGCTGACGGCGCTTGCGGCACCGCTTCAGCATGGTCAGCATACCATCCGCGTGGCTGCCAGCATCGGCATCAGTATGTTTCCCGATGACGGGCGGAGCATCGACACGCTGACGGCACTGGCCGATGCGGCGATGTACCGCTCCAAGCAGAGCGGTATGGCACAGTTCACGTTTCATGGTGATCCGCCTGCAGCGGAGGGAGTCGGCAGCGCGCCGTCTGCAATCGCGGTGCCACCACGGCGGGTCACACTGGCCTCTGCAGGGCACGGTGACCAGGATCCGCCAAGCTCCCAGATGCGCGCGGCCAACGAGCAACTCGTCCTGGCCACGCTCAGTGCGCGCGCCATTCAGATGGAGCTGGAGGTGGCCAACCGCCGGCAGCTTGACTTCATGGCGGTGTTGGCGCACGAACTCCGGAATCCGTTGACGCCGATGCGCAATGTCTCGGCGTTGCTGGCTCGAGTGCAGGCCGGCGACCCGATCCTGCCGCGCCTGCATGACATCATCGAGCGACAGGTCGTGCACATGGCACGCATGATCGACGATCTCATGGATATCTCTCGCGCGCAAAACGGCAAGCTCACCATAGGCTCCGTCAAGGTCGAGCTGACGTCACTGGTGGCCGAGACGATCGCCACCTGTCGGCCAGCAATGGACCTGCGGTTCCAGGACCTGACGGCGACCTTGCCGAGTGACCCTGTTCACGTGCAAGGCGACGCTATTCGACTGACACAGGTTTTCACGAATCTGCTCAGCAATGCGTCGAAGAGCACGCCAGACTGCGGGAGGCTCACGCTGGTGATGACGACCGACGCAACGACAGTCGTGGTCACTCTCACCGAGACCGGCGCCAGACCCGGCACGGACGGGCTGTCGGGGATCTTCGATCTGTTCGTTCCGGAGGTGCACACCTCCGAACTCCACGGAGTTGCGCCGGGCATTGGGCTGACCGTGTTCAACGAGCTCGTGAAGGCACATCATGGCAGCGTGGAGGCGCGCAGTCTCGGGCCGGAATGTGGCAGTCAGCTGGTCGTCACGCTGCCGCTGTATCGTGAGCCCATCGCAGGCGAAACGTGACACGACGAACCTCGTTCGCACCAATCGCGGCGGTTGAGTTCAGCTGCGCGACTTTGCAGAGGCGGTACACCGTGGAGTTCGGTGCAGCGCACACAGCAGCGTAGGTTGCACGTGCGCGCGCGGAAGGCCTCAAACAGCGCTGCGCGGGCGGACGGGCTAGAGCCAGTCGCGTCCATCGCCTCCTATTGGAGCTTTCAAAATGCTGATGACGATTGCGATCGTCCTGGTGATCCTTTGGCTACTCGGTCTCGTCACGGCCTACACGATGGGGGGATTGATCCACATCCTGCTCGTCATCGCCATCGTAGTGGTCCTGGTCCGTGTGATTCAGGGCCGTAGTCCGGTGTGACGGCACCACGGCGTGCAGGACGGTGCGACGCGTGCCTGAGGCGACGCGTCAGCGCTGATCGCCCTGTGCCTTTCATCGTGCGCCTGTGAGTACGCGTGCCGAACGGTTGCGGGCCGAGGCGGCCGACGAGCTGCTCACCGGGCCTATCGTTGGTGAACTGCTCGGTGCCGATCACCTGGCAGCGCGCGCGCGTACGGTTGCGCGTGAGCAGAGTCTCGTCACCACGCACGCGCCGCTCCGGCCAGCACGGCTGCTGGCGCGGCTCGCGGTCACCCGACGGATCCTCAGTGAAGCGCAGGCGAGACTCCTGACGGCCTCGGCGAGCGGTGTCGATGCTGGTCCCGCGGCCGAATGGCTGCTCGACAATTATCACGTCGTGCTGGAACACCTGCAGGAAGTGCGGGGCAGCCTGCCGGGTGGCTACTATCGCGAGCTGCCCGAACTGGCGAGTGGCCCGATGACGGGGTATCCACGCGTCTACGAGATCGCGATTTCACTCATCTCGCACACCGAAGCGCGCGTCGATCTGGAGAACGTGGATCTCTACGTCGAGTCGTTTCAGAGCGTCACCCCGCTGTCGGTGGGGGAGCTCTGGGCGATGCCCGCCATGCTGAGGCTGGGGCTGATCGAGAGTGTGCGTCGCACGACCCTGCGCACCATGCAGCGCCTCGACGAGATCGAGCTGGCCGAGGCGTGGTCGGACAGCATTCTGCTCGCCAGTGCGCAGGGTGGCACTGCCTTGCGCGAGTCACTGCGCGACTTCGCCGATGCAGACCATGTCCTGACCCCGCACTTCGTGTCGCGTTTTCTCCATCTGTTGCGTCGTACCGAAGGCGCATCGCCTGCACTGGCGTGGCTCGAGCACTGGATGCGCGATGCGGGCGTCAGCCCGGAAACATCGGTCGCGCTCTCCACGCATCGGGTCACGCTGACCGGCTTGCTGATGGCCAACAGCATCACCAGCCTCCGTGACATCGGGCGGCGTGACTGGCGCCATTTTGTCGAACGGCAAAGCGTCATGGAAGCAATACTGCATACGGATCCCTCGGGGTTCTATCCGAAAATGACGTTCGCCACGCGTGACGCATACCGCCATGTGGTGGAGCGGATCGCGAAAGGCAGCGGACACAGCGAAGTGGCGGTGGCACAGTGGGCGATCGACCTCGCGCAGCGCCCGACCGCATCCCACAGCGGCGAACTGGCCGCTGTCCACACGCACGTCGGGTTCTACCTGGTCGATGACGGCGTGGCCGAGCTGGAACGGGTGGCGGGTTATTCGCCGACGCCCGGCGAAACGATCGAACGCGCGGTGCACCGGCATCCGAACACCGTCTTCACCGGCGGCCTGGTGGTACTCGTCCTGCTGGCGACACTGGGTGTCATGCTGCTGATAGAGTCGGACGCGCGGGAGTCACTGCTGCTGCTGTTGCTGCTCGCGATTCTGCCGGCACTCGACATCGCCGTGACAGTGCTCAATCAGCTGGTCACGGCACTGCTGCCACCGCAGAGCCTGCCGCGGCTCGAACTGCATGAGCACGGCGTGCCACACGAGTATCGGACGGCAGTCGTGATTCCGACGCTGTTCGCCACTGTCGCAGACGTCCGTGAAGCGCTCGACACGCTGGAAGTGCAATTCCTCGCCAATCGCGAGGCGCACCTCCACTTCGCGGTGCTGAGTGACTTCACCGACGCCGCCAGCGAAACGATGCCGGACGATGCTGCGATCGTCGAGGCTGCGATGGCGGGTATCGACGACCTCAACCTGCGCCATGCGACGGACGGCAACGGTCCCTTTCACCTGCTGCACCGCTCGCGCCGCTGGAATGCCCATCAGGGCGTGTGGATGGGCTGGGAACGCAAGCGCGGCAAGCTCTCGAACCTCAATGCCGTCGTTCAAGGGCGCACGACGGACGCCTTCTCGTTCGCGGCGGGCGACACCGCGGGACTGGTCGGCGTGAAGTACGTGATCACACTCGACGCCGACACCATACTCCCGCCAGATGCTGCGCCTTCGCTGATCGGGGCACTGGCGCACCCGCTCAATCGCGCGGTCTACGACCCGCAGCGTGGGATGGTGCGCGGGTTCGGCATTCTCCAGCCGCGCGTCGGCGTCTCGCTGCCCAGTGCCCACCGCTCACGATTTGCGGCCATCGCGTCGGGCCATCCGGGTGTCGACCCCTATTCGACGGCGGTCTCCGATGTGTATCAGGATCTCTTCGGCGAAGGCACGTTCACGGGCAAGGGTATTTACGACGTCGAGGCGTTCGAGCTGGCAACGCACGGGCGTTTTCCCGAGAACACCCTGCTGTCGCACGACCTGATCGAGGGTAACTACGCACGGGCCGGCCTGGCGACCGATGTGGTGGTGTACGACGACTATCCAGCGACGTACGTGGCGTACACGCGTCGGAAGCATCGCTGGATCCGCGGCGACTGGCAGCTCCTGCCGTGGCTCCGACGGACGGTGCCGGGTCCCGACGGACCGGAACGCAATCGACTCTCGATGGTGTCGCAATGGAAGATTCTCGACAACCTGCGTCGCAGCACGGTCGAGATCTCGCAACTGCTGTTCCTGATCGCCGGCTGGACGATCCTGCCCGGTTCCGCGCTGCGCTGGACGCTGCTTGGCCTGGGCGCCATCGTTGCGCCGTGGGTGACGGCGCTGATGCTGGCGGTGCTCAGACCACCGCCCGACAGGTCGTGGCGCGCGTACTACGACGCCGTGGCGCAGGACGCGATGGTGAGTATCGAGCAGGCGGCGGTGGCAGTGCTCACCTTGCCGCATCAGGCGCTGATCTCCATCGACGCGATCGTTCGAACGCTGTATCGGCTGTGTGTCTCGCACCGGACGATGCTGGAGTGGCAGTCGGCGCTGCTGGTGGAGCGGAGTCTGGCGGACGTGAGTCGCGTGACCCGCCGGGCCATGCGGAGCAGCGTGTTTGTTGTGGCCACTGGTGCCGCACTGATCGTCGCGAATCTGATCTGGCGGCGGGGCGCGCTCGCCCTGCCACCCGAGCGCATTGGTTTGACCGCCTGTGTCTTCGCCACGCTGATCGGCGTGTGGCTGCTGGCACCACGCATCATGGCGGCCATGAGCCGCACCTCGGCCCGTACCCGTGTACCCCTCGATGCCACGATGAAGGACACGGTGCAACGGTACGCCGCGTTACACTGGCACTTCTTCGATACATTCGTCACGGCCGAAACGCACTGGCTGGCGCCAGACAACTTTCAGGCCGATCCACTGCCGGTCGTTGCGATGCGAACGTCGCCGACGAACCTCGGGCTGCAACTGCTCTCGACCATCAGCGCCTGCGACCTGCAGCTGATCCCGGTCCACGACATGACCGCGCGTCTCGAGCGTACCTTCGCCACGCTGAAAGCCCTCAGGAAGCATCGCGGTCACTTTTACAACTGGTACGACCTGACCGATCTGCGCGTCCTCGATCCGCCATACATCAGCACCGTGGACAGCGGCAACATCGCCGGCCACCTGATAGCCGTCCGCCAGGCCTGCCTCGCGCTGGCCGGAACCGAACCAGAGCTGCGCGAGCGGCTGCAGGCGATTGCCGACGCGGCGTACGAACTCGTCAACGCGATGGAGTTCGGCTTCCTGTATGAGAGCGAACGAAAGCTGTTCACGATCGGATATCACCCGGAGTCGTTCACCCGGGACGATTCGTACTACGATCTGCTCGCGAGCGAGGCGCGCCTGTCGAGCTTCATGGCCATCGCACGCAATGACGTGCCGCTCGAACACTGGTTCCGGCTTGGTCGCAGCCTGTCGCGCACTGCCGGCGCCACGGTGCTGGTGAGCTGGAGCGGCAGCATGTTCGAGTACCTGATGCCAGTGCTCGTGATGCGGTCGCTGCCCTTCACGCTGCTGGCGCAGAGCTATGAAGGCGTGGTCGACCGGCATGTGTCGTACGCCAGCCTGCGTGGAGTGCCGTGGGGCGTCAGCGAGAGCGCCTACAACGTCCGCGACCGTCACGAGACCTACCAGTACCGGGCCTTCGGCGTTCCCGATCTGGCGCTCAAGCGTGGTCTGGCACGCGATCTGGTGATCGCGCCGTACGCGACGGCCCTGGCCGCGCAGATCGAACCGCGTCGTGCGCTCGCCAACCTGCGGACGCTCGAGGCGAAGGGCGCACTGGGCGAGTACGGCTTCTATGAGTCGCTCGACTACACCCGTCCCGCACCAGGCGCGCGCATGACGCTCGTCCGCGCCTACATGGCGCACCATGTCGGAATGTCGCTGGTGGCCTTCACCAACCTCCTGCTCCAGGACATCTGGCAGGCCCGCTTTCACGCCGACGCGATGGTGAAGTCGGTTGAACTGCTGCTCCACGAGCGCGTGCCGCGGCGGCTGCTCCTGCAGGATGTGCAGGCGGTGCTGCCGGAAGAAACGCGCCTCTCGCAGGACGCCGAACGACCGGTGGTGCGCGAGGTGAACACGGAACTGCCCTCGCCGCCCCGCATCGCCCTGCTCGGCTCGAATCCGTACACCGTGATGATCAACCACAACGGCAGCGGCTACAGTCGATATGAATCGATCGCCGTCACACGGTGGCGCGCAGACAGCACGCGCGACATTTCAGGGCAATTCTGCTATCTCCATGACCTGACCAGCGGACAGATCTGGTCATCCTCGTTCCAGCCAGTCGGCGCACCAGCGGCGCAGGGTCGCGCCTGGCTGTGCTCGGATCGCGTCACACTGCAGCGCAAAGACGGCGATATCGAGACGCGCACTGAGATCGCGGTCGTATCCGCCGACGCGGCGGAAGTGCGCCGCATCACACTCACCAACACCGGGAGCGAGCCGCACGAGATCGAGCTCACGAGCTACGGCGAAGTGGCGATGACGTCACAGGGCGCCGATCTGGCGCACCCGGCGTTCTCGAACCTGTTCGTCGAAACGGAATGGCATGGCTGGTGCACCGCCATCACGGCCACGCGACGCCCCCGCTCTCCCGCCGATCCGCGCCTCTGGTGCGTGCATGTCGTGGATGCCGGCCGCGACCGACTCGGCACCGTGAGCTGCGAGACCGACCGGGCCCGCTTCATCGGCCGCGGTCGCAGCCTGCGCGATCCGGTGGCCATGACAGCCAGCGGCGCACTGTCCGGCACCACCGGAGCGGTGCTCGATCCGATCTTCGCCTTGCGCACACGAGTCAGCGTGGCGCCCGGACAATCGGTGACGGTGGCGTTCACCACGCTCGTCGCCACCACGCGCGAGTCGGCGTTCGAACTGGCCGGTCGCTATCACGACTCCCACGCGGCGCAGCGCGCGCTCGACTTCGCCTGGACATCGACGCAGATCGAGTTGCGCGAACTGGGCCTCACACAAGCCAACGCCGCCGTCTTTCAGGAGATTGCGGCGCAGCTGCTCTATCTGGGCGGATCGCTGGCGCCGCCGCGCGATGAGCTCCGGCGCAACCGCGGGTCGCAGCCACTGCTCTGGGCACACGGGATCTCGGGCGACAATCCCATTCTACTGGCAACCATCGACAGCATCGACGGACTGCCCACACTGCGCGACGTGTTCGCCGCGCACCGCTACTGGCGACGGTGCGGCCTGACGGTGGATCTGGTCATCATCAACGCGGGGCCATACAACTACCTGCAGGAGCTGCGTGACGGAATCACCGAAGCGATGGTGGCCGGCAACGACGCGTCGCTGATGGATCGGTCCGGTGGAACCTTCATCCGCCAACGAGAACTGTTCGGCGTCGACGACTACCTGATGCTGTCGGCGACGGCGCGCGTGCACATCACCTGTGATGGACGATCGCTGGCACGGGTACTGGCGTACGCCGAGTCCCGCGTGATCGAGCTGCAAGCTGCATCGCCGGCCCGCGTGACGACACGCGCCATCGAGCGCGCCATCGAGCGCGTCATCCCACTCGGGCCGGACAACCTGGAGCGGAGCGGACCGCTGGCAACCATCGTGTCAGTGCTGCGCCCCCTCGTTGCACCACTGCTGCCTCGACCGCGACAGTCCCAGGCCCGCAGCGCTCCGAGTGCGGACGACGAGCGCCCGCTTCGCCTCGCGAACGGGTTCGGGGGCCTTGATGCGGACTCCAACTATCGCATCGAACTCGATGACGGCCGGCTTCCACCGGCACCATGGGCCAACGTGATCGCGAATCCACACGGAGGATTTCTCGTCTCGGAGCGCGGTTCGGGGTGCACCTGGGCTGAGAACGCGTACTTCTACCGACTCACACCGTGGTCGAACGATCCGATCACGGATCCGGTCAGCGACGCGATCTACCTGCAGGATGAGGAGAGCGATGAGCTGTGGTCGGCTACGCCAGCGCCGGTGGATGGCGACGGCGCGTACCGGGTCACGCACGGGGCGGGTTTCTCGACGTTCACGCACGTGCACGACGGCATCCGGACAGAGATGCGCCTTGGCGTGCCGGAGCAGATCGCGGCAAAGGTCTCTGTCCTGCGCATCACCAACGCCTCGTCGCGCACGCGGCGTCTGCGCCTGACGGCCTTCGCGGAGTGGACGCTTGGCGCGCGGCGCGACGAGACACAGTATCAGGTACGAACGCGGTTCGTGCCTGAACATGGGGCAATCTTCGCGCGGAACCACTTTGATCCGATGTTCCGCAACTCGACCGCATTCCTGGCAATCAGCGAGCCGGTCACCAGTTTCACTGCCGATCGCCTCAGCTTCCTCGGCCGCAACGGCCATCACGCTGCGCCGGCCGCTCTTCGGGACGATGATCTCGATGGCGTCACCGGCGTGGACCTCGATCCGTGCGCAGCGCTGCAAACGCGCCTGACCCTCGCGCCGGGCGAGTCGCGGACCCTGTCGGTCCTTCTCGGCGCGGCGTCCGGCGATGAAGCGGCACGGCAGGCGCTCGAGTCGTTGAAGAGTGCGCCCACCGCCGATGCCGCCGTCTCCGCGTCCGTCGCCGCCTGGGACACAAGACTGAGCGTGATCTCGGTCAGCACGCCGGACGCCACCTTCGATGCGATGGTCAACAAGTGGTCGCTCTATCAGGCACTCTCGTGCCGCATGTGGGCACGCATGGGGCTCTATCAGAGCAGCGGCGCCTACGGTTTCCGCGATCAGTTGCAGGATTCGATGGCGTTCCTGTATGCCGAACCCGCCGTTGCGCGAGAACACATCCTGCGCGCCGCGGCCCGGCAATTCGTGGAAGGCGACGTGCAGCACTGGTGGCATGCACACAGTGGGCGCGGCGTGCGGACACGGTTCTCGGACGATCTGGTCTGGCTGCCTTTCGTGGTGGACCGGTACATCACCGTCACCGGAGACGTGGCCATACTCGACGCGTACGTCCCTTTCATCACCATGCGAGAGCTGGCGCCGCACGAGCATGAAATCTACGAGCTTCCTTCGGTGACGGAGGAGCATGGCAGCATTTACGAGCATTGCCGGCGTGCCCTGCGCCGCGCGTGCACGGAGGGGGCGCACGGCCTGCCGCTGATTGGCACCGGCGACTGGAACGACGGCATGAGTCGCGTCGGCGCAGACGGCAAAGGCGAAAGCGTCTGGCTGGCGTGGTTCCTTGCCTTCACGCTCCGCTCCTTTGCCGCGTATGCCGACACACGTCACGATGTCGCAGAGGCGGTCCACATGCGTCACTGGAGCGATCGCTACACGACGGCGGCCGAGGATGCTGGCTGGGACGGTGCGTGGTACCGCCGCGCCTACTACGACAATGGCGTCCCGATCGGCTCCGCGTCGAGCCTCGAATGCAAGATCGATTCGATTGCGCAGAGCTGGAGCGTGATTTCGGGCGCGGGTCGCCCGGATCGGCAGGCGATGGCGATGGCGGCATTCGATGCACAACTGGTGCGCGAGGATGCGCGCCTGATCGAACTGCTGACGCCGCCCTTCGACGGCAATGACTCGGACCCGGGCTACATCAAGGGTTACCTGCCAGGTGTGCGTGAGAACGGCGGCCAATACACACATGCCGCGCTCTGGGCCGTGCTCGCCACGGCGATGCGTGGTGACGGCGATCGGGCGTTCGAGCTGTTCCAGATGCTCAACCCACTCACGCACACTGCGTCAGCCGATGCCGTCGCGCGCTACAAGGTGGAGCCATACGTGGTGGCCGCGGACGTGTACACGTCGCCATCACATATTGGTCGCGGTGGCTGGACCTGGTACACCGGCTCTGCAAGCTGGATGTATCGCGTCGGGATCGAAGCGCTGCTCGGCTTCACGAAGGTCGGCAACACGCTGCGGATCCTGCCGTGTGTGCCAGCGTCGTGGCCTGACTATCAGATCACATATCGGTTTGGCACCGCACAATACGCGATCACCGTGCGCGAACCCGGTGCGATCCGGTCACGCGGCGCGTCCGTCACGCTCGATGGCGTGACGGTGCATGGTGGAACGATCGAGCTGGTGGATGATGGGCGATCGCATGCGGTGGTGGTTGGGCCAGCAGGCGGCACGTCGTGACGTACGAGGAGCCCGACGCACCGAATGTGAACATGGCAGACGCAGCGCGGCCTCAATGGAGCGACAGTCGGTACGGATACCCGCGGCGCAGGCGCTGCGCCAACTCGGCGTCGTGATCATAGATGTCGTCGTAGAAGAGCACCGTGCCATCCTCACGCGCGACCGCTGTGGCGTAGATGATATGGACCGGCACGGGCGACGGGAGGTCGACGCGGCGGGGTGTCTCCTCTCGCATCGCGGCAGCGATTACCGTCGAATCCCATCCCGGTACCGTTCGCAGCAGCAACTGCGCCAGCGCAGCAGGATCTGCGATACGTATGCAGCCGTGGCTGAGGTCTCGCCGCGCGCGCTCGAAGGCCGTCTTCACAGGCGTATCGTGCAGATACACGTTGAACGCGTTCGGGAACACGAACTTCACGAGACCAAGAGCATTTGCGCCGCCGGGTAGCTGACGGATGCTTGCGATCCCTGCACTCACGGCGCGCAGCGCCGCGGCGGACGGGGGCAGCACGCGCCCCGCTGCGTTGATGATCTGATAGCGGTTGACCGTCAGGATACTGGGGTCGCGACGTGCGATCGGAAGCAGTTCCGCTGTCGCGATGCTCGCCGGAACCTCCCAGTACGGGGCGAACACGATGTATTCCAGCGCATCGCTGAATACTGGTGTTCGGTGATTCCAGGCGCTGCCAACGACCACATCCATACGCAGCATATCCGCCTCACGATCACTGTTCGGCGACAGCGCATACAACCGGAACGCCGGGATGTTCACGATGATCGGTGCGGTGGTGAACTGGTGCGGCAGCCAGCGCCAGCGCTCCAGCGTCAGCGTGATCTTCGCGATCTGAGCGAAGGCGGTCGTGTCGGTCAGCGCCCGCTCCCGGTATGCTCCGAGGGCCCGCTTGAGCAGCGCATAGTGCACGTATGGCGGCTCTGCTGCGTCAAGCGCCGCACCAGGTGATGACGATGTCAGCAGCGCCCGAAACTCGGCACAGAGGTCGACGACATCCCTTGGCAGGCGCAGGTGCGCATGCGCATCGATGGGATCGATCCGCCCGAATCGCAGCGCGTGAAGCACGCGCACTGCCGCGACACTCATCGTCACGTCGAAGGCCACCTGCCGGGCAGGCGTTGCGAGGCCACCGTTCACGAGTGCGCCGAGGCGATCGACATCGTAGTCAGCTGAATCGAGTCCGCGGGCCCCGACGCCTTGCAGGGCAGTGAGCAGGCGCAGTGCCGTCGGCGTGGGTTGCCCGGCCTGCGACCAGCGCAGTGTCCACTGCTGTTCTCCGTAGACCTCGACCAGTACACCAGACACGTCCGAGAAATCCGGCCAACGCAGTGCGCCGTGCTCGCCGCGAGCGATCGAGGCGGAGAGCGCCATCGCCAGCACGGTATCCTGTGCTGGCGCCAGTGCCGGCGCATGAAGCGCCGCGATCGCAACCGTAATCATCTATCGGACCGGCTGCAGGATTCCACGGGAGAGGTCGGCGATTTGATCGGGGGGACGATGCCGGTGCACTGCGCTCAGTCAGAGGCTGGTTACTTTTGCACGCATGCGTGTCGGCGTTCGCCTGACATGCTGTGCCAGGCTCGGTTTGCACGGCGCGTGCTGCGCCCTGAGACAGTACGCATCGGTGCGCTGGCAGTTATGGCTTGCTTTGGCACCGTGGTGGTCTTCATGATCCTCGTGCTGCAGTTGGCCAGCGTCGTGGCTGAATCCCCTCACACCACCATGCGACCCTCCACGGGCGGCATTCCGTCGCGGAAGCGACACGCGCTCTCGAGCGTGACGCGCGCAATCTCCGACAGCGCTTCGTGCGTCAGGAACCCCTGATGAGCGGTGATCAAAACATTGGGGAAGGACATCAGTCGAGCCAGTTCATCATCCTGCAGCACCTTGTCCGACAGATCCTCGAAGAAGATGCCCTCCTCTTCTTCGTAGACGTCCAATGCGACGCCGCCAAGGCGGCCGGACTTGAGTGCGCAAATGACGGCGGACGTGTCCACCAGCTTTCCTCGGCTGGTGTTGATCAAATAGGCCCCGTGTTTCATCCGGGCGAGCGTGGTCGCATTCAACAGATGATGGGTCTCCGTCGTCAGCGGGAGGTGGAGGCTTACCACATCGCTGCCGACCAGCAGGGTCTCGGCATCGGTGTATTCGATGCCGTACTCCGCTGCCCAGGCCGGCGTCGGTATCGGGTCGTACGCGACGACCCGGCAGCCAAACCCCCGGAAGATCTGCGCCGTCACGCGGCCGATCCTGCCAGTGCCCAGGATGCCGATCGTCTTGCCATGCAAGTCGAACCCCACCAGACCGGTGAGTGAGAAGTTCTGCTCACGCACCCGGTTGTAGGCGCGGTGCAGCTTCCGGTTCAACGCCAGCAGCAGCGCCACCGCGTGCTCCGCGATCGCATGGGGAGAGTAGGCAGGGACCCGGACGACGGTGATGCCCAGCTCGCCAGCTGCCGCGCGATCCACATTGTTGAAGCCGGCGCAGCGCAACGTCACCAATCGCACACCAAGCACACCCAGCGTCGTCAGACACTCACGATCCACGCGGTCGTTGACGAAGATGCACACCGCCTGCGAGCCCTTGGCAGAGCTGGCTGTTCCAGCCGTGAGCCGGAAGTCGTGATACTCGAGATCGACGTTCAACTGCTCGGACGCGCGTTCGAGATACTCGCGGTCGTAGGGCTTGCTGTCGTAGACCGCGACGCGAATCGGTGGCATGGTCTGCGCGTTCGCAGGTGGCAGCCGGTCGTCGAGGCGGCCTCCTTTGCGGGGTGGCATCATTTGTCGGGGACGCCGCGCACCGCACGCATGCCGACGAACTCCCCCTCAGCCAGGCGCAGGCTGACATCACGCAGCCCTCGGATCTCCACGTCTCCCATCCAATGGGGGTTGACCGGATCTGCCAGGACCACGGCCGTGCCGATCTCGTGCGCCTGTGGAACCGGCTCGGTGCCATGCGCCTCGCTGGTGGCAATGACAGGCGTTGCGGCGCGACGTGCAGGTTTGATTCGCATGGTGGATGTTGGCGCTGTATCAATGAGAAGTGTCGTGGCTTTCCATCGTCGACCCGCGCGCCGCTGACCGCGTCCGTCGTGCCCGTCCAGGCGCCGTGTGGTCAGCTGCGCAACAGTTGCTCGAGCGCCGCCATCGGTACCGCGCCCACCTGTCGCGCAACCTCCCGGCCGTCGCGCATCACTGCGATCGTCGGGATGCTGCGGATTCCGAACCGGGAGGCCACGGTCGGACTGCGATCGGTATCCACCTTGGCAACCAACGACTGCCCGCGCTGGCGGCGCGCGAGTTCACCAAATACCGGCGCCATCTGCTTGCATGGACCACACCACTCCGCGAAGAAATCGATAATCACCGGAACGGAGCTGGCGTTCACGACGGTGTCGAACGTCGCATCGGTCAGCGTGATCGGTGCGTCGAGCACCACCGCGACATGGCACGATCCGCATTTCGCCACGGCGTCCACCCGCGCCAGATCGACGCGGTTCATCGTACCGCAGCTGGCGCAGGGAACGATCGCCAGCCGCTTACCTGTCATGTCAGTCATGGTTCCCCTGAGGAGCGCCGACAATGGTCGCCGACACAGTCGCCTTTCGATGCGTGAGTATGTCGACGACGCACCTCACCACGCAATGAACGCAAACCCGTCCGACTGAAAGATCTGCATTGCGCTCATTGCTGAAATCGCGACCTTCACACCCGGCAGCAGTTCGTCGCGACGAATCCCTCGCGCGCCCGCGGTCTGCCCGCACAGCACCAGCTGCGCCCCATGCTCGATCAACTCTTCCGTCAGCCGACGACTTGGATTCGGCTTGCCACCGAACCGGGCCGCAAAGGCCGCATCGGTGAGGAGTGCCGGCCAGCCACTGCCGTGGAACACCGCGGCCGCCTTCACCTGCGCCTCGGGAATACCCTGTCGCACATGCGTGTTGTAGTATCGCGCGACGTTTGCGAGCTGGTCATTCACCCGCACGGTGTCGCCGCCGCCGGCGTTGATCTCGAAGACCGCCTTGAACAGGTGCCCGGCCGGCGCACCGAACGTCGGATCGTCCACCCTGATCGACATCCCCGTGCTCTGGATCACCGGCCCGGACATCTGCTGCCCCGGAATGCTCGGCGCCTGCGCGCGAGCGGCCATCGATACGACGAGCGATGCGAATAGCACGGCAGTGCGGGTGACGATCAGATCGGCGACGCAGCCGGTGGTCACACGATGACGGAGCGGAAAGAGTGCAACAGGGAACGCGCGCATCAGACGGGATCTCGAGTCTGGAAGGGGCAGGTGGAAGCATCGACTTCAGTCGGGTGCTCCGGTTCCCTCAGCATACGCACTCCGCCGCGCGCTAGTTGCCCGTCGTTACCGTCGCGGTCCCGCTCGCTCCCTCGCTGCTCGCCGTGATCCGCACCGAACGCCGTGGCGCCAAGGCCGTGATCCGACCGGTGATCGAGACGCTGACGATGTCCGGCGCCTCACTGGTCCAGACCACCCGCCGACCCGGCAACGGGGCTCCACTGATGTCACGGGTCGATGCAACCAGTGTCAGCGTGTCGCCGTTGGCGACCAGCACATTCTGTGGCGCAACTACGACCGACGCCACCTGGCTCGACGCGGGCGGCAGGGCGGGGCCGGCAGCCGGGCCCGCATCACCGCCGCACCCGCCGACGACGAGCACTGACGCAACACAGAACAGCAGACGAATGGACATCGGCAGCGGGGCGGAGGGCGCTCACGGAAGAGACGACGGAACTCCCGAGGAACGACCAGCGACCACCGGCCGTTCCACGGCGCGCGACTCGTGCGTCGCTCAGTGTGCCCGGTGATCCATCGCCGCGCCGTGAGTGCCATGGTCCTTTGGTCCCGCGAACCCGACGATGGCGCGCGGACTTCCAAATTACGGTCTGCGCACGCCTTCGGACGTCTGGCCGCGCTGGTTCAGCGTCATTTTCGTCGCCATCTCGCCGGCCATGGTGAAGACGATGCGCACGGTCGGATCAAAGTCGGCCCCGAACGTGTGACTGCCAAGGGGCACCAGTTCGTTCGCCCCCTGGCCCTCGAGTTGGCCGAAGACCTTGCCGTCCTTTTCGAACACCGTGAACGGGCGTGGCGACCCCAGCACGAGATTGTAGACGCCAGCGTAACGCCTGAGCTCCGCTGGCGAGATCGGGACCGGGACCAGTGCCGCCTGCGCGGGTTTCACCACCAGCGGAACGCCCAGCGCCGCGCGGGTGAGCTGCGTCGCCAGTTCGCCCGGATCGTTCGCATCGCCATTCGTGAGCACCGTCACCGACAGTCGTGCGTCGGGCACGAAGGTATTTGCGGTCAGAAAACCGGGAATACCGCCACCGTGCGTGAGCACCACATGACCGTTCAGATCCTGTCGCCCCATCGCGAAGCCATACTGTTTCGGCGCCGCTGATCCCGCTGGTGTGGTCATGGCCGTGTAGCTCGCCGGCGACAGAATCCTGCCCCCGTGCAGCGCCCGATTCCACGTCAGCAGGTCGCCGATCGACGAACAGAGCGCACCCGCCGCATGCGGCTGCGACATCGCGAGATACGGTGCGTTGGCCCAGCGATCCCTGCCCTCACGAGAGTATCCGGCGGCGCGGTCGGCAATCACCAGCTTCCGCTCGCAATACATCGTCCGCGTCATGCCGAGTGGTGCGAAGAAACGCGCCGCGAAGTCTTCGCCCCAGGCCCGACCGGCGCGCGCCTCGACCAGCATCCCGAGCAACACATAGCCCGTATTGTTGTACTTCCACGACGTGCCGGGTGCAAAGTCGAACGGTTTCGCGGCGGTCAGCGCCACCAGTTGTGCGCCGGTCATCTCTTCACCCCAGCGCTTCACCCACGACTCTCCGATCTCGGTATAACTCGGAATGCCAGACGTGTGATTGAGCAACTGCGTGATCGTCACGCGCCGCCACCTGGGCGGCAGGTCGGGCACCCAGTGGCCAATGGAGTCCGTCAGCGCGAGCTTCCCCTGCTCTGCCAACTGCAGCACCGCCGACGCCGTGAATTGCTTGGTGACCGATCCGATCTCGAATACACTCGTCGTGCTGACCGGCGTGGACGACTCGAGGTTCGCCGTGCCATACCCGCGGAAGAGCAGCGTGTCGGTGCCGCGGACGACCGCGATCGCGGTACCTGGCGTACTCTTCCCGGTGACGAATGCGCTCGCCAGCGAATCGAGCGTCGCGCGCAGCTGAGGTGATACGGCCACGGGTGGCGTCTGTGCACCCGCGATGACGGGGAGCAGGGACGACACGAACAGCGCGCTGATACCGGTCACCTGACGACGCATCGAAACTCCCCGGTGCTGCAGTTGTGAAAATCCAGAGTGGTGCTCGACGTACGCCGTGGCTGCGGTCAGGGTTTCGGGTCGCGGCGCGGCCTCAGTTCCCCCGCGCCTGACAGTTCTCGCTGAGCGCAACCTTCGCCGTCTTCGGTTCAGCGATGGTTCGGTAGAACTCCGCCATGTACTCGAGTGTCCGCTGCTTTCGGCGCGGCTCGAGCGCGCTGAGCAAGGCATAGATCGCCTCGATCCGTGGTCGCGCGGCGGTGAAGCGTGCCAGCGTCGGCTGCCACTCGTCGGGACTGAGGCAGGGCCCGCGATACAGCCGGTCCGTCACCGCCCGGATGCCAAGGCGCGCATCGGGAAAGGAATATCGGGCGTTGACGGCGCCGCTCCAGTCGAAGTCGAAGGCGACCGGGTGGATCACGCCTATCGAATCGCGCATCAGCGCGATATTGTGCAACCCGGAAATCGACCAGTCGGTGTTCGCCGCCATGTACTCGAACAGCGACGTGATGGCGAGCTGGTTCGGCTCGAGATCCTGAAACAGCGCGCCCTTGGTGTCCACCAGTGCAAGCGCAAACTTTTTCGCGACTTCCTTGTCGTTCTCGATGAAGAAAGCCCACGACACCACATCGCTCATGCCCGCGGTCGAGTCGTGATAGGTGATGCGCGCCAGCCGCGTACGGAAGTACTTCGGACTGACCAGCTGATAGGCACGATAGAGCGCGTACTCCGCCAGGATGTACTGCTCGTACTCCCCCGTTCCAGGCCGACAGTTGGTCGTGATCTTCATTTCGGAGTTGCCCTGGAAGAGCGTCTCCCGCGCCGCCTTGCGCTCGAACTCGAGCTTGATCGGCGGGAAGGTGCAGTTGCGTGCCTGTCGCCGGAAATGGCCTCGTGCACGCAGCGTGACCGGAAACGTCTTCGATCCACCCGCCGTATCGCGGTAGGTCAGGGTTGCCGCGTGCGGCTGGAACCTGGTACTGTCGCGGTCACGCAGTACGGCTTTCAGATCGGTGACGATCCTGACCTCGAGGACCGTCGTGTCACGAAACAGCCCCTGCGCTTCCGCACGGCCAGCCCCTGCCAGCGCGATGACCACGACAATCAGGCGGCGCATCATTTCTTCATCTCCACATTGCGGATGTCTGCGTTGGGCATGCTGCGAAGTGTGTCCGACACGATCCCCGGCGTGACGTGCTCGGCCATCGCGACGCCGTACTCCAGAATTCGCAGACCGTCCACTCCCTTCGCCTTGCCCATGTACTTCCAGCGGGAGAAGATGTCATCGAACATCCGCTCGCAGGCGGCGC
>CAYMQV010000021.1:0-35348 GCA_964392395.1 uncultured Gemmatimonadaceae bacterium
CAGCATCACGAGGCCAGCCACGAGGCGAACCCGCTGAGGCAGCGATGGGACGAACCGGTGAGTTTCGCGGCGGGTGACGACCATGGGCGGCAGCAGCGGGCAGTGGGGTGACAACCGCCGTACAATACCCGATGGGCCGGGGGGGGTGGGAAGGCTGACGGCGCATTGGCAGGGAGTCGTCCCGCGGGCCAGTGTCCCTTCCGCCGGAGATGACGAATCCCGGCTACGGGCGCCCATCGCCGGAAGACAGTTGCCGCTCTCCGCGCTGCCGGATACTGTCCCCGGTCAGCCCCCTTCTCATCGGAGTTGCCAATGTTGTTTCGTCACACCCGGGTCCCGCTCGCCCTTGCTGGTGTGCTTGTGACCGCCTGCTCACCAGCGCCCAACGCGGAACCGGCCGCCGCGACAGTGAGTGCCGCGGCCACCCCGACCGGCACCCCGTCGGTGATGACGGACCTGTTGCGTGATGTGAGTGACGTGGAGAAGAAGATGGTCGATCTGGCGAAGGCCATTCCGCCCGCGAAATACGGATACCGGCCGGGTGCCGGGGTTCGCTCGGTTGGTGAAGTGGTGATGCATGTGGCCGGCGACAACTACTTCATGCCGGCCGCCGTTGGCACTGCGGCACCGGCATCGACCGGGATTGCCGGCGACAGCTACGAGACCGTCGAGAAGTACGAGAAGCGCGCAATGCTTCCCGACTCTGCCGTGGCAGAACTGGTGGCCTCGTTCGCCTTTCTCAAAGGGGCGATGCAGGCGCAGACCGCCGCGTCATTGACCGAATCGAAGAAGATGTTCGGCAACGAATCGACGGGGCAGCAGACGTGGATCGGCGCCACCACGCACCTGCACGAACACCTCGGCCAGATGATTGCGTATGCGCGCGCCAACAACATCGTGCCACCCTGGAGCAAGTGAGTTCTCTGCCAGTGTGCTGCGCAGGCCATGTGGTTCAGGTGATGTGCGGCGTTTGGCCGCTGTCGCGGCGCGCCCGATGACGGCGCGCCCGTGGATGATTGCCGAGACCAACTGGAAACAGGTACAGCGCTGCCGGTATGACGTGGCCGTGTTGCCGTGGGGCGCCACGGAGGCGCACAACTATCACCTGCCGTACGGCACCGACAACTATCAGAACGAATACATCGCAGCCGAGTCGGGCCGGCTGGCGTGGGAGCAAGGGGCGAAGGTGGCGGTGTTGCCGAACATGCCGTTCGGCGTGCAGACGGGGCAACTCGACATTCCGTTCTGCATCAACCTCAACCCGAGCACGCAGCAGCTCATCCTGAACGACGTCATCGCGTCACTGTCAGCGGCAGGAGTCACGAAATTCGTACTTCTCAATGGGCATGGCGGCAACGATTTTCGGCAGATGTTACGCGAGTTGCAGGCGAAACATGCGCACGTTTTTCTGAGTGCCGTGAACTGGTTCCAGATCGACAGCGGTGCGACGCTGTTCACCGTGCCCGGTGATCATGCGGACGAGCGTGAGACGAGCATGATGTTGCACCTGCACCCGGCGCTGGTACTGCCGAAGCTGGAATGGGGCGATGGGCGCGCGTATCCGTCGCGGCTGCAGGCGATCCGTGAGAAGTGGGCGTGGGCGCAACGTGCCTGGACACAGGCGACGCATGACACGGGGGTGGGCGATCCGCAGCACAGCACGGAGGAGAAAGGGGCGGCGTACCTCGCGCTGCTGACCGGGAAGCTGGCGGGATTCCTGGTGGAGCTGGCTGCACTGGATCCGAGTGATCTGTACCAGCGAGAGGTGGCTCGCTGACGCGGTTGTCATCACGACGTCGGCTGAGGTCTGTCATGGAGTTTGATCTTCATCAGGGCATGGCGGTGCTCGAACGTTCGCAGGCGACGTTTGCATCGCGGCTGAGTGGTATCGGCGCGGCGTGGTTCGATGCCACCGAGGGGGGAGAGACGTGGAGCTCGTACGTGATCATGGGTCACCTGATTCACGGCGAGCGTACGGACTGGATTCCACGCGCCGGAATGATCCGCCGTGTGGTGTATTCGCCAAGGCAGAACGCCGGCCCGACCCGCGTGCGCCGGTAGTGGATGACTCTTCAGCCGAAAGCACCATCACTCATGACATTGAGCTTGCCAGAAATCAACGTGCGCCGCGCGATCGCGAGCGACGCTGCCCATCTCCTCGTGTTGATGCGCGGGTTGGCTGAGTTCGAAGGCTACGCGGATCGATTCGCCGTTTCCGAGGCGACACTGCACGAGCAGGGGTTCCGACGCGAGCCCGGCGATTTTGTGGCACTCGTCGCGGAGACGCCCGGCGACGACCCGCAGCGTGTCGGGATGCTCGTCTACTACTTCATTCGGTTCACGTTTCAGGCGCGTCCGATGCTGTTCATCAAGGAACTCTTCGTCACGGAACCCGGTCGTGGTCGCGGCGTCGGGGAGCTGCTCATGCGTGCTGCCGCTCGGGACGCGGTCGCGGCAGGGTGTGCGGGCATGAAGTGGCAGGTGGCGACGTGGAATGACGGTGCGAAGCGATTCTACGAGCGGCTCGGTGCGGCGGCGAACCCCGAGTGGGTGGAGTACGGGATGAGTGAACGCGCGGTGGAATCGCTCGCGACCGGGTCCAGCTGATGCCGACGGCGGAGGCACTGGGTAGCTTTCTCCGGATGCCGCATCACCCCTCGACTGCAACACTGAGCAGATGACCATTGGATCCCGAGCGCGTTGGGCGAGTGTGCTGCTGCTGATGGCTGCGCCTGGCCTTGCCTCATCGCAGACGCCGGCCGCAGCGCAGGTCACACGGGCGGATCTCGGCAAGGCCTACCTGCGCCTCGATCGGGTCGTGGCTGGCCTGACGCTCGACGATACGACGCGTGCACGCGTCAATCGCGCCTTCGATGGATCGACGCTGAGTTTCTTCGGTGGACGCTTTGCCGCGGCGGTCGGCACCATCGATTCGCTGACGGTGGCGCTCAGCGGCGCGCCCCTGTCAGCGGCTCCGGCCGCTGGATCGCGGCTGGTGAATGGACGCGCCCCCTCGGTGGCGCGTGACGCATTGCTTTCGCGTCTGGCGCGCGTCGACTCCACGGGGCCGCTGGCGCAGGCGATCGTCTCGGCGCGTGCCCGCGCCGGCTTGCTGGTCGATGTTCCGTCGCTCGAGCGCGGTGCCGAGTTCCTGAGCGATCCGGTGCGCCTGGCGGCGGATCTGCGGCGGGAGGTTGCGGCACTCGAGCGGGGGAGGAACCCCTACGCGTTCCATGCGGGAGATCTGTGGCGCAGCTTCCGGGGAGCGAACAACGCCGTGATTCCGTATCGCATCGTTGCTGAAGCGGCGGTGGCGAAATCGAAGACGCCGGTGCCGGTGCTGTTCGTGTTTCACGGCGCCGGCGCCGACGAGAACATCTTCATCGATGCCTACGGCGCCGGAATCACGCCGATGATGGCACGCTCGGAGCGTGTCTTGCTGGTGTCGCCGGCCACGACGGCGTTTGGCGCGTCTCCCGCCAACCTCGATATGCTGCTGGCAGAGCTCCGGACCGAGTACAACGTGGATACGACGCGTGTGTATGTCCTCGGTCATTCGATGGGCGCAGGCCTGTCGGCCCGACTGGCGGCACAGCGGCCGGCGGTGATCGCCGCCGCCGTCTGCCTCGCTGGCGGATCGATGGTCAAGGTCGACGGTGCACCGCCGGTGTTGTTCGTCGGTGCCGAGCTCGATCCGATCATCCCGGCGCGCACGGTGAAGCTGGCGGCGGGAGGCACGCCGACCGGCAGCTACCAGGAGCTGCCGAACGAAGGGCATACACTGATGGTGGGCAACGGAATCCGGATCGCGTTTCCATGGCTGCTGCAACGACATCGTTAACCGGTACCGAGATGCGTCCGTCTGCTGTCCGCACCGTCATCGTCACGGGCGCCTCGTCCGGCGTCGGACTCTTTGGCACGAAATCGCTGGTGGAGCGCGGCTGGCACGTCGTCATGGCCTGTCGCGATCTCGAGAAGGCCACGAGCGCGGCGCGCGCGCTCGGCATCGACCGGGATCAGGTCACACCACTGCACATCGACCTTGGGTCCCTGTCGAGCGTGCGGTCGTTTGTCGATGCGTTCAGAGCCACTGGTCGTACGCTCGATGCACTGGTGTGCAATGCCGCCGTCTATCTGCCGCGACTGACGGCGCCGCAACGGTCACCCGAGGGGTTCGAGATCAGTGTGGCCACCAATCATTTCGGCCACTTTCTGCTCTCGACATCACTGCTGCCTGATCTGCAACAGGCGCACGCGCCACGCCTGATCACGTTGGGCACGGTGACTGCGAACTCCGAGGAATTCGGTGGCAAGGTGCCGATTCCTGCACCAGCAGACCTTGGCGATCTGGCCGGACTCGAGGCGGGGTTCAAGGCACCCGTGGCGATGATCGATGGCAAGCCGTTCAAGCCGGGAAAGGCATATAAGGACAGCAAACTCTGCAACATGATCATCAGCCGGGAGCTGCATCGCCGCCACCATGCCACGACGGGGATCATCTTCAACACGCTGTACCCTGGTTGTGTGGCGGACACGGCGCTGTTCCGCGATACGCCGAACCTGTTTCAGACGATCTTCCCCTGGTTCCAGAAGAACATCACCAAGGGCTACGTCACGCAGGCGATGGCCGGTGACCGGCTGGCGCAGGTAGTGACCGACGATGCGTTCGCGACGTCGGGGGTGCACTGGAGCTGGGGCAATCGCAACAGCGCCACCCGACCTCCGTTTTCGCAGCCGCTGTCGACGAAGGCGACCAATGCCGCGCGTGCGGAGCGTCTCTGGAGGCTCAGCGAGCAGCTGATCGCAGGTTCCTGACGGCGTCGCCGGAGGGCCGACTGCTGCCTTCCATTGACTAACCGTCGACGAGCGCCGATGGTGTCAACGCGCGCCTTCCGCGCGAGGCCGATCTGCTCGTGCACCGAGTGACGCCGACTGTTCGACTTGCTCACCTCCCGGTGAGGCTTCCATGCGCCGACCATGCTCGCCGGACTCCTGCTGGCGCTCGTCGTGTTGATCGTCCCGGACTCACTTTCCGCGCAGAAGAAGAAGCGCGGGGACCGGATGCGGATCACGCAGGATGAACTCGTCGAAGCTGCGGCCAACGTCAATACGGCCGCCGACGTCATTCGGACCCTGCGGCCGCAGTGGCTGAATGCCGCGCGGGGGCTGGGCACGCAACTTGACGGTTCAGGCGGTGGCGGAGGCGCAACCGAGGCAGTGCTCTACATCGACGATATCCGTCAGCCGTCGCTGAACGAGTTGCAGTCGGTGAAGGCGTCGAGCATCGTCGAGATGAGATTCCTGGATCAGAATCGCGCGATTCAGATGCGTGGCCCAGGGCACGAAGCCGGCGCGATCGAGATCACGACGGTCAACAAACGACAATAGCGCACGCAGGTACCATGCGGCGCCGTGGCTGCGAGGGCATTGCTACCGTTTTCGGTCTCGCTGCCAGTCGCTGATCAGGTGCGAGATCACGGTCGCGCCGAACACGATTGCGGTTCGTGTTGCCGCCAGCGACAACGCATGCGCCGGCGTGTCCGCATCGGGACGCCAGAGCGTCGATGCAGCGGCGGCGCCGACCACGCCCACCCCAAGTGGAAAGTTCGGGCGCGGTCGACCCTCGGGGGTGCGCAGCAGCACCGTTTCGCGCACTGCGCACCCGAGACGCGGCAGCACCGCGCGCAGCTGGAGAGCGCCACTGGCAGTGACGCGTCCTCCACACGGCAGTGCATCGGGCACCCAGTTGACTGTGGCGCCGAGCGCGAGCCGTGTGCCCTCCTCGATCACGGTGAATCCCGCCTGATCGCCGACGCGCCGTCCAAAGCCACCCCAGGTGCGCGGCCAGCCGGTGGGTGCGCCGAGCGCCTGTGTCATCGTGGCGGCGCTGACGGCGGCGATCGCCATCACGGGCAGCCGGTGCACGAACGATGCTTCCATCCTGTCCCTGCGTGGCGACCCTGATGTCGCCGTCCGGGGCGTCGCGGCGACCAGCGTATCGGTCTGCGCAGAGCCGCTGGCCCACGGAGCGGCGGCAACGAGTGCGGTGACGCACAATCGCTGAATGGAATGACGCGTCACAGCGGTCTGGCGGCGAGAAGGGTGCACACGGAACCAGAGGTACTCGATTGAGGCTGCTACAGTTCCTGCGCCGGCGAGCGTCGAGCGATCAGAACAGCGCCCTGAGCACCGTCGGGAATGCGGCGATCAGCCCGAAACGGAGGAGTCGCATCGCGAATGAGGTGAGTACGACCGTCGGCAGGGGAATCCGCCCGATGCCGGCTGCGACCACCATCAGGTGAAATGGTGGAACGCTCGCGAGCGCCGACGTGGCAAGCAGTCCCGTTCCAAGCTGTGGGTATTGACGCCTGAGCACCTGTGCCTGCTCAACCCACGATCGCAAGCGCGGCTGCGTGACGCGCGCCTCGAGCGTTCCGATCCAGTACCAGACCATCTTTCCGGCTACATGTCCCGCACTCAGTGCCACCACCAGTGGGATGATGAGCGTGCGCGGCCGGACGGCGCCGGCACCAATCGCGAGCATCTCTGCGGCACCGACAGGGATGGCGCCAAACAGAAACCCCAACGCGGCGGCTGCGCCAATCGCGCTGCCAGGCGACGCCATCTGGTCCAGCTGCACACCATGTTGCAGCAGTTCGAGCACGTCGCGCAGGCCATTCACGTGCCGCTCCCGCGTGCGGTGCAACCTGCCGTCGATGCCAAGGTCGAGCCGCTGACATCGCGGCACAAATCGCGCGCGATCTCGTCGGTTCGGCCGAACGCTGCGTCGCTCTGATTCATCGAAGTCATTCCGATCGGTGGCCTGGCTCGAGTGACGCACGCGCCTGAGTTGCGCGCCGATGCCAAAGCGGAGAGTAATCCGCTCCTGCCGGTGATCCCAGTGCCGTCCAGCGAACCCGCCATCGCGGCACCTGGCGCGGCACCGGCTGGCGGCGGCGGCGTTGGCGATCGCCTGGTTGGTCGAGTGCAGCCAGCTCCATGGCGCTCCATGGCGCGCCATGGCTCGATGCGCTCCGGGCCACGACGTTCGGTGCGCTGGCCCTCGGTCAGGGATTTCTCGGGAGTGATCCGCTCTGCTACGCAGGTGGTGTCGCGTTGGCCGTCGTCGTGCTGATCAGGCGACGTTCACCGTTGATGCGTGGCGGCTGGCGGCGCGTGTGACGGACCAGCCGCGACCTCGGTGATCGCTACGGAATACTCGGCGGCATCCGCCCTGCGTCCATCTCGGCCGTCTCGATCGGGGCCACCTTGCCGATCTGCTTGTTGAACAGCAGCAGCAGCGCCAACACGATACCCCACTGCATCAGGATCGTGCCGATGTTCTCGATGCCAAACGGATCCATCGCTGTCGGACCGCGCACCTGCCAGAGCCACCAGCCCATCAGGGCGATCGCCTCGAACGGCACCAGGATGCGGATGAACCAGTCCCACCACGCACCGATGCGGATGTTCGAGTCTTCATGATTGAGTTGTTCCGCGCGGAACTTCGCGGGGCCCATGCGTATGACGGCGATCGAGAAAAAGAGTCCTGAGAGCATCAGTGCCACGCCCCACACCCAGTCCTGATTGTGCAGGATGTCGAGTGAGAAGGCTGAGGGAAGTCCGAGGATGAGCCCGAACGCCCCGACCACCCAGACCGCGCGGGCGCGCGTCCAGCCCATGTCGAGCAGCACGCGAGTGCCGAGTTCGACCATCGAGATCAGCGACGTGAACGCGGCGAAGAAGAGGGCGAGAAAGAAGAGCGACATGAACAGTCCACCCGCCGGCAGCGTCGAGAAGAGCTTCGGAATCCAGATGAACGTGACCCCTTCATTGCCTGCGCCGAAGATGGTCTTCTGCACCAGATCCGCATCGAGCGTTGCACCAGCGCCGATGGCCTTCTGCAGATCGGGGAAGTCGGCCAGCGCGGCTGGATTGGTCGCGATCGACGAAACCAGCTGTGGTACCACGGTAAAGACGGTGCAGAACACCATCATGCCGGCGCAGAGGGAGACGGTGTTGTTGGCGACTGGCAGGATGAATGCGTTCAGCGCGGTGTCTTCATTGCTGCGCATATAGGCCGCATAGGTGAGAATGAGGCCCCAGCCGGCGCCGGTGTCCCACGCGTTCTGCGTCAGTGCCTGCAGCCAGATGGTCGCATCGCCGAGCCGTTCCCAGTCCACGCCATAGAAGTACGCCAGCCCAGCCTCGCGGCCCGGGAGCATCAGCGCACGACCGGTGAGCAGCAGGATGATGCCGATCAGGATCGGCATGAGGATCGTCGTCGTCCGCTCGATGCCTTTGACGCCCTTGGCGACAATGAACGTGGCGCCGAGAATCGAGACGACATGCGGCAGCACCGGCGACGAGCTGGTGGAGAATTCGCGCCAGAAGCTGACGGAGTTGGCTCCGCTCAATTCTCCGAAGGCCGAGGCGATGAAGTAGCGCAGCGTCCAGCCGGTGACCACCGAATAGTAGGCCATGATCGCCACGGCGGTAAACGCGATGAAACCGCCCATCCACGCATACTTCTGGCCGATGGTGCGAACGAAGGCGCCGATCGGGCCGAGGCGAGTCTTCCGGCCCATCCCGAACTCGATCAGGATCAGTGGAATGGACCAGGTAAGGAGGCAGATCACCCAGGCGACGAGAAATTCACCGCCGCCGTTGGTCGCCGCGATGCGCGGAAAGCGCCAGATGTTGCCGGTACCGACGGCCATGCTGAGCATGGCGAGCATCATCGCCGTGCGCGATGAGAAGCCTTTGGACTCGCTCACGAACTCACCGGAGTGGGAAGACTGCACGATTGGAGCGCGGATTATGGCGGAATGGCGAACCGGGCGCCACCTGCAGGGCTTGACAGCGGGTCCAGTATATAACGAGTCGGGTCCAGTCAGGCAGACACCGTGGAGGGCGTGCCACACCAGATCGCGACACGCGTCCAGTACTGGCGTATCGTTCGCACCGGTGTCGCGGCACGAGATGAGCCGTTCCACCGTGCAGAAGAGGCTCCATGCTTTCGACAGCTGATTACACGACCGTTCGTGCGGCGACCGCGATCGACGCGGACGCGATCACGGTGATCTACAACCATTTCGTAGCGCACACTACGGTCACGTTCGAAGAGGAGCCAGTCACACCGGCTGAGATCCAGCGGCGGATGGAGAGCGTCTGGTCAGCCGCATTGCCATGGGTGGTCGCCGAGCGTGATGGGCACGTGACCGGCTATGCGTATGCCACGACGTGGAAGGAGCGCTGGGGCTATCGTTTCTCAGTGGAGGCGACGGTGTATCTGGCGCTGGGGGCGGCTGGCCACGGTATTGGTTCGGCGCTCTATGGTGCGCTGTTCCCACTGCTGCAGCAACGAGGCATTCATGCCGTGATGGGTGGCATCGCGCTGCCCAACGACGCCAGTGTGGCGCTGCACGAGAAGTTCGGCATGAGAAAGGTTGCCCACTTCGATGCGGTTGGCTTCAAGTTCGATCGCTGGATCGACGTCGGGTACTGGCAGCGCCTGTTGTAGTCGGGTGCAGCGGTACGTCGATCACGCACGGTATGGGCTCGTCGCTTTCCAGCAGCACCCTGGAGTCGCCCGTCCGTGCAACTGCGCCGGCCAGTGCCAACGTCACTCGCGCCGTGAATTCGAGTTCACCCGCCCGCGACGGTGGTGATCTGCGACCGCTCCCTGAGGCGCAGCGCCAGCGACCGGTGGTACGCTTCCATACTTTTGGTCGGGCTGAACACCGTGCGCGCCATCAACCGCATGAGGGCCGGTTTCACGAAGCCGCGTTCCGTGATCAGCAGTTCTGTCCCAGCGCCGCGTGGTGTCAGTAAAAACTCCCACTCACCGCCGTATGGCAGTTTCTCGTCGGTAATGCGACTGACCTGCGAGACCATTGCGACCTGCGACACCATTTCGTATGCAGTGACACCGCGATCGGTCATCTCTTTCCAGGCGAGGCGGCCGTTGTCAGCGGGCAGCATGTCGACACGCTTCACATCACCACGCCATGATGCGGACTGCGCCGGGTCGCTGATCAACGTCCACACCGCAGCCGGCGCGGCGGCGTAGATACCGCGTACCGCAGCGGTATGATCTCGCGGCATGCGGCTTCCGGCAATGACCGCCAGGACTGCGGTGACTGCGAGCATGAAGGTGAAGAAGGCGAGGAAGGTCATCGTTCGGCCTCTGACGGTCAGGCGGAGTGGAGGGTATCGGCGGGTCGGTCGCGATGTTGGCCGCCGAATGCAGCGACGGCCGCACGTGCAAGGAGCTCGAGCCCGTCGAGAGCTCGGCAGCGATCAGCGTCAGGCAAGGCCGCAATCATGTCATCGACCAGCGCGGGATCGAGCATCGAGTGCGCGGCGCAGACGCGGGCGCCGGCGGGCGTGAGGCGCAGATGCACACGTCGCCGGTCGACGGCGTCGGGTGTGCGAGAGACGTAGCCACGTTTTGCCAGGCGATCAATCGCGATGGAGGTGGTGCTCGGTGTGACGCCGAGATGGTCAGCCAGTTCGCCGAGTGACAGCGACTCGGTCTCGTCGAGATGGTCGAGCAGCTGGACGTGCCGGAGTGACACCAGGTCGCCTGTCAGCGGGTCACGGGTGTGGCGCCGGTGGCAGGCGAAGTAGATGCGCGGGTAGTCGCGGAGGACGTGTGCGACGTCGGCGGGGAAGCGCATGGAAATAGCATGGCTGACATATTTCGTTTTGTCAAATCAAATGATGCTCGGGAAGCGATTGTACCGGACTCATGTCTGGACTCGTTCCGGCGCCATGGGACGACACGAAGCTGGAGCAGCTCCGTACCTTGAAACATGGCGTCAGCTCTTCCGATCAATCGACTGCTGGTGTCGGTGAGCGTGGCGGGCTTTCTGGTCGCATTCGGGCGACGGCCTTTCCAGACCCGCCTGGTGTCAGCAATTCCCCAGACGGCGCCAGTGAGCGGGTCGCAGGGTGGCGCGCGCGAGAGGGCGCCACAACGTCAAGGTGGCGGCGTCCGTTGATGCTGCAGTGTTCCACCCACGCGCGACTCCTCAACCCGCACGGACATGCCCACGCCCAACGGCCTCCCCCGCCGCGCTGCGTTTCGTCTCCCGAGCCTCGTCGCTCTCACGCTGACAGCGACGGCGCTGCTGCCGACGCTCTCGCTGGGTCAGGCTGTACCTGCCCCGACGGTCGCGGCACCGGTGAGTTTCGGCGATCTCGCGGCGGGCCCGTACAAGCGGCTCGTGATTCGCGGCGCGATGGTGATTCCAGGGCATGGCGGCCCACCGGCGGGACCGTACGACATCGTGATCGAGGGCAACATGATCACGGAGATGATTGCGTTCGATCCGGTCACGGCCGCCCGTCGCGGCAACACGGTGCGGCCGACCGGCGATCGCGTGATCGATGCGACAGGGATGTACGTGATGCCTGGGATGTTCGACCTGCACACACATCTGCGCACGCAGCCGATGCCGCTGTCGTATGTGTACTACCTGAAGCTGGCGATGGGTGTGACCACGATGGTGCCGGCCAGCGACCGCGGCGTGGACAGTGCGCTGACCGAAGCGGATCGGTCGCGGCAGAATCGCGTGCTGGCGCCGCGACTCCATCCGCTGGTCAGCTGGGGCGGCGGCACGAAGTTCTCACGGGCCGAGATCGACGATCCGGCACGCGCGCCCGAGGTGGCAAAGGCGATGGCGGCGCGCGGCATTCGCGTGATCTCGATGGACGCCAACGGGTGGAGTCACGATCTGGTGAAGGCCATCGCGGCCGCAGCAAAACCGAATGGCCAGATCACCAGCTTTCACATTCCCCCAAGCACCATCGCCGTGGTGAATGCAGTGCAAGCGGCGTGTGCCGGTGTGACGATGATCGAGCACCACTACGGCTATGCCGAATCCGCGCTCAATCGCTCGACGCAGGATTTCGGCCCCGAGTACAGCTTTGGCAACGAGCTCCAGCGGTTCAGGTATGCCGGCAAGGTCTGGCTGGAAGCGGATCGCGATCGCCTGCTGGGAGCCGTGGCTGACTCGATGGTGAAGTGCGGGGTGACGATGCTCCCGACGCGCGTGGTGTACGAAGCGAACCGGGATGCCGTGCGAGCGATGAGCCTGCCGTGGCATGAGAAGTACACTCATCCGGCGCTCTGGAACTGGAATCTGCCGAATCCGGCGAATCATGGTGCATACCACGTCGACTGGACGTCGGATGACGAGTACAACTGGACACAGGCCTATCGGCTCTGGGGCGATCTCATTTTCGCGTTCAACAAGCGTGGCGGCCGGGTGGCGTTCGGAACGGACGACTCGTACATCTGGGCCACGCCGGGCTTTTCCACGGTACGCGAAGCGCAGTTGATGCGCGAAACGGGAATGCACAATCTCGAGGTGCTGAAGGCGGCAACGCTCACCAGCGCCACCACGCTCGGTGTGCCGAAACTCGGCCTCGTGCGGCCGGGCTATCTG
This sequence comes from uncultured Gemmatimonadaceae bacterium, assembly GCA_964392395.1. Classification (GTDB taxonomy): domain Bacteria; phylum Gemmatimonadota; class Gemmatimonadetes; order Gemmatimonadales; family Gemmatimonadaceae; genus JACMLX01. The sequence continues at coordinate 12,456 of CAYMQV010000021.1, forward strand.
GCCGATCTGCTGATCGTCGACGGCAATCCTGCGGCCAACCTGAAACTGCTCTACGCATTTGGAGATCTGGTGCGTGGTCCGGATGGCGAAGTGCGGCGCACGCGCGGCATCGTGCACACCGTCAAGGACGGTATCGTGATCGAGAACGCGAACCTGATGCGCGACGTCGAGCTGATGGTGCGCGAGGCGAAGCTGCAGATGCCGATGGATGTCGTGCGTTCGCCATGGGTGGTCGCCCCGGGCAGGGAGTAGCGCGGCGCCCGATGAACATCCCCTGAGCCCGGAGACAGGTCCACGCAGGCCCGGCACTGCCGTCTGGCCTCGCATGCGCCAGGGTGCGTCAGTGCTCCGGGTGTGTCGCCGGCAGCACGGGCGGTGTCTTCCGGAAGGTTCGGCTGAGCCAGTTGGCATTCATGAACGGTCGTTCGACTGCGAGATAGAGTGGGATGCTCGCCAGCACGGTGACCGTCGCGATCACCAGAATGTTCAGCAACAGGGTGACAGACGGCGCGCCGGTGATCTGCAGATTCTTGCACGCACCGGCGGTCACCCAGATGATGGCGTTGTGATACAGGTAGATCGTGTAGCACATACCGCCGATGGCGGTGATCATCGGATAGCTGAAGAGCGCACGGAGCACCGGGCCGCGGAATACTGCCCCATACGCAACGAGCAGCAGCAGCGGTGTGAGCGAGTACTCGAACGTGTGTGTGGCCACCAGAAGAAAGACGGCTGCAAACGCGCTCACACCGAACAGGTCGGCGATGGGCGAGCGTTCGGGCTGCGACTTCCAGTCGGTCAGGTACACGTCGGCGAGCAGCATGCCGGTGAGGAAGAACTGCAGGTAGAGCAGCAGGTGCGGCGGGCCTGTGCGGATGGCACCATTCAGATGCTGTGTCTCGCTGAAAATGCCAACTGCGAGCATCGCGGCCAACAGGACGGCGCGCCGCAGCATCCGGTTGCGGATGGCGAACACCTTCGACAGCAGCGGTGTCAGCAGATAGAACTGAATCTCGATTTCGAGTGACCAGGTCACAGTCGAGAGCCCGCTTTCTGCACCGAGCAGAAACGAATGCACATAGAAGATGTGCGCGGGCAGATGCGTGGCCACCCAGGACAACGGGGCATGCCGCACCAGAAGCCAGGCGGTGGCCAGCACCAGCAGGCTGACGACGTACGGGGGCTCGAGGCGGGTCAGCCGGCGCTCGAAGAACCGACCGAGCCTGACCGGACTGGTGCCAGTGAGATGGTGTGCTGCGAACGGCAACGCGAGAATGAAACCGGAGATGACGAAGAACAGTTCGACGCCGAAGTACCCCGTCGCGACGACGCGTTCGAGCAGGCCGGCGGTGCGCGAATCGGCGAACATCGGTCGCTCGGAACGCAGGTACGCCAGCGCGTGAAAGGCGACCACCAGCATGATTGCCAGAAAACGCAGTCCGTCGATTTCGGGGACGAATCGCCCTGAGGACGTGACTCGCCGCAGGCGTCTGGCAATCGCTTGCATCATCGATAGGACCGGGTGGGCGGGAGTTCTGACTCTGTGACGATCGACGCGCCGTCGCGGCAGCACCTGTCGCCCGTCAGTGCATCACCGGCCAATCCCATACTTGCGAAGGATCGTTCGGACCTCGTCGATGGGCAGCGCTTCGACGGTCGAAAAGGCGCCCTTCATCGTGGTGGCTCGGAAGAGCGAGTTGTAGATCGCCTCGACGGTGGCATCCACCGTGGGCTCGAAGAGTGCGGAGGCGAGCTCGTTCCCCAGTTCCGCGGACCGAATCGTGTCGGGCGGCGTCCCGCTGGAGGCAGGGCGTCCATTCCGACGCACCGACGGATTGGTGGAGAACGCGATCACGTAGTCGCCAGAGCCATTCGAGGCATACCCTCCGGTACGACCGATGCCAAGCAATGCCCGGGATGCGAGCCGGCGCAGATTCCTGTCTGAGAGTGGCGCATCGGTGGCGATCACGATCACGATCGACCCGCTCGCTCCTTGCCCCCGGTTCGGCTTCACTCCATTGCGGCCAAGCTCGCGACCGACTGGAACGCCCTGGATGAGGAGGTCGCTCCCGCCGCCGAAGTTCGATTGGACCAGGACACCGACGGTCCAGGGGCCGGCGGGAACGATCCGCGAGCTGGTGCCGATGCCTCCCTTCCACTCGAAGGCGACCGTCCCCGTCCCCGCACCGACGGCGCCCTCGGCCACCGGTCCGCTCGTCGCCGCGGTGAGTGCCGCCCGGATGTCCCCATCGGTGATCGGAATCGAGCGAATCGCATTCAGTGCCCATCCGTCATTCGTTTCGCCGACCACCGGATTGATCGAGCGCACGCGTTGCATGCCTGGTTGCTCGAGCATCCATTTCGCGACACCCTCAGCCGTCCGCCAGACGCAGAGTGTGCAGGTGAGTGCGATCGGTGTTTCGAGTTCGCCGAGTTCCATGACCTGGGTGTATCCCACAAACTTGCCGAAGCCGTTGCCGACGACCACCGCGGCAGGGACCCGACTCTCGAATGGATTGCCGCCGTGCGGAAAGACCACCGTCACGCCGGTGCGCGTGGAGTCACCGCGGATCACGGTGGCGTGCCCGACGCGCACGCCGGCAACATCCGTGATCGCATTCAGCGCGCCGGGCATGTGCGGGCCGATGACGATACCAAGGTCGCGGGCGCGCGGGCGGTCCTGTGCATTGGCAGTGGCGGCGACGATCGCGCCGAGAGCCGCGGCGACCGCCGACATCGGAATCCGAGAAAATGAACGGTGCATGGCAGCGGGCGGTGGATGGCGCGGATATTCCGGGACGCTCCGGTATCTTCCGCCCATGAATCTACGACTCGTTTCGCGACTCCTGCTGCGCACAGGGCTGGTCGTCGCGGCGTTTGGCGGTCGCCTTGCCGCGCAGGGTACGCCAGCGCTCGACATTCTGCTCAGCGGCGGGACGGTGCACGACGGTTCGGGCAGACCTGGCCGGATCACGGATGTCGGGATCCGCGGTGATCGCGTGGTGTTCGTCGGACCAGCGCCGCGAGGCGTGAAAGCAGTCACCCGCATCGACGCGCGCGGGCTGATCGTGTCGCCCGGATTCATCGATCCACACACACATGCGTATGAGGGACTGGCGCGCCTGGATTCAGTGGGCCGCCAGAATGCGTCGTCGCTGATGCAGGGCATCACTACGGTGGTGCTTGGCGCCGATGGACGAGGGCCGGTGCGCGTCGCACACACGTTGGGCGATGCCGAGCGCGTTGGGCTCGGCACGAATGTGTACGCACTCACTGGCTTTGGAACCGTTCGCGAGATGGTGATGGGCGCGTCGTCGGCACCGGCGTCGCGCGCGCAACTCGATTCGATGCGCGCGCTGGTGACGACTGCGATGCGGGAAGGGGCCTTTGGTGTCGGCTCCGGCCTGTTCTACGCCCCGCAGAGTTATGCGACGACGGAGGAAGTGATCGCCGTCGTCTCGGCCGCGAAGCCATTTGGCGGCGTGTACGACACGCATCAGCGTGACGAAAGTTCGTACACGATCGGATTGCTCAACTCCGTCCGGGAGTCGATCCGCATCGGGTGCGAATCCGGCCTGACCACGAACATCGGACACATCAAGGCACTCGGGGTGGATGTCTGGGGCAAGGCGGACAGCGTTCTGGGCATCATGCGAGCGGCGCGTGCGCGTGGCTGCAAGGTGGTGGCCGATCAGTATCCATGGACGGCCAGTGGGACGGCGCTGAGCGCGACGCTGCTGCCGCGTTGGGCGCAGGCCGGCGGTCGCGATTCGCTGCGTGCCCGGATCGCCGACACGGCGCAGCGCACCAGGATGCTGGTCGAGATGCGGGAGAATCTCCGACGCCGCGGTGGCGACAGTTCGATTCTGCTCACGTCAGGCAGCGCCGCGACGAAGATGTTGGTCGGCAAGACGCTGAAGGAGGTCGCGGCAGCACGGCAGCAGCCGGCGGTCGAGGCAGCGCTCGAGATCATTCGCGATCACGGCGACATGGGTGTGGCCTCGTTCAACATGACCGAAGCCGACATCGCGACCTTCATGCGCGATCCGTTCGTGATGACGAGCTCGGACGGATCCGAAGGTCACCCGCGACTGTTTGGCACCTATCCACGGAAGATCCGACGTTATGTGCTCGAGCGGCGGGTGATCTCCATGCAGCGGATGGTGCAGGCGTCATCGGCGCAGGTGGCCGCAACCTATGGACTGGCTGATCGTGGCGTGTTGCGTTCGGGCGCATTTGCGGACGTGATCGTCTTCGATCCGGCCACGATCCGCGACGAAGCGACATATGTCGAGCCGACGAAACTCGCCACCGGCATGCGCTGGGTGTTCGTCAATGGACAGCCGGCCGTGACGAACGGCGCCGTGACTGGCGTGATGGCCGGACGCGGACTCCGGCGTGCGCACCCGGCCGCTGCCCCGTCTCGGCCGGCTTCCGCCGCTGATACACCGCCTCGCGCCGATGTTCGTGTGACCGAGGCGACCGATACCCGCGTGAGAGAGGCGGCCGAATCGATTGTCGCGTCGGATCTGATGCGGGATGTGTCGTACCTCGCGTCCGATGCACTGGCGGGGCGGGCGACGTTCTCGCCGGGCCTCGACACGGCGGCGGCGTTCGTGATCCGACGGCTGCGCCAGCTGGGTATTCGGCCGGTGGGTGACAGTGGCTCCTACCGACAGCATTACAGCGCGGTCGTGGCGTCGCTCGATACGGCACGCACGTCGCTCTCGATCGGATCGCGGCGGTTCAGCTGGGGCGATGACTTTCTGGTGACACAGTTCCGCGCCCTGGCCTCGCAGCAGGGCGGCGTGGTGTATGTCGGCAACGGGCTCCGGGCCCCCAGGCGGGGGCTCGATCCGTACGCAGGGGTGTCGGTGCGCGGGCAGTGGCTGCTGGTCCACGCCAGTCAGATGCGTCCGAGTGGCACGGCGGACACGCTCGGTGTGTATGGCGTGGATTACACGACGGTGTATGACGAGGCGCGCGCGCGGGGTGCGCGAGGACTGCTGCTCATTTCCGGCATCGGTGAGCGGGCCAACTGGTCCGCGCTGCGTTCCCGCGTCATGCGTTCGCGTGATGTCGAACCGAGCATGGGGCGCGCTGGCGCACCCTTCCCGCTGCCGGTGTTGCTGCTGTCGCCGTCTGTCGTGATGGCACTGCTCGATGGCGAGGCCATCAGCGGCGCCGCGGTGCTGGGTGCTGACTCATCGCAGCGTGCACTCCGATCGGTCGCGCTCGAGGGAACCGTGACGGCCACGCTGGGCGGGACGACGCTCAGGCAACGTGCCTACAACGTCGTTGGTGTGGTCGACGGCGCCGATGCGCGGCTTCGCGATGAATGGATCAGCGTCTCGACCCATCTCGATGGGGCGGTTGGCAGTGCGGTGACGTCCAGTGGCGATTCGATCTACAATGCCGCGGACGACAATGGGACCGGTTCCGCCGGAAATCTCAGCATCGCACGCGCGTTGTTGCGTGGACCGCGCCCGCGGCGGTCGATTCTGTTCATCTGGGACTCCGGCGAGGAAGTCGGGTTGCTCGGCACGCGATTTCTTGCCTATGGTCCACTGGCGAGCAAGGTCGTGGCGCATTTCACGGTCGACATGATCGGGCGTACCAGGGTGCCTGGCACCACGATCGCAGGGCAGGCTGAGTTGACCGGTCCCGGCGAGGTGTTCGTCTCAGGACCGGGGGTGCTCAGTACCGTGCTCGATTCTGCGCTGGCCACCGTCACCCGCGTGTATCCGTACGTGCGTTTCGATCGACGGTACGAGGATCCGCAGCACGAGTTCTTCTATCCGCGCACCGATGCGGCGCCGTACATCGAGCAGGGTATTCCGTACGCCGAGTTCTTCACCGGCCTGCATGAAGACTACCACGCGCAGACCGATGAGGTCTCGAAGCTGGATCCGGTGAAGTTCGAAGCGGTTGCGCGCTCGGTGTATGCGACGCTCTGGATCGTTGCGAATGGCACTGCGCGACCGCGGATCGACAAGCCGATTCCGCCGGTGCTGTGGTTCATGACACCGCGGTGAGCGATCGACGCGTCTGATGCGCCCACACCGTGATGGTTGTGCTCACCGCACCTCGATCGGAATCCTGAAGCCCGCCACGTCCAAGACGGTGATCTCGAGAGTGGCGCGCATTGCGCGGGTGGGCTTCCAGACGAAATCGTAGGTTTCGCCCACGGCGATGCGCCGGAGTGTTGACAGCTGTTCGATGGACTGTGTCGGTGGGAGGTCGGCGCCGTCCTTGGCGCGCGGTGTCCATCGCAACGGGATCGAATCGATGTGCAGGACGACCTTGGCGGGAGCATTCACGCCGAGGTTGAGGAACCGCATCCGGTACGAGGTTCCTGCGCGCAAACGTACCGGCGTGAAGACACGGGCACCGTTGACCAGCGCTCCACGCTTCCCGTCAGTGATTCCCCGACCGATCACGAACGGAAGATCGGTCGACGGATCGAACCGCTCGCCTGGTTCGAGCACGAGCATGGCTCCGAACATTCCCGCCGCGAGCTGATCCTCTTCATCCATGTGGGGGTGATACATGAACGTTCCGGAACGTGGAGGTGTCATGATCGCCACAAACGAGTCGCCCGGTGCAATCATCGGCGCGCGCCGCGTATCGGCGCCGCTCCAGCCGGCCACGCCGTCGTAGTAGCTCTCGAGCTCCATGCCGTGCCAGTGAACGCTGGTCGCTTCCGGCAGGCGATTCACGACCGTGATGGCGGTGCGTTCACCGCGCGTCAGCAGGAGGATCGGCCCCGGAATCACGATCGAGTCAGCGCGTGGTGGTGTTGGCCCGCGCTGGAGTGCATACCCCCGCGCGAACGCCGTGTCGTCGACCGCTGCCGCACCGGACTGCTGTGCGAAGAGTCGGAGGCGATGCGCGACGTCGCCGACTACCGGGTGGGGCTGGTCGGGCGTCCGTGATTGCACCTCGATCCCCATCACCAGTCCCGTCATGGAGCGTCGCGCGTGCTCCACTGGGTCGTGCGCGTCGGCCGCGTGCGCGCGGGTGGAGTCCGCACGCAGGGGAAAGGGGACTACGTGATCGTTGATGTGACAGTGAAAGAGCCAGGACCCGGGCCGTGTCGGCGACCATTCCATCTGTACGGTCGAGCCGGCGACGACGTACTCCGTCACCGCGGTGCGCCGCCCAGCAGGAACGTAGGTGGTGTCACTGCTGCCGTCACCACGCGCGGTGACGGTGAAGTGAAAGCCGTGGAGGTGCATCGGATGTTCGTTGGCGGTCGCATTCAGGACGCGCCAGCGCACCGTGTCGCCCACCGCATAACGAAGCCGTTCCGTATGCGGCCAGGACAAACCATTGATCGCGAGGTCGAAGAGGTCGTCGCGTGGCTCGGGCTTGGTGGTGTCCGGCAGGATGTCGAGGGCCGTGAGCACCAGAATCCGTTCGTTCGTGTCACGCGGCAGGCGAGGATCGTCAACGACGATCGCGCCGGCCAGCGGACCATCACGGGCCTCGGAGGGCGCGTCGCGACCGGCACTGATGCTCGCCCAGTACAGATACGTGCCGGGCCGCGCAGCGGTGAAGTAGGTGGTCCGGGTCGCACCGGATGCGACGCGCATCGTGTCGCCGGCGGTGCCCGGGTGCAGGCCACGCACGAGCAAGGCCGAGTCGGGAACGTGATTCGTGACCCGAATCTCCACTACCGTGCCGGCGCTGACGCGCAGCAGGGGCCCGGGGACGCGGGGTACGCCGTCGCGGGCCGCAAAGGCGAAGACCGTGATGGCCGTGTCGACATCGGTGTCAGGACGCCACGCTGCGCGTTGGGCGTCAAGCTCGAAGACGAGTGTGTCGCCGCGCTGAACGCCAGCCGGGACGCGATTGTCGTTCGGGACCGCCTGGGGCAGCCCCGAACGGCACCCTGCAACCAAGACGAGGATCGCGAGTGCCGTGCGGCTGTTCAGAGTATGGCGCATGTACGGAAGCTGTCGCGGTGCATGCGTACGCGCCACCGGTGTACGCGCCACCGGTGTACGCGCCACCGGTGTACGCGCCACCGGTGTACGCGCCACCGATGCTTCGGTTGCGTCGCCATGTCAGGCACTGGCGCAGATCGCCACCCATGGCACAGGACGACAGTACGGTTTCGGGACGTCACGCAGCGCTGACGCCATCGCTGCGACCGGCGATGATCAGCAGCCGTTCGATGTACTGCTGAAGGAAGAGGAACACGTCACAGATATCGCGCAGTCGTTGCAGGCGCTGGAATCGCAATCGGAATTCGCTCACCGCACCCTGCTGGCGTTGATGACCCGTGCATCCCAGGGGGCACAGGCGCCTACGGAACTTCGCGCGAAGACCGATGATCGCCTGTCCGCGATCATCTCACGACCGGGTGACTCATCCTTCGCGCGCATCATCCACGGACAGGGGCAGCGCGCCGAGCAGCAGGAGTTCATGCTGCGCGTCGTCGATGTGTTGCCTGCGCTCGCCGTCAGCAACTGGCCGCAGGGCGCGGCGCGTGTGCTACCGATGGCCTTCGAGATCGATGCGGCTGGCGACGACACGGCCCACTATCGCGCCGTGACGCTGAATCCGGCCGCGATGATCGCCAGTGTTGCGCGCTGGGCGTCTTCCGGTGTCGCAAAGCCCAGCAGAATCGTGCCGCTCTCGCCTTCGCGCACCTTGAGAATCTCGAGGTCCTGCACGTTGATGCCCGCTTCTGCCAATGGCGTGAACAGTGTCTGCAGCTGTCCCGGTCGGTCCTCGAGGCGGACGACGAGTTCGGTCAGGTCGTGGACGATCCCCTTCCGCGGCATCCGGAATCGCTCGCGGAACGCCCTGCCGTTCGCGAACGTGGCGCGAAAAACCATCTCGCCGGATGGACGTGATTCGTTGGCCTCTGGTGTCGTCGTCTCGATGCCGCCTGCCCACTGTCGCGCGGCCGCCGCCAGCTCGGCCAGTCGCTCCGACAGCGCGTGAAGACCGTCAGCGACCGGCGCGGCGTTGGTGGCGAGAATGTCGCGCCAGATGTCCCATGGTGACAGCGCCAGCCGCGTCATGTCCCTGAAGCCGCCGGCCGCCAGCGCCAGGGCCGCCTCGGCCGAGTCGTCGTCAGCGCCGGCCCAGCCCGCGAGTGCGGATGCCAGCACCTGGGGAACGTGGCTGATGCGCGCGACCGCGGCATCGTGCAGATCAGGTTCGAGCATCGCCACGCGGGCACCGACTGCGTGAATCATCGCCTTCAGCGGATCGAGACGGCCGGTGTCGAGATCAGATGGCGGGCAGAGCACCCACAGGGCGGACTGATACAGTAGCGGGTCGGCCGCACCGAGTCCCGACTTCTCGGAACCGGCCATCGGGTGCCCACCCACGAACCGCGCGCTTCCAGCCACACGATCGGGGAACGCGGCGAATCCCTGTCGACAGATTTCGACCTTGGTCGAGCCCACATCGGTGACGATGGCTCCAGGCGCCAGGCGATCAGCGCATGCCGCAATGGCATCGATCTGGTCGTGGATCGAGGAGAGTGGCGTGCAGAGGACAATCAGCTCGGCGTTGGTGCAGGCGTCAGCCAGGTCAGCGTAGTCGAACACGGCGTCGCACCATCCCAGCCCCTGAAGCGCGTCTCGCGTGGCCGCACTCGACACGGCCGTCAAAAAACAGGTGCCACCATTGCATGTTCTGCGGCGCTGGAGGGCGGCGAGCAGCGAACCGCCGAGCAGTCCGGCACCGATCACGACGAGACGAGGCATCCGTGCAAGCAATCCGGTCCGGTCGGCCATCGGAAGGCCGGCCACGTCCGCGGGTCTCGCGGGAGCCGACGGTAGGCGGTGCCACGCATCCGTCAGACGATCTGCTGGCCGAGCGACGACGGCGGGTTCAGGTGTGGCGACGCCCGGCCTGAGCAGCTCGAGGGTGTCCTGGGTGTGACGGAGCGCGATGAAACGCGATGAAGCGCAGATGTGGTGACGAATCAGCGGTCGAAGACGCCGTGGCAGACCGATCACCCAGCAACGTGCACACTCGATCGAAAACAAACCACCGGTTCGGGATCAACGCCCTGTTCTTCGTGACGAGGCGTGCCGTTACGCGGATGGGCCGGGCGACGCCTGTGTGCAGCAGTTGCAGGAGCATCAGGCGCGGACCAACACTGCAACGCGATTCGTTGCAGTCCTGCTTGTGCGTCGTGCACTGCGTCATCATGATCGAGAGATGCGAAGTTTGATCATGCGCGCAGCGCTGGAGACAACGGTGATGACACGTGGTACCGATCGGGTCGTGCCTGACGCAGATCGTGTCATGGATGCTGATATCCACACACCATCATCCACGACGTTGCACCTGGCGCTCATCGTGCTTCGGGTTGGCACGGCCGCCCTGTTCATGGCGCACGCGCTGGTGCGTGTGATGAAGCCCGGGTCGATCCCGCAGTTCGGTCTCTTTCTGGAAAAGAGCGGGGTACCGCAAGGCATTGCCGTCGTCTGGCTGATCACCGTTTTCGAGCTGGGCGGCGGACTGCTGATGGCGCTTGGGTTTCACTCACGGTACATGGCGGCCGGGTTCGGTGTGATTCTGCTCGGTGGCATCGCGCTGATCCACCGGCACCTGGGTTGGTTCGTCGGCGAGCACGGCACGGGCGGCAGCGAGTACAGCGTCGCGCTGCTGCTCGCGCTGCTGGTGATTGCATCGGCAGACATCAGTGGTGCGGACCGTCGCCGCTCTCCGCCACGGGCACGGTGAGGGGATCTGGTGTTCCCGGGTGTCGCATGAAGCATGAGCCGTCTTCTGGTCGTCGCAGTGGTGAGTGGAGTACTATCGGCGTGCGCCCAGCCCGAAACGGGGATGGTCGTGCCCGAGGGCGCCAAAGCGGGTGATTTCGTCGGCTGGACGCCCTGCGCGAACCACGACGCACCGGCCAGTTGCGGCACGCTGATCGTGCCCGAGCGCCGCGCCGCGAACAGCTCCCGGCTGATCGCGCTGCCCGTGGTCCGCTGGCGTGCGCCTCATGTCCTCCACGAAGAGCCGATCTTCTGGATGGCGGGAGGGCCTGAACAGAGCAACATCAGCGTTCTGCCGCCGGACTGGATCCGCGCGCAACACGACGTCGTACTGGTCGGCTACCGAGGCGTCGATGGGTCGACGCAGTTCGAGTGCCCGGCTGTCCGTATCGGGATGCTCGGCATTGGTGGCGATCTGCTCAGTCGCGAGACCCGTTCCAGCATCGTGCGAGCCAGCAACGTGTGCGTACGCCGCCTCGCTCGTGACACCGTTGATACACGGGACTACACCGTCGATGCAGTGATCGCCGATCTGGAGACAGCGCGCGTTGCACTCGCGTATCAACAGATCAGTCTCTACGTCGCACCAACCGGCACACGGCTCGCCGTGCTGTACGCGCAGCGGCACCCCTCGCGACTCTACCGTTCCGTGATGGCTGACCGGATGTGGCATGGGTTCACCCTGCGAACGGCGGTGCCTGTGGATCGCCCGTTCCTCAGCGGGGCTCCGGTGTGCCGGCCGGCACCGGACTGCCAGCCCCGGGCGATTGCGGTCTCGACGGCAGTGCACGGATCCGGCACGACGACGGTCCGCCGATGACCGCGGGCCGAGGTAATGTCTGGTTGGCAAAGTCCCAGACTATATTGCCAATATTGCCAGTGGTAGTATTATACACACTGGCATGCACTGCCGGACTTCATGGGCATCGACGCGATACCCGAGTGAGCGCAGCCAGGTGACCGGATGCCTCTCTGCCGAGTATCGCACTGACCGTTCCACTCTGCCCATCGTAGTGGCCTTGTACGTGACGCACAGGTGCGAAACCGTGAGGCCGTTCTGACGTACGCGACCGTAATGACCCTCGTCCCGAATCCCGAGTCTGAAGACCCGCTGGAATCCCCAGGCTCGACACTGGCCCGGATTCGCTCTGGCGATGCCGCCGCATTTGAGGACGTATTTCGCTCGTCCCATGGCGCGCTGGTGGCCTTTGCGACCCGATACACCGGAAGCCGCGAACGCGCCGAAGAGATGGTGCAGGATCTCTTTCTCGATCTCTGGCGCGCGCGTGCCTCATGGGAGGTGCGTGGCACGCTGCGCAGTTACCTCTTCGGTGCGTTGCGGAACCGCGCGTTGAACCTGCGTCGCCGTGACGCCATCGAACGCGGGTGGACCGATGACGCATCGCACGACGCGGTGCACCACCTGCACGTGACGCCGGTGCGGGTGGATGAACGCCTGATTGCCGACGAACAGCACGCCCTGGTGGAGGCCGCGTTCTCCCAGCTTCCGGAACGCTGTCGACTGGCAATGCACCTGCGCTGGCGCGAGGGCATGCAGTACGTCGAGATCGCCGAGGTGCTCGGCATCACGGCGAAGAGCGTCGAGAACCATCTGGCGCGCGGTTTGAAGGCGCTGCGTGCGCGGGTGCTTGCACCATGACCCACAGCACTCAGCGCCTGTATGCGTCTTCCAGTCCGCGCACCTCATCAGTCGGCCTCGGCCCACTCAGCTCATGACCGATCCTCGTGACCTCACCGCAGTGCGGCTCGATCATGCCCTCGATCGGATGTGGGCGGGGATGCCGACGCGGGAAGACGAAGCACTGATCGCTGATTGGGTCATGGCAGACCCCTCGCGGGCCGCGCTCATCGAAGGTGTACGAACAGCCGCCACCGGCGACGTCCACGTGACACCGGCCGAGACGGCCGCCGCCTGGGCCGCCGTTGCCGCGCGAATGGAGGCGGACGTCGTCCGGCCAATTACGAGCGCTCGCTCAGCACCGGTCCTGCCGATGCGCGCGAGCGTGAGCGGGTCCTGGCTGCTCCGTGCCGCCGCGCTGCTCGTCGTGATCACGGGAACAGCGACGATCCGGATGCTCACCTCGCGCGGCATGGACGAACTGGTGGCGCCGCGTGGCCAGCGGATCAGTACCTCGCTCCCGGACGGCAGTACGCTCACGTTGGCTGCCGGAAGTCGTGCGACATGGTCGCGTGACTTCGGCTCGGCGGAGCGTACAGTGCAGCTGGAGGGCGAAGCATTCTTCAGCGTCGTGCATGACACGACACGACCATTCCGGGTGCGCGCGCGGCACAGCGTGATCGAAGACATCGGGACTCGCTTCGCGGTGCGCGCCTGGGCCGAGCTCTCCGACGTCGAGATCATCGTTGAGGAAGGTCGTGTCTCCGTCCGTGACACGTCGGCCACGCCAACGTCTCGCGCGGCCGAGCTGCACGCCGGCCAACGCGGACGGTTACCGGTGAGTGGCCCGCTGATCATCTCGAGCCCGCCGGCCGACGCGTTGGCCTGGGTCGGTGGTACGCTGGAATTCGACAACACACCACTCTCGGAAGCACTGCCTCGCCTCGAGCGCTGGTACAATGTCACGATTGTCGTCGATCCGTCGCTGACGCACCGCCGCCTTACAGCGCGATTCGAAGCGCAGCCGATCGCGCAACTGCTGATTCCACTCGGAATCGCACTCGACGCTGCGGTGGTGCAGACCGGCACGCTGATCACGATCGTTCCTCGCTGATGTGTCGTGCCGCGTGTTTTGTACCGCGTGACCTGTGCCGCGCGGCACTGCGCCGTGCGCAGTGCACGACGACGAGTGAGGGGATTGTGCGACGTCATGTGTCGTGTTCCCGTACTCGATGTCACCAGTCACACGTGGAAAATCCACCTGGGTGATGTCTCACACTGATCCCGACTGCCGTGCATTTCACATCCAGGCACCGTTTCACATGGTGCGCCTTCGCCATTCTGATGACAACAGTGACGACCGGTCCCCTTCAGGGTCAATCTGCGCTTCCACGGGACTTCATTGCGCTGGACAGTACCGCCCCGCTGCGTGGTGCACTGGCCGTGACGGTCACGCTGAATGACAGCGAACAGCCGATGTCGGCGGTCATCGCCGAGATTGCACGGCAGGCACGGTTGTCATTCATCGTGGACGGTGCGCTGCCTGCGATGTCGCGCCGGGTGCGCATCCGCGCTATTGCCACACCGGCGGCCACGGCTCTGCAGCGGGCGCTTGCGGGGAGCGGGCTGCGTGGCTTCGTCGGGCCGGCCAACCAGCTATTGATTGTTCCGATTCCGCCCGTTCCGCGCGATTCAGTCAGGTTGCGGACGCCAGTGGTTCGATTGACTGGCTATGTCCGCAGCGCAGCGTCACGCGAGGTGATCCGGAATGCGGTGCTGATCGTCGGAGAGCTTCGGCTCGCGCGCGAAAGCAACGAAGAAGGCTACTTCGTGCTGACGTTGCCACCAGGCGCGCATCGCTTGCGGGTACGTGCGATTGGCTTCACGCCGGTGGATACGGTGGTCACGCTGTCAGCCTCGGTGGTACAAGACTTCGTACTGAAGCCGCAACAGACCACGCTGTCCACCGTCGTCGTGAAGTCGGACAGGAACGAGGAACGCGCCGATCTCGATCCCAGGCTGCCCGACATGAGTGTGGTGCGGCTCGACATGGCGACAGTACGGCTCGCGCCTCCGCTGCTGGGCGAAGTCGATCCGCTGCGCTCGATCGCGCTGCTGCCCGGAGTCGCGACAGTGAGCGACGCGTCGACCGCGTTCGTCGTGCGCGGCGGCGGGGTGGACCAGAACCTGATCCTGCTCGATGAAGCGGTGATCTACAATCCGTCGCACATTCTCGGGTTCATCTCCACGTTCAATGCCGACGCGGTAGACAACGTAACCCTGTACAAGGGCGCCATTCCGGCCAAGTTCGGCGGTCGGATCTCGTCGGTGGTCGACGTGCGGCAGCGCGAAGGAAATGGCAACCAGTACGCCGGCAGCGCATCGATCGGCTTGATCTCGAGCCGTGCGACATTTGAGGGACCGCTGCTCGGCAAGCGCGGTTCATTCCTGGTGGCGGGGCGCCGTTCGTACGCCGATGCCTTTCTTCGCCTCTCGAGCGACAGCAACCTGAATGACAATACGGCGTACTTCTACGATCTGAATGCCAAGGGAAACATCAGGCTCGGACAGCGAGGGGCTCTGATGCTGTCGGGGTATGCGGGGCGCGATGAATTCGCGCGCCCCAACCTCGGGGTCGGGGTCGGCTGGGGCAATCGGGCGGCGACCCTGCGCTGGAATCAGGCGATCGGTGATCGACTCTTCTCCAAGGTCACCGCCACGAGCAGCAACTACGACTTCCGTATTCGCTTCCCATTTCCCGGACTTGATTCCGCGCGCTGGAAGGCCGGCATTGCCACTGCAACGCTGAAGGTGGATGAGACGTATCAGCTCACAGCCAGGCACCGCCTCGAATTCGGCGCCGACTGGACGGCGACCACCTTCGACAAGGGCGTGCGCGGCCAGACGGACACCAGCGCAACCCAGGCGTTCGGCCCCGAGGCGCGCCGCGGCAGGACGCTCGCCGGGTATGCCGGTCATGAGTTCGAGGCAGGCCCGATCGCAATCCGGTACGGCGTACGCTATGCGTCGATTGCGCGCCTGGGTCAGGCGACACGGTATCGCTATCGGAACGACGCGCCAGTGGTATACAACAGCGCGTTGGACCGCTACGAGGCCGGAACGGTCATCGACAGTTCACGTATCGCCCGCGGCGCGACACTCGTGTCGTACGATGGATGGGAACCGCGCGCGTCGGCGCGGTACACGCTCGACGCGCAATCGAGTCTCAAGATCAGCTATGCGCGGACACAGCAATTTCTGCACCTCGTCACTCCGACGAACTCCCCAACGCCACTCGATCTGTGGGAAGTGGCGGGGCCCGATATCCGACCGATGACGGCGGATCAGTTCGCGTTCGGCTACAGCGGCCAGCTGAAGGAGTACGAGTTCACCGCAGAGACGTTCTACAAGACCATCGATGATGTCGTCGACTTCATCGATGGTGCCGAGATCATCTTCAACCCGCGTGTCGAGACCGCGCTGGTACAGGGGTCCGGTCGCTCGTACGGGCTGGAACTCTACGCCCGGCGCACCACTGGGCGCGTGACCGGGTGGGCGAGCTATACCGTATCGCGTGCTGAACAACGGTTTCCGGTACCGAGGAACTCCGGTGCGACGAGTGGTGGTGGCGTGAACAACGGCGACTGGTACGCATCGCCCTATGACCGGCTGCACAATCTGAGTGTCGTTGGTACGTATCGCTGGAAGCCGAAATGGACGGTCGGTTCCAGTTTCCTGCTGGCCAGCGGCCTGCCGACCACGTTCCCGCAATCGCGCTACACGCTGGATGGCTTTCTGGTGGCGGAGTACGGCCTACGCAATGCCGCACGGCTGCCGATCTATCACCGACTCGACCTGAGCCTGACGCGAACACTGCGTCGTGGTGAGTTGCAGTTCGGTGTGCTGAATGCCTACAACCGGTTCAACGCCCAGTCGTTGCGCGTCCGCCAGGCAAAGAAAGATCCGCTCGTTGCTGAGGCGGTACAAACATCGATCTTCGGGATCGTCCCGAGTTTCAATTACGTCTTTCGATTCTGAGAACTGCTCATGCAACGAGTGATTCGCGCGCTGATGGCGATAGCGCTGCTGATGGGGAGCCAGACGGCCTGTGAGCGTGTGGTCGGCCTGAAGGTGACCGATGGTCCCGTGCTCCTGGTGGTCGAGGCACGTCTCGAGGTACGGCGCGTTCAAGAGCGCCCGGCGGGACCGGTACTCAGTCCGCAAGTCATCCGACTGACGACGACGGCACCCTACTTTACGAACGTCGCCGCGCCACCGGCGCGTGGTGCGGTGGTGCAGGTCGTGGATGACGCGAGTCGCAGCGTGCTGATGGCCGAGGTGACGGGAACCCCAGGGACGTACGCCGCGAGTGATCTCCCGATCGTTGTGGGGCGTCAATACACCCTTCGGATTCAATGGCAGGGCGATCAGTACGAAGCGGCGGAGGTGGTTCAGGCGGCGGTTCCGATCGACAGCTTGTACTTCGTGCCACGACCGAATCAGTCGGCGGCCACGGAAGGACTGCGTGCGACAATCGATGTGGTCGACCCGCCTGCTGCATCGAACTCCTACCTGTGGGAGCAGTGGGTTGATGGGGCGCGGCAGGTCTCACCGGACACCGGAACGCGAACGCGGTCCATCGGGGACGACGATCTCCTGAATGGACGCGTCGTCCGCCGGTTCCAGCCGTACATCGACATTCGCGTCCGCTCTGGTCAGGTGGTGCAGCTGCGGCAGTTTGCCATCTCCAGGCCGGCGTACGACTACTACCTCGCGTTCAACGCTGAGATCAGCGGGGACGGCTCGCCGTTTTCCCTCCCCAGCGCGAACCTGCGCGGCAACGTGCGCAACACGACGAACCCGCGCAAACGTGCCCTCGGCTACTACATCGCTGCGGAGTACTCGGAGCGCAGCGGGGTGGTGCCCTGACATGACGCAGCGGCGCGGCCCGTCGTCGTGACACAACGTGGCGGAAATGTTTCCGCGGGTTACACTCCGACCTATGCCTGCCCGACGTCCGTATCACCATGGAAACCTGCGCGATGCCGTGCTCGACGCGGCGCGCATGATGGTGTCGAAGGAAGGCACCGCCGGCCTGAGCCTCCGCGCGCTGGCCCGCGTGGTCGGGGTGTCGCACCCCGCGATCTACAATCATTTCTCGGATCGGGAGGCGCTGCTGGCCGAGCTCAGTACCGAGGCGTTGCTCGAACTCGGTCGCACGCAGCGCGTCGCGCTCTCCAAGGCCACGTCGGTGCTCGACGGCATCGTTCGCCTGGCCACAGCCTATTTTCGATATGGTGTGTCAGATCCAGCGCGGCTTCGCCTGGCGTTCGCACCGGAGTTCGCACGGTCCGCCGGGTATCCAGCGCTTCGGGCAGCGGCCGATGCTGCTGAGGCGCCGGCGATCGAGGCGGTGACGCGTGCCGCGGACGAAGGGCTGTTGCCGCACCGCGCGATTCGTGAACGCACGGTGGCGCAGTGGGCGATGGTGCACGGGTATACCGTGCTGGCCATCGATGGCCGGCTGACGGAGGGCAGACTCTCCGTCGCGGGGGCAGGGTTCGCGCCGCTGGTGCGCGAGCTGAGCCGCTCGGTGCGGCTGCTGTACGAGCCCGAGTAGCGCCGCACCGCGCCGCTATCTGAGTTGGCGCGCCAGTCAGCCCGGCGCGAGCTTGACGCCCGCGAACACCAGTCCGCCAAGCAGAATCACCCCACCGATGATGGACAGCTTCACCATGCGTGACAGCTTCCACTTGACCCGGAAGGTCATCGGTTCATAGTGAAAGCCTGTCGTGTCGATGGCACCGGTTGCGAAAAAGCCACCGACCAGCGACTCGTACGCCGCTCCCTGAAACTCCATCAGGTTCGCGTGCCCTGCGTCGCGGAAGATCACCTGATGGCCACGCGACAGCATCGGCAGCAGTTCGCGCGTCGCATTCACCGCCGGTGTGGACACATCAAGCTTTCCCCCGATGAGCAGTGTCTCGATATCCGAGGGGGCGGCTGTGCGGGAGTCACGTGCGCCGCGGACAATCGGCCAGCCGCCGGAGTCTGCCACCATCTCCCACAACAGCGACGACATCGGTGATCCCATGATCGTCCCGCGTGGTTCGAACGCGGCGGTGTACTTTCGCGCGGTGTCGTAGTCCGTGCTTCCCTTCGCGAACAGGTCTCCGTACACATTGCCTGAGCTGATGGCGGAGCGGGCGAATCGTGACAGCACCGCGAGTCCGCTCGCATCTCCACGGTCGGCATCGACGAACGCGTCGAGGGCCATGGCCGCTGAGCCGCGATCGTACAGCATGCCGAACGTCGCCGCGAGGACGACCCCCCGGTCGATCGAGAACGGCCCCCATCGCGTCGGCATGTTGTGCGCGACGCGTCGCACCGTCGCGGCAAGATCCGGCGTGCGCGCGTGGCACCACGCGTCCTGCGCACAGAGCCGGCTGAACTCCTGAACGATGACGGTATCCAGCTGCCCTGCTTCCCACACGAAGCGTCCGGGTGGGTTCACACCACCCATCACCGAGCGAGAGACGCGGTCCCTGTGTCTGTCGGCAAAGATCTGTGCCAACCGCGTGCCATAGCTCACGCTGTAGAGGTTGATGTGATCATACCTCAATGCACTGCGAACGAGGTCAATATCCTCGACGACTTCATCCATTGTGAAACCGTGCAGGTCGATCCCATCGCGCTGCAAGTCGCATGGCGAGTAAACCGGGCACACCGCCGATCAGCGTTCGCGGTAGCGTCGATGCGTGTCCACACGCCGCCAACTGCAGGAGCCCCGCGGTTGCGAGTATTGCGTGGGAGATGCCATGGCGTCGCGAGCCGGATCCGGCGGGTGCGTGGGGCTGTGGAGATGACATGACTCGGCGGCTGAGGGAAGCATGCGGGTAGACTGCGGGTAGACTGCGGGGCGGCTGATGAGTTAATCTTACCGACGGTAATTTAACTCTGAAGGTTTCACCGGCTGCCACCCCCTGAAAACGGCGACGGCCTGAAACTTCGGCAGGGGCCTTCCGTATCGGACAACTGGTAAGATCCACCGTCGCTGATTCGGCACCCTCCTTCAGCACGCGATGCCGTCGGCGCTCCGTCCGTTGTCGTCTGTCGCTCACCATTCGCCCAGCACCGATGCCCACACGCCCAGACGTCATCCGTACTCGACAGCCGTTCTGGCACCGGCTCCCAATGATCGCCATGCTGCTGCCCCTGACGGCGTTCGAGCATGCTTCCGATGCGACAGCACACCTCCGGATCCCCGTCGGCACGGCCCCGACCGTGCGACTTGCACTCGTCGGCCGGATTCGGATCAGCACCAGTGATGTGCCGTACATTGATGTGACGGCGCGTGTCACCCTTCGAGGCCGAACGCTGGGGAGTTCGAATGCCAGCCGTCGGCCGCCGTATCAGCTGGTCAGCCAGCAGATCGGCGACACCGTCGTCGTGGCGAGCGCACCGCGCGCATTGTTGCGTACCGTGGGAATCTCCTGGGAGCGCGAGTCGTTCGACCACGTCGTGCTGCTTCCGGTGGAAAGTCAGCTTCTGTTTGACAGCGGCGTGCGTGACATCGAGATCGACGGAACGCGTGTCCCCCGCTGTTCGAAGGGCCGCGCTGTCTGGACACGCCGAACGGGGGCGGTCTGTCAGTCGATCGCCGCGCGGAAGCCTCCGGCAGCGGGTGACGGCGCGTTTGCATACGCGGGCATGATGCGACTCGGCACCGGCGCCGGGGAGTATCCGATGCACCCGGTGAGGCCAGATCACAGGCACACCGGCACACGCTGACCCGAACCCACGCTGCCGACGGCCGTGCAGGTCGAGCCACCGAGTCCCGATGCGGGAGAAATCGCCACGACGCGACTGACGTCGTACGAAGTACAGTTCCCGCAGGTTGCGTGATAGCGTGGGGTCCTATTCGTCAAACGCAGTATTGACGAGTGGTCCGAGGTTGCGTGCCGGACTCCAGTCGCCTCGTCGGCGATTGCTGACGTACAGGTCACTCAGCCCGACGCCGCCCAGACGGCGGAACGCGTGGGATGTTGGCCGTGCGCCCCTCAGAGCCCGAGCGCGCCCTGGACGGCGGCACGGTAGGTGCGACCGCTGGTCAACCGGCGGCCGGTGGAGAGAAAGAGCACATACTCGCCCGCAAACAGCGACTCGGCTTCCAAGATGCGTGAGGTCTGGATGATCAGCGACCGGTGCACGCGAACGAAATGTGCGGGATCGAGACGTTCGGCGAGATTGGTCAGGGTATCGCGAATGAGATACGAGTGATCACCGACACGCAGCCGAACGTAGTTGGACTCCGCCTCGAAATAGTCCACACTTCCCACCGCGACAAACTGGGTACGCGTGCCCGTCTTGACCGTGAGCCGGGTCAGGTATTGCGGCCGACCCTCGAGCCGGTCGACGAACGCCAGCAACCGATCATCGACGGTCTTCCGTCGCACCTGCAGCCTCGCACGATCGAGTGCGGCATCGAAACGCGCACGATCGTACGGCTTGAGCAGATAGTCGAGGGCGTGGGCTTCGAAGGCCTGCAGCGCGTAGTGATCAAAGGCAGTGGCGAACACCACCACGGGCATACGCTCTGCGCCAATCGCGCGCACGACGTCGAACCCGTCACTCTCGGGCATCTGCACATCGAGAAACACCAGGGCCGGCCGGAGAGACTGGATCGCGGCGATCGCTTCGGTGCCGTTCCGTGCCTCGCCGATCACCTCGATGTCGGCCTGCTCTTCGAGCAGCGCTCGCAGGCCGCGTCGCGCCGGCGGCTCGTCATCGACGATCAGGACGGTGATGCGGGGGGTGATGAGGGTGGCGGAGGCGGCAGGTCGGGCCATGTCGGCGACAGTCATGCGATCACGGTCTCGCGGAAAGGGAATGCGATATCGACGCGGAGTCCATGCGGTGCGACGGCGTCAACGGTGAATGAGTGTGCCGCACCGTAGAGCTGGCGCAGTCGATCACGGGTATTGGTCAGACCAACGCCGCCCTTCTGTGCTGGCGGTGCAGACCGTGCGACGCCGTTGTCCGACACCGAGAGATGCAAGGTTCCGTTTCGCCGGTATGCCGCGATCTCGACCGTACCCGACTCACTGCGGGGCGCGATGCCGTGTCGAATCGCATTTTCCACCAGCGGCTGCAGCAACAGATGCGGCACCTGCGCGCCCATCGTATCGGAAGCGACCCGCCAGACGACCGCCAGCCGATCCTCGAATCGGAGTTGCTCGATTTCGACATAGGCGGAAAGAATCGTCAGTTCTTCCTTCAGCGTCACTTCCTGCGTGCTGGCGCGCTGCAGGGCGTGCCGCAAAAGAGTGCTCAGCTGCGCAATCATCTGCGTCGCCGTCTCGGGATCGGTGCGGATGAGCGAGCTGACTGTGTTCAGCGCATTGAACAGAAAATGCGGGTGGAGCTGTGACTTGAGGTGCTGCAGCTCGGCGCGCGCCAGCTGCTCGTCGCGCTCCTGCACCCGGCGTGCATTGACGATGGCGTGACCCACGCCCACGACGAGCCAGAACAGAAAGAGGTTGTTGGCGACGCTGCTGAGGAGAATCTCGCCGAATGGCGGCAGGGTGGCGTACCAGCCGACATATGGATTGCCGACGACGACCACGATCGCCTTGAGCACGACCAGTGCCGCCGCGACCAGCATCGTCAGTGGCATCGACCAGCGCCAGCTCTGCCGATCGACCGGCACGCGTTCGGCCATCCAGAGCGCGAGGATGGTGAGCGGTACCCACTGCACGATTCCAAGCCCCGTCAGCAGAAAGATCTTCTCCCAGCTGACGCCGGTCATGCCACGGTAGGTGGTTGCCGTGGCAACGCCTTCGAGGGTCCACCAGAGCAGCGCGAGTGCCCAGAGCCGGGTCCAATGGCCCTGGAGCACGGAGGGCGCGAGCGGTGCATTGCCGGCGAGAAGTCGCGTCATGGCCGAATGCTACACTGCCGGCTTGCTGGTTGCAGTTACTCCGGGACGGAACGTGGGTCAGGCGCGATGAACCGCGGGGGAATCGCTGCCATTGCCTGCTGCACGGTCTGCCGCGCCACAGCCACCGTTCGGCGCAGGGTGCTCGCGTCGCAGGCAGCGTTTTGAGTACCGTGCACTGTCGGAAAGGTTGGCACGATCGTACGTGACAGCTGCGCGGATCGGCGCTGATCCCGGCTGGTACTCCGTCTACCACACGAGATTCCGGTGCCACCGTGAACGATTCAATGGAAGATCGCCCCCCAATGCCGCCCTTCTGGCTGCCGGTGCTTGCCGGTGTGCCGATCGGCGCGTGTATGCTCGTGATGGCGCTTCCGACACTGGGCAATGCACGTGCGGCAGTGTATCGCGGCGTGTTTCTGCTGCTCTTTCTGGTTTGGCTGGTACCACTGACAGCGCTGCAGCGCGAACTGTGGAGGCGCCGGACCAGGTGGTGGAGCACGATGCTCATCCTGCTCGCGGTCACCTGCCTGATGGGGCTCACGAGCAATCTGGCCAGCGCC
>CAYMQV010000022.1:0-33165 GCA_964392395.1 uncultured Gemmatimonadaceae bacterium
CGGCAGACAGCGCGACGTCGGCGTAGATGCCGTGACTCGCAGCGGATCTGAACGATGCGTTGTCGAGCGCAGCCCCGAACGCCGCTGCGGTCTCGAAGCGATCCGCCGGCAGCTTTTCCAGCGCCTTCGCCAGCGCCGCCGCCACATTCTCCGGCACCGCTTTTCGCCGCTTCGTCACCGGCTCGGCGGGCTCGGTGATGATCTTCATGAGGATCTGCTGCGCCGAACCGCCCAAGTGCGGCGGTTGGCCGGCGAGCAGTTCATACAACACACTCGCGAGCGAATACACATCGGAGCGGCCGCTGATCTCTTTCTCCGCCGTCGCCTGCTCCGGCGACATGTAGTGCGGCGTCCCGAGGCTGAGCCCCGTCTCCGTCATGCGGCCGCCGGCCGCCGCGCTCACTGCCAGCGCGATGCCGAAGTCCATCACCATCGCGCGCCCATCGTGCAGGAGAATGTTCTCGGGCTTGATGTCGCGATGGATCACGCCGTGCCGGTGTGCGTAGTCCAACGCATCGGCCACCTCGCGCGTGAGGCGCACGGCCTCGTCCACGCCGAACTGTGTTTCGCGATTGAGCTTGTCGCGAATCGTTTCGCCCTCGATGTAGGGCATGACGTAGAACAGAAATCCGTCCGCCGTGCCGGAATCGAACAGCGGCAGAATGTGCGGATGCTGCAGCGCCGCCGTGGTCTTGATCTCGACGATGAAGCGTTCGGCGCCGAGCACGGCGGCGAGTTCGGGCTTGAGGACCTTGATCGCGACCTTGCGATCGTGTTTCAGGTCTTCGGCGAGATAGACGTTCGCCATGCCGCCCGCACCGAGTTCACGCTCGATGCGGTAGCGGTCGGCGAGGGCGGCTGCGAGTCGTTCAGGAGGGACGTTCACCACAATAAAGTGGCCTCGGTTTCCAGTCGCCGCTACGCCATGGTCGCCCTGGCGGTGCGCGGGCACAGTGGCTGCGGCGTTTTCACCTTGACAACCGCCAATTTCTCGATGTGCAGGCAACCGCTTCGCTGCCTGGCGCGGCAGCGGCGCCGCGGCGCGCTACGCCACGTAGGTCGCCTCGCCGCCCACCACAGTGCGCACGATCGCGATATCCTTGATCGTCTCAGGCTTCGCCGTGTGCGGATCATCGGCCAGCTGCACGAAGTCCGCCAGCTTGCCGACCGCGATGGACCCCTTGCCCTGCTCCTCGTGCGCGGCATACGCGCCGTGCAGCGTGTTCACGAGCAGCGCTTCCGCCACGCTGATGCGCTGGTTCGCGCCCCAGGTCTTCCCGTCCCAGCCGGTGCGCGTGACCATGCCCTGCATGCCCATCAGCGGCGAGAACGGACCCGGAAAGAAATCGGACCCCGCCGCCACATGCACGCCGGCATCGAGCATGCTCCTGTACGCCATGCAACGCTGCATGAGCGCCTCGCCGTAGAACGGGAACTTGTCGGAGTTGTAGTAGGCGTAGGTGGTGAACATCGAGGGAATCGCGTCGAGCGCACGGATCCGCTTCACCAGTGCGTCGGTGATCAGGGTGCAGTGCGTGATCTTCGGTCGCGTGTTGGCGCGCGGCGCCTTCTGCTGCGCCCGTTCCAGCGCCGTGAGATACATGTCGATGGCCACGTCGCCGTTGGCGTGGCAGTTCACCTGGATTCCGGCGCGGTGCACGCGTTCCACCCAGGCGTCCAACTCCGGCTGCGGCTCGGTGATGTTGCCGGTGTACGTCGTGCCGGCGTAGGGTGTGCTGAGCGCCATGGTGCGCTCTGAGAAGCTGCCGTCCACCGTGTGCTCCGATGTCGCACCGAAGCGGAGCCAGTCGTCGCCGAAGCCGCTGCGGATTCCACTCGCAATCATGCCTTCCAGTACGCGGCCCGTCGCCTCGTAGCTCACGCGGTGCCGCAGATCGCCGCGGGCGCGCACGTCCTGGATTGCCGCCAGGTCGCCGCCCTCGTGATGCACCGTCGTGAGACCATAGCGCGCGAACTGCTTCGAGATGTGCGCCAGGCCGTCGCGCTCGCGCCGTTCGCGCTCTGCCGCGCTGAACACCGGGCGCGCGCCCGCCGCAAAGAGCACACCCATCGCGCGATCGGTCACGCGGCCATTGAGCTCGCCGCTGGCGTCCTTGTCGAACGTCCCGCCGGCCGGTGCCGGTGTCTCCTTCGTGACGCGAGCCAGCTCGAACGCCTTGCTGTTGTAAAACGCCGTATGCCCGCCGCGGTGCCGCACCACCACCGGATGCTCGGTGCTCACCTGATCGAGATCGCGGATCGTGAGCAGGCGCTTGTCCTTCAACTTCGTGTCGTCGTGGAAGTACCCGTCCACCCACATGCCAGCCGGCGTGCCCTGCGCCTTCGCCCGAAGCTTCTCGATGATGCTCGCGATTGTGACGAACTCCACCTCGAACGGATTGCCGACCAGCGTCTCGTACAGCAGCGTGGTTCCGATCGGATGATTGTGCGTATCGATGAAGCCCGGAACGATCGTGTTTCCCTTGGCGTCGATGACGCGCGTCCGACGGCCGGCAAGGGAGCGCATCTCCGACGTGCTCCCGACCGCGACGAATCGCCCGCCAGTGATCGCAAACGCCTCGGCGCGCGGCAGCGTCGCGCTCACGGTATGAACTCGCGCGTTGACCACGATCAGCTCGGGGTCGATCGCCATCGACCGCGTCGGCATGGCACGCAAGGCCTGCGGCGTGAAGCCGGCGGCGGCAGTGGCGGCGGCGAGGCCCATGAACTCGCGGCGGGAAGAACGCTCAGTCATGTTCTGCGACCAGGGTGAGAGGTGTGCGGGGGCGTGAGGTATCCGGTAAGACGGGCCACGAGCGGCCTCGGGGAGCGCTTCGGTGCGAGGTGATCAGTCAGCCCTGCGCCGCTGCCACCGCGGCGCTGAACTCCGCGTCACGCACCCGTACACGCGCCACCACGCGATCAAAATCCTCCCGCCCGCGCACGACGCCATGGAACGGGCCGTTCCATTTGAGGTATTCCGAATGATAGAAACCCATCGTCACCGCGCGATCGAGCAGTGCGACGCCCCGCGCGACGAGGTCGGCGGTCATGCTGTCAAGATGCAGCGTGCGGACGATGAAGACCAGTCGGGTACCTGCTCGACGTCCATGACGCAGTGCTGGGTCGCTATGGCGAACGCACCGAATACCACACCCGAACCAGTGCCGTCAGAGAACGACTGAAACGAGGTCGTCGCGCTCACGCACATCCACGTGGGCCAGCGCAGCACGGCCGTGCGCACACCGCACGCGATGCCGGGGCAGGCCCCGCCATCGCGAACGACAGGCCGTCGTCAGCGCGCGCTCATCCTCGACGGTGGTTCTCCTGAAGCGCGCGATGCGGCCGTGGCACGCACCAGGGAGGGTTGACGCAGCTCTGGCACCAGCCATCCCGGGCAGCGGTGACGGCGGACTCGGAGGAGTGAGGGTGTAGGAGTCGGATCGCGAGGATGACATGCTGCGGCCAAAAGACCTCGCCGCGAGCCGGAGCGCAACACATACTTCCCTCACCCTGGTGAATTTCCTCTCCCAACGGTGTCTGTGTTGACCCTCCGCACTCCGATCATGTCGCTCCGTCGCTTCGCGCCGCTCCTCCTGGCGCTGATCCCCGGTCTCGCCGTCGCACAGCGCACTCGCCCCGCGCCGACGGCCGCCGCCCCTTCCGTCGGGTTGGACACGGCATTCGTGAAGGTGCCGTCATGGCGGTTCGTCGGCCCCGATGGGAACCGCGTGATTGCCGTGGCCGGCGTGCCGGGCGAATACAAGACGTACTACGCGGGCGCTGCCAGCGGCGGGTTGTTCAAGAGCACCAACGGCGGCACGCGATGGGTGCCGCTCACCGACTCCCTGCGCGTCTCGTCGGTCAGCGCGGTGGCGGTGGCGCCCAGCGATCCGAATGTGGTGTGGTTCGGCACGGGTGAAACCTTCCTGCGCAGCAACGTCTCGATCGGCGACGGCATCTATCGATCGACCGACGCGGGTCAGCACTGGAATCGCATGGGGCTGGAGAGCACGGGGCGTATCGGTCGGGTCGTGATCCATCCGACCGATCCCGACGTGGTCTACGCAGCGGCGCAGGGGCATGGCTACGGTCCGCAGCTGGATCGTGGCCTCTGGCGCACCACGGACGGCGGCCGGCAGTGGAAGAAGGTGCTGTTCGTGAATGACAGCACCGGTGTGATCGACGTCGCGATGGACCCGACGAATCCGCGGGTGCTGTTCGCGGCCAGCTGGCAGCAGTACATCGTGCCGTGGGACAAGAATTCCGGCGGTGCCGGCAGCGGCATCTGGATGTCGCGCGACGCTGGCGACACCTGGCTCCGACTGGATGGTGGGGCCGATGGCCAGGGCTGGGGCAAAGGGCTGCCGAAGACTGGGACGATGGGCAAGATCGCAGTCGGCGTCGCGCGCAGCGATCCGCGGCGGTTGTATGCGCTGATCGAAATGAAGGAGCCGGCCCTTTATCGTTCCGACGACGGCGGCCGCACCTGGCGGTCGGTGAATCGCGATCACGACCTGCTGGAACGGCCGCAGTACTACACTCGCTTCGGCATCAGTCCGAACAATGCCGACAAGCTGTTCGTGGTTGGCGTGCGCTTCGTCGGGACGACCGACGGTGGCCTGACCAAGATGCCGAACGCGCCACGCGCTGGTGGCGACTTGCATGACATCTGGTGGGATCCGAGCGATCCCGATCGCTTCATGGTTGCTGACGATGGTGGCGTTGGCATCACGATCGATGGCGGGCAGTCGTTCACGCGGATCGCGCTGCCGAACGCGCAGATGTATCATGTGGCGGTCGATACGAAGATTCCCTATAACCTGTATGGCAATCGACAGGATGGGTACTCGTACGTCGGGCCGAGCAACTCGCGCGGGAACCGGTCGGTCGGTGTCTGGAGTCCGGTGGGAGGGTGTGAAAGCGGGTGGACGATTCCGGACACGGTCGACAATCGCACGGTGTGGAGTGGCTGCTATGACGCCGGCCTGGAGACGTTCGACCTGCAGACGCGCATGGCGCGCGCCGTGGAACCGTGGCCGGAGGCGGGGTACGGCGTGGCGCCGAAGGATCTCAAGTATCGCTTCCAGTGGACGTTTCCGATTCACCTGTCGCCGCACGATCACAAGACGGTCTACGTGGGATCGCAGTACGTGCACAAGACCACCAATGGCGGGCAGAGCTGGACGCTGATCAGCCCGGACCTGTCGACCAACGATACCACGAAACAGCGGTCGTCGGGCGGGTTGGTGATCGACAACCTGTTCGTCGAGAACGTGACGGTGCTGTTCGCGATTGCCGAGTCACCGCTGCAGAAGGATCTGATCTGGGCGGGCACGATGGACGGGTTGCTCCACGTCACGCGGGATGGCGGAAAATCGTGGACCAACCTGACGGCGAACGTGCCCGGCCTGCCGAAGTGGAGCACCATCTCCAACATCGAGCCAAGCAAGTACGATGCGGGTACGGCATACATCGCGGTGGATGCGCATCTGATCAACGATCGTGATCCATACATCTTCCGCACTACCGACTTCGGGCGCAGTTGGACACGGATCAGCACCGACATTCCGAAGAGTGTGTTCAGCTATGTGCACGTCGTCCGCGAAGATCCGGTGCGGAAGGGCATGCTCTACGCCGGAACGGAGAATGCGCTCTACGTGTCGCTCGATGATGGTGTGCGCTGGATCGAGATCAACGGCGGACTTCCTCATGCGCCTGTGAGCTGGCTGGAGATTCAGGGACATTTCCATGATCTGGTGGTCGCCACCTACGGGCGCGGCTTCTACATCGCGGATGACATCTCGTATCTGCGGACGCTCGCTGACTCGATCGCGCGCAAGCCAGTGACGTTGCTGCCGATGCGCGCCGCGTATCGATTCCGAAAAATCTCGACGCCGACGGGCTCGCCGAATTCTCTGGTTGGTGGACAGGATCCACCGCTCGCCGCAACGGTCAACTATGCCATCGGAACGATGCCCACGGATTCGACGGCCAGGGACTCGGTGAGCTTCCGCGTTTTTGACGCGACGGGAGCAATGATCCGGAAATTCAAGGCAGCGCCAGCAAAAAGGGGGCTGAACCGGGCGCTCTGGGATCTGCGCCACGAAGGGCCGCGCAAGGCGAAGCTGCGCACGGCACCACCAGGCAACACAGCACTGCGCGTGACTGATTCCCGGCCGCTGGTGGCATGGGATCTCGATCTGGTGGGAGGACAGGTCGGGCCGCTGGTGGCACCCGGCGCCTATACCGTGGCGATGCTCTGGGGTCGCGACACGCTTCGCCAGCGCGTCGAGGTACGGCGCGATCCGAACAGCGACGGCACTGACTCCGACATCACGGCGCAGGTGACCCTCGCGCTGAGCGTCCGTGATGCGCTGAACGAGACCGTGGCGCTCATCGACGAGTCCGAGTGGAGCCGCCGCGGGTTTGAGCAGCTGCGCAACACGCTGCGTGAGCGCATCAAGGACATGAAGGAGTTCGGACCGTCAGCGGGTCGCGATGTACCGGTTGCCGACGCCGAAGCGTTCGTGAAGGAGATCGACGCGGTCGAGAGGAAGGTGATCGAGATCGAGGGCAAACTGTACGACATCGCGCTGACTGGCGCGCGTGAGGATGCATTCCGCACGCCAAACCAGCTGTACGAGAAACTGGCCTCGGTGGGCAGTGACGTTTCGGCGTCCAGTGCCGACTTCCGCCCGACGGAGCAGCAGGTGGCCGTCTACGGAATGCTGCGTGACCAGCTCGAGGGACTGAAGAAGCAGTTCGCTGGTTTGGTGGCAAATGATCTGAGTGCGTTTGCTGCGAAGGCAGCGAAACTTGGCGTCACGTTGCCAGTGGTCTTCGAGGACTGATCAACCATGGGGCCGTCAACGAACCAGCGCCCCCGCGGCGGGGCGAGATCGCGACCGCACACGATCCGTTCCGGGGGTGATGGCGGCTCAGCGTGAGCCCCAGGCCCGCGACGCGAAGATCATTGCGCGATCAACGCCAGCACTCGCAGCGGACTGCCGCTGCCGGTCACCAGCTTGAGCGGCGCCGCGATCACGACGCTGACGTCGTCGGCAGCCGGTCGAGATTGCACAACGACGCCAACCCGAACTTCCCCGCCCCGTGCATGATGGTGCGGTTCGGGAAAGGCGGCGTGAACCGCCCGGCCTGGCCAGCATCGAAGTGCGTGCCGGTGTGCTCGCCGAGTGTGATCGTACTCCAGTGCCAGCCCGGGCCGTGCTCGTCATATCGTGAAATTACTTCCATGGTCAGCCCAAGCGAGGTTGCGAACACTGGCGGCAGGTCGATCACCTGCACGCTGCCAGAGGCGAGATCGGCATCGAGTTGCAAGAGCGTCTGCGACATGCGAATGCCTCGGGTCGCCTGCAGTGATCGCAGGTGACGTGCAAACTGGAACCGATTCGCGAGCAGTGCGAGATCGGTGACGAATGCGGCAGGGCCGACCGCATCCACCTTGGCGACCAGGGTGGTGAGTTCTGGTGCCGCCAGCGCCGTATCGAACGAGGCGACGAACGTAGAGGAAGTTCGGTCGGTGCCCGAGTGACTGCAGCTCAGCCGCCACCGCACTCATGATCGTCACCACCACACACGACTCGAGCCGGCCGTGGATCGCGGCCATCGCCTCGATGCGCTTCACGCGGCCTCCTCCCACATCAGGTCACGTTCAGGCAGCAGCGCCACCGGGCGGTTGGCCGCCGATGCCAACGTGAACGCTTTCGTGATCCGGTGCGCGACACGCTCCATCGACTCGAGGGTATCGTACGGAATGCGTCGCGCATCCAGCACCGGGATGGTCACCAGGCCACCGTCAGTCTGCCATGAATACGCTCTTCGAAGCAGCCACGGTATGAAATCAGCATCACCAGCGGAATGCGATAGAGCTGGGCGCACGACACGATGCCGTTGATCGACTGGAGGAAGCCGTGATTCTGCATCAGCATCACCAATCGTGCACCAGCCAGATGGGCGCTAGTGGAGATCCCGACCCCTTGCCCCTCTCTCGAGAGCCGCACCAGCGTCATCGCGGGGTCGTCTTCGGCCATCCGGATCAGATGGACCAGCCACGTTTCCGGCAGCGCCGAGATGAGCGAGATGCCGTTCGCCCTGAGCGCATCGTAGATGGTTCGGGAGGCATCGACCGAGACGGGCATTTATACCAGGCGAAAAACGGGAGGAGAGGGTGCGGGAGGTGACGAGTCCACCGCCGAGCGCGAACGCTGCCCACTGTAGCCCGGCTCGCCCCACGATACATCTTGATGTACATCCTGGTAGCAGCCGCGCAGCTGCGCGAATCCACTCCGGCCACCGCTTCCGATGGTTGCTCCCCGGTACGACCTCCCTGCACTGCGGGCGCAGATCCCGCTCCTCGCTCACACGATCCCGCTCAACAACTGCTCGCAGGCGCCGCTGACGACGGTGACTCGCGCTGCAGCCGACCGATTCCTCGACCAGTGGAACAGGCAGGGGATGGACTGGGACACGTGGATCGCGGAGGTAGAGCTGTCGCGTCGCGCCTTCGCCGCGTTGATCAATGCCGATCCTGAAGAAATTGCCGTCATGTCGTCCGTGTCGCACGCCACCAGCGCGGTCGCGACGTCGCTGTGCTTCGATGGCGAGCGGAACGTGGTAGTCGCCAGCGGCGCCGAGTTCCCGACGGTCGGCCATGTCTGGCTGGCGCAGGAGCAGCGCGGCGCGCAGGTGCGCTGGGTGGGCGTGCGCGATGGTGCCGTGCCACTCGAGAGCTACGATGGCGCCATCGATGAACGCACCGCAA
This sequence comes from uncultured Gemmatimonadaceae bacterium, assembly GCA_964392395.1. Lineage (GTDB taxonomy): Bacteria > Gemmatimonadota > Gemmatimonadetes > Gemmatimonadales > Gemmatimonadaceae > JACMLX01. The sequence goes on from CAYMQV010000022.1 coordinate 8,786, forward strand.
TCGTGTCGTCAGCGCACGCGTACTACCAGAACGGTGCGCTGCAGGACATCGCGGCGATCGCCCGGCTGGCGCACGAGCGAGGCGCCCTGTCGTTCATCGACGCGTACCAGTCGCTCGGCGTCGTCCCGATCGACGTTCGGGCCACCGCGGTCGACTTTCTTGCCTCGGGGACGCTCAAGTATCTGATGGGAACGCCGGGCATCGCGTTTCTCTACGTGCGGCGCGAGATCATCGAACGATTCGAACCGCTGATCACCGGCTGGTTCGGGCGCGCCAATCCATACGCCTTCGATGCCACGCAGCTGGACTGGTCAGCACACGCATCACGGTTCGACACCGGGACACCTCCGCTGCTTCCCGCGTACATCAGTCGCGCGGCGATGGAATGGCTTCACGGTATCGGGATGGATGCGATCCACGAATATACGCAGGCCCTCACGCGCCATCTGATCGAAGGCGCACTGGCGCGCGGGCTGACGATCCACGGTCCGGGCCTTGCCGCACCGAAGACTCCGAGTACCGCCATCCTCTGCGCCGACGCGCACGGTTCGGAAGCAGCGCTCCGCGCACGCGGCATCATCGGGTCGGCGCGGGGGCCGGCAATTCGCCTCGCGCCGCATTGCTACAACACCACGGCCGAGATCGATCATGCGCTGGACGTGCTGACAGAAGTGCTGCGCACATGACCGGTCCGCGCGCCACCTTTGCCTCACGGTTCGGCACGGTCATCTCGATGATCGGGGTAGCGGTGGGCCTAGGGAATGTCTGGCGATTCCCGTATCTGGTGGGCCAGTTCGGCGGCGCTGCGTTCGTGCTGTTCTACGTGCTGGTGGCCGTCTGCGTTGGCGTACCAGCGCTGATCGCGGAATGGACGCTCGGCCGGCAGACGCGGCGCGGAACACTGGGCGCGTTCGAGCGCGGTGGCCTGCCGGGCGGGCGACTCATGGGCGGATTCCTGTTCTGCGTCGTCATCGCCGCGACGGCGTACTACACGAATGTCGTGGGCTGGGTGCTGTACTTCGCGATAGGATCGCTGATGTCCGCGATCGGCGTCGACGTGCACGCTGCGTCGATCCTGCCGCCCGAAACGGGATTCAGCCGCACCTCGTTCCTGCTGCAGCTGGCCTGCACCGGCGCGGTGATCCTCACCTGTGCGGCGGTGCTGGAGCGCGGCCTGCGTTCCGGCATCGAACGCGCGAGCAAGATCATCATGCCGTCGCTGTTCATCATTCTGCTGGTGCTGATCGTCCGCTCGGTGACGCTCCCGGGCGCTGCTGCCGGGTTGAGCTGGTACATCGGCAAGTTCGCCTGGCGCGACCTCACGCCCACCGTGATGGTCGCGGCGATGGGTCAGGCAATCTTCTCGCTATCACTCGGCGGCACCTTCATGGTCACCTACGGATCGTACATGGAACAGGACACCCCGCTGCTGAGCAGTGCCGTGTGGACGGTCTTCGGCGACACGGCGGCCGGTTTGCTGGCGGGATTCGTCATTTTTCCTGCCGTGTTCGCCTTTGGCCTGACACCGGGCAGTGGTCCCGGCTTGCTGTTCGACACGATCCCCCGGGTCTTCGCACAGATGCCCGGCGGCTCGTTGTTCGGCGCGCTGTTCTTCGTCGGACTCTTCGGTGCCGCGTATCTCTCCGACGTCGCGGCGTTCGAAGTGTTGGTGGCAGGGCTGGTGGACAATGCGGGCATGACACGGAAGCGTGCGGTGCGACTGATGGCGGCGGCGGTCGGGGTGGTGGCCTTGATCCCGATGCTCAACCTGAAGATCTTCGTGATCTGGGACCTGACGTTCGGTTCAGGGATGCAGGCCTTTGGCGCACTCGTCACCGTCCTGACCGCCGGGTGGTTCATGACACGTGGCACGCTGCTCCAGCAACTGGACACGACCGGGTGCACGCGAGGCGCATTGGTCCTGTGCATCCGGTTTCTGATTCCGTCTGCGATGCTCGCAGTGGCGCTCTGGTGGCTGCTGACGGACGTGCTGGGGCTGGTTGGCACCGTCTGAGACTGACTGCGCGCGTTTCGTCGTTCACACTCCTTTGTCGGGTTTTCCATGTCGATCGATCTCACGCAATTCGTCGAGCACCGTGATGGCATTTCCGTCATCCGGAGTGGCCAGACCGTGCGCTCCTGGAACGGGATTCAGTATCAGGCCGGCCTGTCGGGAAAGAACACCAGTGCGAAGCAGTTGTCGATGAACATGGCGACCGTGCCACCGGGCGCCGTCGCCTTCTCGCACGTGCATGTGGATTTCGAAGTGATGCTCTACATCCTGCAGGGCCACGTCCGTCACGAGTATGGCCATCTGCTGAAACAGTCGATCGAGAACGGCCCGGGAGACTTCATTTACATCGAGCCGGGGGTGCCGCACGAAGTCTTCAACCTGAGCGACACCGAACCGGTCGTCGCCGTCGTGTCACGATCCGACGCGACCGAGTGGGCGCACATCGTGAAGTATGATCGTGCCACCGGCGAGCTGGGCGAAGTGCTCGAGCCCGAGTAGTACCGTTCTCACCCGCGCTCGTGACGACCAGGCCGTGAAGCTCGCACTGTATGTACCGGCAGCCGCACTGCTGTTCTGCGCCTGCTCCACCGCCTCGCGACGGCCACCACCGCGCGAGCCACGCACCGCCGCCGAGCGGGTGCTGGTCGTGATCAACTCGCGGAGTACCGCGAGTGACTCGGTCGGCCGCTACTACGCCAGGCGACGTGGCATCGATGCCACGCATATCGTGCGCATCGATGTGGCAGATGAGGACGAGATCGGCGACATCGCGTTCCAGACGGATATCGTGACGCCGGTGAAGGCGGCGATCGAATCGTTGCCGGCGCGGATCGACTTCATCGTGCTCACAACCGGGGTTCCGATCCGGGTCGCGCGAAAGAACGGATACAGTGTCGATGCGCTGCTGGCGGGCATGCACCTCGCCATCTCACCGATGGTCGGATTGGACAGCGCCTGGCTGGCGGAGAATCACAACCCGTACTTCAATGCCACGGTGCCGTTCCGCAGCGACCGGTTCGGCATGTACCTCGTGACGCGCCTCGCCTGCGGACGCACCGCGGACTGTCTGGCACTGGTGGATCGATCGATCGATGCACGCTTCGCTCCGGGCCCGTTCTTCTTCGACGCGACGAGTTACCGCGCGGGTGGCGATGGGTATGCGTTCACCAATCGGCTGCTCTACGGCGCCGCCGCCCAGTTGAGCGCACAACGGTTTCAGGTGCAGCTCGATACCACTCCGGCGTTCGTATCGCCGTCCGAACCCGTGATGGGATACGTCAGCTGGGGCAGCAATGACACCCGGTTCGACAGTGTGGCGTATCACGCCGTGCGATTTCTTCCGGGTGCGCTGGCCGAAACGTTCGTGTCGACCAGCGCCCGGACCTTTGGTCCCGCAAGTGGTGGACAGAGCCGGATCGTGGACCTGATTGCGCAGGGGGTGACCGGGGTGAAGGGGTACGTCAGCGAGCCATACACCGTGGCACTCGCGAATCCGGTCATCCTCTTCGATCGGTACGTGAGCGGCGCCACGCTGGCCGAGTCGTTCTATGCGGCGTCTCGCATGATCCTGTGGAAGGATATCGTCGTTGGCGATCCGCTCTGTGCGCCCTACGCCCGCGCGCAGGCGCCGGCGTTCGACTGACGATCGTCGCCACGCCCCGACTCACGAAGCAGTGATTGCGCGCCGGGTTGCGGCGGTTCAGAACACCGCGTGCTCGCCGCGATCATCGCGCGCGTCACCGCGCAGCAATCTGGCCTGAAAGTCAGCGAGTGTTTCGTGACCGGTGGATGGCGTCGCCGCGGCGTCGTACCGCTGGGCAGCGGCATCCCAGACCAGCATCGACTCCGTGGCATAGTAGCGACCGATGCGGGCCAGCTGTGCCTTGTCGGCCAGCGGCGGCAGTACGCGTCCGAGCACACTCAACACACCAACGATCACGTCGAGCAGCGCCACGGGCACCTGCTTGAAACGCGGCGGTTGACCGAGCATCGCAAAGAGTTGTTCACCCTGTTGCCGCGGCGTGAGAGCCTCGCCCGGGCCCCCGATCGGCAGGACCCGATTCTGCCTTGTCGGGTCGTCGAGGCAGTCCGCCAGAAATGCGGCCAGATCGTCATCGCTGATGGGCTTGCAGCTGGTCAGGGTGCCATCACCGAACACCAGAAACGGCTTGCCCTTCCTGACACGCGCCACCTGTCCGGACAGCGACTTGAAGAAGGCAGTGGGTCGCACGATGGACCAGGTGAGCCCCGATTCCATCAGGGTCTTTTCGAAGGCCAGCTTGGCGTGCTGAAAGGCGAGGAGCGGTTTCTGAACACAGATGGCGGAGAGCAGCACCATCTGCGTGACACCCGCGATCCTGGCAGCCGTCAACGCATCGACGTGAGCCTGATGGTCGATCGCCCAGGCATCGCGTGGCGTGCCGGTCCGCGATGCCATGCACGACAGAAGGGCATCGAAGCGCTCGCCCTGGAATCCGTCGCGCGCCAGGGACACCAGGTCGCAGACGTCGCCTGAACGCACAGTCACACGCGGCAATCTCGTCAGGGGCTCGATGCCATTGCCCGCGGAACTTGCGCCGGAACGTGTCCTGACAAAACAGACGACAGCATGACCTCGCTCCGACAGCGCGCGCACGGTGGCGCGTCCAATCGTCCCGGTCGCACCGAGCATGAAGATGCGGCGGGGTGTCGCTGACAATCGGGTCATCGCGGAATTGGCAGGGAGAACAGCTGTCATGACGGCGAAAGATGCGTCCGACACGAACTGCCGGGAATGAGGTGCGAGCGATAGCGCGGTCTTTGCCAGAATATGTGCGGAAATGTATCGAGGCCACCGGTTGCGCCGGAGCGTTACGTTTCGTTGTGCCTCGCGTCTTCCCTGGCGTTCACGGGTGCGGTTGCGGCGCCGGTTCCGTCGGCAGCGCCCGCGTCCCGAGGTCTCTACCAGCCGCCGCCGCTGCAACCGCGGTTCGCGGCGCCCTGGTGCAGAAGACGGCACTGCGCTTGCGATACTTCTGTCAGCGGTATGAGCACCACGTAGGCCACCTTCATGTCGACTCTCATGCCTTCCTCTGCGATCCTCCGCCTGCTCTCCAGTTGCCTGCCTGTGTTGCTGGTCGCCTGTGGCGGCGGCGGCAGCGGCGATGTCGGACCCGGCGAGCCACCGCCGCTGCCGCTGCCGATCGACCCGGGGAACGGTTCCGTGCCCTCGCTGTCGCGCGCCACGCTGATGACCGGGCTCTCCGGCCCGTGGGACATCGCCTTCACGTCCGATGGCTCGATGCTCTTCACCGAGAAGTGCCGTGGCCTGTCGGTACGCTTCGCCGACGGTACGGTCGCCCGCCTCTTCACGAACGGCGGATCGGCGCTGGCGGCGGCGGACCTGAACTGCGAGGGCCAGAGTGGAGCGCTCGGAGTGGCTCTCGATCCGGCGTTCGCGACCAATCGGCGCGTTTACCTGTTCATGGGGTCGACGCTCACGACGCCGCGCAGCAATCTCGTGATCCGACTCGTGCTCGCTGCCGACCTGCGCTCCGCCAGTCAGCGCAGCAACATCGTCACCGGCATTCCGTTCAAGCATGTCGCCACCCCGAACGGTGGCGCTGGTGTCCACAGCGGCGGGCGCATCAGGTTCGGCCCGGATGGATTCCTTTACGTCGCAACAGGCGACAATCACAATGGCCCCCTACCCCAGAGCCCGACACTCCTCGGCGGCAAGGTGCTCCGGGTCACGACGGATGGTGCGGCGGCCCCCGGCAACAACGCCCCGGCCGGCTTTGATCGCCGGATCTACACCTACGGGCACCGGAACGTGCAGGGCCTGAGCTTCCGGCCGGGCACGGGCCAGCCGTTCGTCGGCGAGCATGGCCCCAACCACACCGACGAAGTGACCGCGCTGCAGAACGGGGCCAACGCCGGTTGGGATCCGCAGAATCGCCCGGGACTGAATTGCCTCGATTCGTACTGTGGCTACTCGGGAACGGCGACGACGATGCCGATGACGGATCTGGTGCGCTTCCCGCAAGCGATGCGTCCGTCGTGGACGAACAACGGGATCTCGCAGGGGATCGGCCCGGTCGAGTTTCTGCGCGGAGGACAGTGGGGCGCGTGGAACGGCCGACTGGCCGTGGGCATGATGGGAGGCACTCGCCTCGACATCCATGAACTCGACACCGCCGGACAAAGCGTCGGCACCACGCCATCCGGCTTGCCAGGCACCCGATTCCGCGGACTGACTCAGGGCCCCGACGGCAATCTCTACGTCGCGACCGACGCCGGCGAAATCTGGCGCGTGACACCAACGACGCGGTAAGCGCCAGCGCGCGTCACAGCGCTAGAGCTGCCCGGTCGAACCCCAGTTCGCGAGGAGTTCGCGGTACTCGGGTCGGTCGTAGCGATCGAGTCGAAACGCAGGTGCATACGCCGGCAGCGCGCTACCGGTGATCTGCGCCGCGATCAGTTCACCCGCCGCCGGCGCGGCCATCAGGCCGTAGCCAGACAACGCCGCGTTCACGTAGGCCCCCTCCACCGCCAGCGACCCGATCAGCGGTCGATTCTCCTCCGTCTTGGTGTAGTACCCGCCGTCGACGTAGACCGGCGGCAACCGGTCGAGATACTGCGCCAGCCCGGGCGCCAGGCGCTCCATGCCACGCAACACCACTTCCGGGTAGAACGGATCATCCGGCAGTGGCAGCTCGGGCAGATCGTAGCGATGCGAGCTGTGATAATCCCAGAGCATCAGCACCGTCTGATTGTGACGGTACCCTTCGGGCCGCAGATGAATCCCTGCCGGCATCGGCTCCGTCAGCCAGCGCGTCTCGTCGCTCGACGCCAACTCCGCGCGCTCCTCGTCGGACCACGTCAGCGTTTGCGCATCATCCAGAATCACGAGCCCGGTGTTCCGGTCAATCACGCCGAGCGTGTCTTCGAATGCCACCTTGCGATGCATTTCCGAGAAGAGCGGCAATTCGACGCCAATCAGTTGCGACAGCTGTTTCGCAAACGGTCCGGCGCAATTGATCAGCACCGGCGTCGCGATCTGCGCGCGTGTCCCATCCGCGCAGTTCACCGTCAGCCCCGCGATGCGACCGCTCTGCACATCAACGGTCGTCACACGTCCTGAGAGCACCGTCACGCCAGCCGATCGCGCCTCCTCCAGCAGATACATGCCGAGTTGCTGTCCACTCAACCAACCGCACCGCCGGGCGTGGAGCACCGCCACCACATCGTGCGCGAGGAATGGGAATCGCGTGCGAATCGTCGCCTGATCGAGGAAGAGGTCCGCGCCGATCGGGTGATCGCGATAGCCGGTGTGCGCGCTCGGCTGATAGTGCGCCGCGTCCGACGCGCTTCGATAGACGCGAAGGTCTCCCGCGCCCTGTCGTTCCGCGAGTCTCGCGTCGGCAAGGAACTGTCCGGCTTTGACGGTGCTGGCGGTGGCATAGACGTACCCGCGTCGGTTCAGCAGAAACCGGTTGTCGCTCGACTCGGCCCATGCTTCGAGAAGGTCGATGCTGCGATTCATGAACGTGACCATCGCATCGTCCGGACCCGGCCACCAGTTGCGATAGGCTTCCGACGACTTGTCACTGGTGAGCGTCAGCGGTGGCAGCTCGTCGACCAGCACGATGTTGCGAACGCCACGCACCGCGAGGGCGTGCGCGGTGGCGATCCCCGCAATTCCGGCGCCGCAGATGACGATATCACTCGTGCTGTGCATGCACCAAAGTTAGCGCGCCGCACACGGAGCGCGAACGCGTCCTGGCAGACACGGCCCCCTGGTGTCGAGTCGTGCGTTATCGACGGACGTAGAGCACTGTCATCAGGATCGCGACCACGGTCGCCACTCCAGCGATTGCCCACGGCAGCCAGAACGGTGCGCTCGCCAGCCGCTGCACCACCGGCCCACCACCCGAGTGATGCACCGTCGTGGGCTCGGCCAGCCCCTTCACCACCTCCTCACCAGTGTTCGGTCGATCGGCTGGCCGCTTTTCGAGCATCTTCATCACGGTCGCCTCGAGCCGCCTGGGCACGTCGGGGCGGCGTGCCGAAATCGGCTCCGGCTTCTGATTGGCGTGCGCCGCCATGACCACCTGTGGCAACCGGTTCGCAAATGGTGGATGCCCGGTGATCATCTCGTAGGCCACGACCCCCAGCGCGTAGAGATCGGCGCGGTGGTCGAGCGCCGGATCGCCGGCGGCCTGCTCCGGAGCGACATAGGTCGGCGTTCCCAGACTCATGCCCACCTGCGTGATCCGCAGTGTCTCCGCTTCGGAGGTGGTCGCCGTGAGCAGCGCCTTGCCGATACCGAAGTCCAGCACCACCGCCTGCCCGTGGAAGAACATCACGTTCTCGGGCTTGATGTCACGGTGCACCACACCCTCTTCGTGTGCATACGCCAGCGCGCGTGCCACTTCCGCAAGGATACCAGTGATGTCAGCCGTCGCCATCGGGCGTTCACGATTCATTCGCTCACGCAGCGATTCGCCTTCGACGAAGGGCATGGTGTAGTACAGATGAGGCCCGGCCTGCCCGGACGACAGCAGCGGCACGATATGCGGATGCTGGAGGCGCGCCGCGAGCCCGATCTCCCGCTTGAAGCGCTCCGCGGAGAGCGACGCCACCAGCTCCGGCGCCAGCACCTTGATGACGACCCGGCGGCGCAGGGCCTTCTCGGTGGCCACGAAGACCCGCGACATGCCACCGCGCGGCAGCTCCCGCTCGACGGTGTAGAGGGCGGACAGCGCCGACTGAACCTCTGCCTGTAGCGTATCGTCCGGCATCGCTACTTCGTGCTTCGCTGCGCGGGACGACAGGTGGGCCATGGCCGCGACGCACCGTTGCCGCCCGGAAGCGTGGCCTGTTCACGCGACGTCCGCTCCCGATCTTCCGAGGCGGCGTAGGCCAGCATGGCCGCCATCGTCGCGTTCTGCTTCAGGTCATCGAAGACGATCTTGTCGAAGGTGTCGCGATTGGTGTGCCAGGTGTACTGCCGGTACTCGGGATAACTCGATTGCAACCGGAATGCCGGTGCCCCGCGACAGATGAACGAGGTGTGATCGCTTCCCGCGTTGGCCTGCGGGCCGGGAAGCTGCAGCCGCACACTGTCGGTCATCTCCGACGGCAGCTGCGCCGCCCATCGGGCCAGATTGCTGCTCGCCTTCAGGAAACCCTGTCCTTCGAGCACCTCGACACGCCAGGTTCCGTTGTCCTGGTTGAACGCCACCTGCAAACCATCGATCACGTCCTTGTGATCTTCGTTGAACGCCAGCGAACCGATGGTACCCTGCTCTTCTCCGCCCCAGTGACCGGCGATGATGGTGCGCCGCGGATTGGGATACGTCTCCTTCAGGATGCGCATCGCCTCGAGCATCGTGAGTGTGCCGGTGGCATTGTCGGTGGCACCCGTTGCACCGTGCCAGCTGTCGAGATGTGCCGACAGCACGATGTATTCGTTCGGCAGCTCGGTGCCCTTGATCTCGGCCACCACATTGAACATCGGCACTTCGGCGGGTGTCGACTGGGCCTCGACCGTCACGCGGACTCGCGGCCCCTGACCGTTCGTCGCCAGACGATGCAGCAGGCCATAGTCTTCGCACGAAAGATCGAGCGATGGCACTCGCTCGGATACCGCACCAAAGATCTTGTTCACGCCCCACCCGTTGGACCAGAGCGTGGTGCCGATGCCGATCACGCCCGCTGACTCCAGCGCTTCGATCACCGCACGCTGGCGATTGACCGGTGTCGTTCCGGCCGGTGCGAGGGCACCGAAGCGTTCGGCCGTGAGCCGTCGGGCCTCGGTGCGCTGTGCGGTGAGCTTGGTGATCGTCGAAGGGCGCGCGTAGCGCTCGAGCTCCTGCGTGGCGCGGCACATGAGTTCGGGCGCCGAGATCAACACGAACTTGCCCTTGACCGTCTGCAACCATCGTGTCGCCGCCGCTGCATCGGCCAGTGCCGGAATGATCACCACCTCGCCCTCGACCGCCTTCGCTCCCGGTGTTCCCGGGCTCCAGGCGAGCAGTTCGACGTCGAGGTTCTGCACCCGCGGCGACGTCAATTGCATGTGCACCGTCCCTTGCTGCCACCCACGCCAGGTGCCGTAGCGTTCACGCCGTGCGCTGATGCCGAGGGTCTGGTACGTCCGCTCGAGCCACGTCACGGCTGAGGCGTATCCCGGCGATCCCGACAACCGCGGCCCGATCGAATCGATCAGGACCTGACCCAGCCGTTCGAGCTGCGACTGTTCCATGCCGGCCTGCCACATCCGTTTGATGACGGTGTCAGCGGAGCGAAATGATTGCCCGGTCGCGGTTCCGGGGAACGCCAGTGCGGCGGCGAGGAGCAGTTTCGATAGCAGGCGCATGTATATCGACGGTTGGTTGCGGAGACGACAATGGGCACGACCCGCCTGTGCGACGTGAGATAAGGTTGACCTTGACACACGGAACGTCCATACCCGCAGGAATTCCACGACGGAATTCCCGGCGGCGAAGTGTCGTCTCGCGGGTCGCCCTCACTAGACACACCTGTCGCGGAACAGACCATGGCCATTCCTGCAGTCGACGCTCACCGCTGGACGGCGGACGAGGGGCGACCGCGCGTCTCACCCCGGATTCGCCACCAGCCCTGCTGCCTCGATGCCAGCAATGGCCGCAATTTCATCGTTGTCCGATGTATCGCCGCTCACCCCGACCGCACCGATGGTAACGCCCTCCGCGTCGACGATCAGCACCCCGCCCGGCACCGGAATCAGCGACCCGCCGATCGCTGACGCTGCCGCCGTCACGAAGTACGCCTGGCTCTCGGCCCGCTTCATCAATGCCCGCGAGCCCATGCCGAGTGCGAGTGCGCCATTCGCTTTGCCGAACGCGATCTCGAAGCGCTTGTTGGACGAGCCGTCCTCGCGCTCGAACGCGGTCACGCATGCACCGCGATCGAGCACGACGACCGACAGCGGCTTCATGCCCTGTGCGGCACCCGCGGCGCGAGCGGCGGCGATGATCGTCCGGGCGAGCGCGAGATTCATGTCCATGGGTCGGGGTTCCAGCGGGTGAGGGGGTGTATCGCGGCGTGCTCGTCGTACCAGCATTGGGGCCGCATCAGCCGGCGAGCAGCGCCTTCTGCTGCGCTCGGCGGGCATGGAGAATCGGTTCGGTATAGCCGGACGGTTGCGAACTGCCGCTGAAGATCAGATCGCGCGCTGCCAGAAATGCCGCACCATCGTACGAGCCGGCCATCGGCCGGTACAACGGATCACCCGCATTCTGACGGTCCACGACTTCTGCCATCCTACGCAGCGTCTCGTCGACCTGTTCCGCCGTCACCACACCATGCCGCAGCCAGTTCGTGACGTGCTGAGACGAGATCCGACAGGTCGCCCGGTCTTCCATCAGCGCCACCTCGTCGATGTCCGGCACCTTCGAGCACCCCACGCCCTGATCGATCCAGCGAACGACATAGCCGAGAATGCTCTGAATGTTGTTCTCTATCTCGCGCAGACGTTGCGCTTCTGACCAGACCGCCGGATCACCAAGGGGAATCGTGAGAATGTCTGCCAGTGGCGCGCGTGGTCGCGATGCGAGTTCGCGCTGCCGGTCGTGCACACTCACGCGGTGGTAGTGTGTGGCGTGCAACGTCGCGGCCGTCGGTGATGGCACCCAGGCGCAAGAGGCGCCCGACATCGGATGGCCGATCTTCACGCGGAGCATGTCGGCCATCAGATCCGGTGCGGCCCACATGCCCTTCCCGATCTGTGCGCGACCCGGGAATCCGCAAGCCAGTCCGACATCGACGTTGCGGTTCTCGTACGCCAAAATCCACGGCTCGGCCTTCATCTGCGCCTTCGGTACCATCGGCCCTGCTTCCATCGACGTGTGGATCTCATCACCTGTGCGGTCGAGAAAGCCGGTGTTGATGAACACCACGCGCGAATGCACGGCCCGGATGCACTCGAGCAGGTTGACGGTGGTGCGCCGCTCCTCGTCCATGATGCCAAGCTTCACCGTGTCACGCGGCAGCCCCAAAATGTCCTCCACCATCGAGAAGACGCCACCTGCAAACGCCACCTCCTCCGGGCCGTGCATCTTCGGCTTCACGATGTAAATCGAGCCCGTCGCCGAGTTACGCTCGGCTGGTTCGCGTCGCTGGTCGTGCGTGGCGATGAGTGTGGTGACGATCGCGTCAACCAGCCCCTCCGGAACCGCATGACCGTCAGCATCACGCACCGCGGTCGTCGTCATCAGATGGCCGACGTTGCGCGCCAGCAGCACCGCACGGCCGCGCAACACCAGTGGCGAACCATCCGCCGCGTGGTAGAGACGATTGGGAGCGAGCCGCCGCACGAAGCGCGTGCTCCCCTTCTCCACCACTTCCTCCAGCAGGCCGGTCATCAGGCCGAGCCAGTTCCGATACGCGAGAACTTTGTCATCCGCGTCGACCGCAGCGATCGAGTCCTCGAAATCGACGATGGTGCTGACCGCCGACTCGAGCAATACGTCGGCAACTCCGGCGCGATCGGTACCACCAATGTCGTTGCCACGATCGATGACGATCTCCATATGCAATCCGTTGTGCTGCAGGAGTATTGCGGACGGCGTCAGTGCTCCGCCGGTGTGGCCCGCGAACTGCGCCCTGTCGCGCAACGTGAACACTTCGCCAGCCGAGACCGCCACCAGAGTGCCATCACTGACGTGGTATCGATCGACGCTTGCATGCGACACACCATCCAGCGGCACCACGTCATCGAGAAAGGCACGTGCCCACGCGACCACCCGCGCACCGCGCTCCGCGTCGTACGGCCCCGGCAGCGCAGCCTCGCCGAAGGCGTCGGTGCCGTACAGCGCATCGTACAGCGATCCCCAGCGGGCGTTGGCGGCATTCAGCGCATAGCGCGCATTCATTACCGGCACCACCAGCTGCGGACCGGCAATCGAGGCGAGCTCCGGATCGACGTTGGTGGTGGAAATCGTGAAGTCCGGGCCGTCGGGCTGCAGATAGCCGATCTCGCGCAGGAACTCAGTGTACTGAGCGCGATCGATCGGACGACCCGCGCGCGCCTGATGCCACGTGTCGATCTGCGCCTGCAATGCGCCACGCTGCGCCAGCAGGGTACGATTGCGCGGTGCCATCGTCTCGACGAGTGCCGCGAAACCCTGCCAGAAGACATCAGCGCCGACGCCGGAGCCCGGCAGCACTTCGGCCTCCAGGAACGCGGCCAGTGCTGAATGTACACGCAGACTTCCGCGTTGGACGTGGATGTCAGGCGTCGTTGCTTCACTCGTCACGTCATACGCTCCTGGCGCTGTTGCAGAGTGCCAAAGCTACCAACGGGTGCCGGGGTCTCGCCATTGACGGTTGCGGCCATACGACATGGAGCACCCGCCCAAACGACCGCACGACCTGCATCAGTGGCATCGCCGCTTCGGGTCATCGCCACGCGGGAACAGCACTGTCTGGACGCAGTGCGCCGGGAAACGCAGACCAGCACTTCACACGTGCCGCGTGGTCACCGTGCGGCTGGGTCGATCCCCAGCGGAATGAACCGGCCCTCCTCGATTATCCCGCGCCGCACGCGATAGAGGGTGATCCCACTGGGAAACGTCATGCCCGCACCGCTCGACGGACCAACGATTGCCGCGGCCTGGTCAAAGCGTGTTGCCACCCCGGCGAACCGCAGTCGCTCGGCCGTGTGCCCGTGGCCCGACAGCGCCAGCGGATGGGCGCGCCCCTTGAGCAGCGCGAGCACCTCGCTCGCATTGGACACCGTGTGCCGGTACTGTGCCTTGCCGCGCACCGTGATCAACGACGGCGCGGGTGGACCGTCGTTGTAGCCGTGCAGGCTCTCGGCCGATGAAAAGAAGGGGATGTGATTGAAGGTCACGACCGGCGTGGTCGGCGGAACCATAGCCAGATCGCGCTCGAGCCAGGCCAGCTGGAGCGAGTCCACGTGACCGTAGTACCACTGATCGCTGATATCCACGCTGTTCAACGCAACGACGTGCACACCGCCCACATTGAACGAGTAGTAGTCGGGCCCACGATAGCGACGATACATCGCGCGCCCGAAGAGCGGATGATCGGGGCTGACGAGTGACTTGTCACGTTCGATCCCGAACACCTCGTGATTGCCCGGGACTGTGTACGTCGGAACGGGGAATGCCCCGATCTTCTCGGTGAAGAGCTGGTAGTAGCCCGTGGCCTCGGCTTCACCCACGCGAAGTGCGTCGCGCACCAGATCGCCTGAAATCAGGACGAAGGCCGGTAGCAGCGAATCCAGCAGTGTGCGCAACCGATCGGTGCGCGCCGCGCTGGCAGCGCTGATGTGTGTGTCCGATGCGTGGACGAAGCTGAACGTGTCCACGCGGCGCGCTTTCGTCAGCCCGAAGTCGAGTGGTACGCTCGCATTTTCTGCGATCGGCAGCCAGAACGACCCGGTCGCCTGCCAGCCGTCGGGGAGGCTGACGTGGACGATGCCGACTCCGGCGTCGGTCATCCGGTACGCACCGGACGCGTCAGTCCGCACGACCGCGTCCTGATTCGAGACAACGACACCAGCGATGCCGGCTTCACCGCTGTCGCGACGGCCGTTCGCGTTGCGGTCGTCATACACGGTGCCGTACGGCGCCGTGAGCAGGAGCGTGGCGGCGAGGAGTGTGATCATGCTGGCCAAGGTAACCTGCGGATTCTACGGCACACCGGATTGGCTTCTCACCCAGGCCGCCACCCGCTCACGCACCACCGTCATCGGCAAACTTCCACACCCGATCAACATGTCGTGATACGCCGGCAGGTTGAACCGGGCATCCAGCGCCCGCTCGGCGCCGGCACGAATCTGCACGAACTCCCGACTGCCCATCTCGTACGCCAGTGCCTGACCCGGCAGATCGATGCTGTAGCGGAGCGACTCCGTGCCGATCTGCGCCTCCGATTCGAGCACATGTTCGTGCATGTACGCCATCGCACGCTCGCGCGACCATCCGAGCCCATTCATGCCGGTATCGACGACCAGCCGACACGAGATGAACATGTCCATCGCCAGTCGCCCGTAACGGTCATGCGGATCGTCGGACAGGCCGAGTTCACCGGAGACGATACCGGCGTAATCGCCCCACCCTTCGCCGAACGCCGTGTCGTAGCGGTCGCGCCGGTAGTGATGCCCGGGCCACAGTTCGTGCGCGATCAGCGGCGCGGAGTCTGACGGCGAGTGCATGGGGAGGCGGGTCATGGCGTCGACGATGCCAGAGTGTATCTGAACTGGACAGTCCCGGTGATCCGCTGTGCCCACGCGTGGCAGGCGGAACGTCCCGCTCGCGTCGCGCCGAGGCGCTGGTGGAACGCCGCCAGGACCGAGTGGATTGGGTGCTGGCTATCTTCACCAGCCGCGATTCTGCCCTGCTCACACCGCCCGAATGACAACCGCTGACGATCGACTCTACCACGGTACCGACGGCCTCAACTCCGGCGCGCGGCAGGCTGGCCTGGCTGATGGGCCGGTGACGCCCATCGAGCAGTTCTTCTCTCGCAGCCACGCCGCACCTCCCACCATCGACCTCGCAAGCTGGCGGCTGATCGTCGATGGCATGGTGGAACAGCCGCAGTCACTGTCGTTTGCCGAGCTGCAACAGCTTCCTCGGCGGGAGGTAATGGCAACGCTGCTCTGCGCCGGCCTGCGGCGCGATGAGCTGCTCTCGTTTGCCCCGCTTCCCGGCGAGCTGCCCTGGGGGCCGGAACCGGCGAGCACCGGGCGTTGGGGCGGCGTGTCGCTGCGCGATGTGCTGCTGGCGAGCGGGCTCTTGCCGGAGGTGCAGCACATCGAGTTCACCGGCCTGGATGCGGTGGATCGACACGGGCAGCGCTTCGGCTTTGGCGGGTCGATCACGCGCGACAAGGCGCTGGAACCGGAGGTGCTACTCGCGTTCGAGCTGAATGGGCAGCCGTTGTCACCGACGCATGGGTTTCCGGTGCGCACGCTGGTGCCCGGATGGATCGGTGCGCGCAGCGTGAAATGGCTGGGCCGGATCTCGGCGAGTGCCGCGCGCTCGACGAATTACTTTCAGACGCACGCCTATCGTGTGCAGCGTGAGTCCGATGCCGCGCACCCGGGCGACGTGACCGGTGGTGTAGCCATTGACGAGATCACGCTGAACTCGGTGATGCTCGATCCGTCACCCGGTGAGCGTCTGGCCGCCGGGCCGGTGGTGCTCCGCGGCTGGGCGATCGGCACCGGGGCGTGTGCGATCTCCGCGGTGGAGTGCTCGACTGATGGTGGCGCGCAGTGGCACGCTGCCACGCTCGACGCGGTGCGGGATCGCTGGACCTGGACACGGTGGGAGGCGACGGTGGTCCTTGCGGCGGGTCATCACTCGCTGATCGTTCGCGCCGTCGACGAAACGGGTGCGCGCCAACCGAGTGACGTGGCGGATGTGTGGAACGTGAAGGGGTATCTCAACAACGCCTGGCACCGGGTGGCGATCACGGCAGAGTAGCGACTACCGCTTGGTGATCTTCGGGATCGACCGGCACGCGCCGATCGAGGTACTCGCCAGTCCCCGGCACAACCATGTATCGTCCACCGTTCACCAGGTAGGAGCAATGCACTTCCGCCTCAGGAGCGACCCAGAGTGAGTCTCAGCATCATGCCACCGACTGCTTCGCGCGTCCGCGACGTACAGGAGCTCGTTGCGAGCCTCACGACGATCGTCGGGGACCGCCTCACCCGCGTGGCGTCGGAGCTCGAGCAACATGGGCGCGGCGAGACGCACCTGCCTCCGGCACCGCCCGACGTGGTGGTCTACCCGCTGACGACCGATGAAGTGAGTGACATCGTGCGGATCTGCGCTGCCCGCGACGTGCCGGTGATCGCGTACGGCGCGGGCAGTTCACTCGAGGGGCATGTCAGCGCCGTCGAAGGTGGCGTGTCGCTCGACCTGTCGCGGATGGACCGGGTGCTTCGTGTCAGCGTCGAGGATCTCGATGTCACAGTGCAGGCCGGCGTCACCCGCACGCAGCTGGTACGTGAGCTGGCACCGACCGGCGCCACCTTCTTCGTCGACCCGGGCGCCGATGCCACGATCGGCGGGATGATTGCGACCGGTGCGTCGGGAACGACGTCGGTGCGTTACGGCACCATGCGCGAGAACACGCTCGCGCTGACGGTCGTTCTCGCGGATGGCAGCGTGATCCGCACCGGGAGCCGCGCCCGCAAATCATCGGCGGGCTACGATCTCACGCGCCTCTTCCTGGGCTCCGAGGGCACGCTGGGCATCGTCACCGAGGCCACACTGCGACTGCATCCCGTGCCCGATGCCATCGCCGCTGCCGTCTGCGCCTTCGAAACGGAAGATTCCGCGATCGATGCCGTGATCGCGTTGCTTCAGAGCGGGATTCCACTGGCGCGGATCGAACTGGTGGACGCCACCACGATCGGCGCGCTGAACGGATTGCTCTCGCTCGGCTATCCCGTGCTCCCGATGATCTTCCTCGAACTGCACGCCTTCAGTGCGAATGCGCTCGGCGAACAACTGACGGCGGTGCACGACATCATCGCCGACTACGCAGGGGTCGTGCACGCGTCGGCCACCACCGAGGATGAACGCGCCCGACTTTGGGAGGCGCGCCACAAGGTGTATTACGCCGGGCTGGCGCTGCGGCCCGGCGCGCGGGCGTGGACCACCGACGCCTGTGTGCCAATCTCGAATCTGGCGCAATGCATTCGGGAGACCCGGGCGGATGTGCTGGCGGCGGGCATCGTGGCTCCGCTGGTCGGTCACGTCGGCGACGGCAACTTCCATCTGATGCTGTTGCTCGATCCGACCGACAGCGCGGAACATGCGATCGCGAAAGGCATCGCCACACGACTCACCGCGCGCGCCATCGCGATGGATGGCACCTGCACGGGCGAGCATGGCATCGGACTCGGCAAGATGTCGTCGCTCGAGCAGCAGCATGGCGACGCCATCCACGTGATGCGTGCCATCAAGCATGCGCTCGATCCGCATCGTATCCTGAATCCGGGCAAGATCTTCGCGCGCGAGGCTGATGACGACGCCACGTGACCAATGCGACTGCAAAGAGCGGGCGACGTGGTGCGTGCATCGTCATGGTGCGTCCATCGTCATGGTCCGTGCATCGTCATAGCGCGTTCCGTGCCGTCGTGCGTGCCTCAGGGTGAGCGTCGTACCCGCCCCCAGTGGAGATGGCAACGCGCTTCAGGTGTGCCCGTCTCGCCGCGTTGCAGCCTGAGGTGCCGGGGCACCGTGCACAGCTTCCATGGCTGCCACCTCGTCGACACCGAACACCACCCGAGACAGATCCGGCGCCAACCGAAACGTCTTCGCAATCCGATCCCACCACGAAAAGAGTGAACTGAAATTCGTGTTCTGCTCGGCGAACAACACCGAGTGATGCACCTTGTGCATGTGCGGCGTGACGATCACGGCGCGCAGTGCGCGATCGAGCCAGGCTGGCAGCCCGATGTTGGCGTGGTGAAACTGGACCACAGCGAAGAGCAGCAGTTCGTAGAGCGCGAGTTCGTCCAGCCGGCACCCGATGAGCGCCAGCACGGGCACTCGCGCCAGCGACGACAGCGTGATCTCGCCGATGTGGAACCGGTTGGCCGTCGTCACATCCATCTGCCGATCGGAGTGGTGCAACCGGTGGAAGCGCCAGAAGAGAGGCACGGTGTGGTTCAATCGGTGCCAGGCGTAGGTCCAGGCATCGAGCAGGAGCAGCGACATTACTAAGCGAAACGCCGGCGCCACCGAGAGCCAGTTGAGCAGGCCCACGCCATTCGCGGCCGTCCAGTCCATGGTCGCCACCCAGAGCGCCAGGAAGCCGAAGCGGATGGCCAGCCCGTTGAGCACGCCGATGCCGATGTTGGTCGCCGCGTGGCGGACCCGCACCCGCCAGGAGTGCGGGTCATCCGCAAAGAGGCCGAAGAATGGCTGGGCACTCTCCCAGGCGAAGAGCAGCAGCAGCACACCGATCGACGCCGGTGCGCGCCACGATGCGAACGTCACGCCGTCGATCATGCTGCGCCCTGCATGGCGGGCCACGTGAAATCGTTCATCCGGAAGTTGTCCGACGAGACGATCGGAACCGCGAAGCCGGCAGTTCCGCGCGCATTTGTCGTACCGACGGGCACCGCGACGGCGACGCCAAGCACAGGAGCAGCCAGATCCCACCTCAGACTGCGGACGTCCAGCGTACGCATCACAACGATCCTCGCACACATGGAAGGCACTCGGCTCCACCTAATCTACGCCACCCGCGCGGAGATCGTTTCCAGCGGCGCGATTGCATCCAGCAAAGCGTGACTCCGAGGCGGCGACACGACCCGTAACGGCAACTGCTTAACGTAAAGGCGCAAGGGCGCAAGGGCGCAAAGGACTGCAGATGAGTGGGAGCAGCAGCAACACAGCGCTGCTGCCGTTGCTGTTACAAAACATCCGTGCTGAAGACGCTGTTGATCATCACATCGCGCCGAGGTGTCTGGATCCCGCAGACGGCCCTTGCGTCTTTGCGCCTTTGCGTCAGGCAGTTCGCTCCTCGGTAGCTCTTCGGTAGCCCTTCGTCTGAATCGTTCTGTGCTCGAGGAAGGCGGCAACTCTCGCGAGGCGTTGCAACGCCGGCTGGCGTGAAAAGACGCGCCCGACTAGCACGAGACTTCGCCGACACGACACTAGAATCGCATCCCGAAGTGCAGCCCCGGCGCGGCCAGGAAGTACTCCGACCACTTCCGATCGCGCGCCGCAAACGAATCCGGCACGTTCGTGTTGATCGGCCAGGCCGTCATCGCGATCGACGGTTCGATGAAAAACCGCTTCCTGAACATTGGCACATGATATCCGGCACGCAGGGTCGTGAAGAGCTGGAATCCCTTCTGGATTTCGCGACCCGCCGGGTCCCGATACTGCTGCAGCTGGGGCAGTGCGTGCGCCGCGGCGTACGCCCCGCGCCAGAGGAACCGCTGATACGCGACGCCGACACCGACGGAGCGAACGGAGCCCGGATAGTTCTCCCGCTTGTCGTCAAAGGACGGACCCCATGGGATGCCGAGCGGCCTGTCGTACGTCCAGGTGATGGCCTCGAGCGATACGACATCGCGATCCGTCACGCGATAGCCAAGGTTGAGCTGGACGAACTTCGGCGGATCGGGGAAGGCATTGAAGAGCATGAACATCGAACTGCCGACCTGCCAGCGGGGGTATGGCGCGTCAGACGCCTTTGCTGGCGTGGCGGCGGCCGGCTGCACTGCGGCGGCGGGCTGCGTGTCCTGCGCTACGAGCTGCGATGAGGCGAAAGAGGCACCGGCGATCGCCAGAGAGGCGAAACGCGCCAGAGACAGGCGCGAGCGAGGAGAACGTAACGGAGGCATTACGGCAGATGGTGAGAAACGTGGACTGTGTGTGGAACACGAGTCCCGCCTCTACGCTACGCTGCGGCGGCGGTTCCAGGAAAATCGGTAGAATGTGACGAACGGCCGACTATCTCATGCGGACGACAGAGCCACGTTGGTGTTCCTCGACGAATCGCGACGTCTGATGGCACGACAACGCGATCTCGACCACCCCCCCTACGGCGTCACCCCCGCCAGATATGTCGCATACCACGCCAGATATCGCTCATACCGATCCTTCACGAAGCTCGGCCGCGTTATCCCGTGGAACTGCCCCGGATACACCACCAGCTGACTCGGCACACCCAGCGACTGCAACGCCTGATACATCTGCTCGCCACCGGCAATCGGCACATTGAAATCCTTTTCGCCGCCAAGAAACATCGTGGGCGTCGTGATCCGATCCGCGTGCCAGAAGGGATACGACACCTTCTCCCACACCTTCGGATTCTTCCATGGCGCGCCGAGCTCGCTCTCGTACTGGTAGATGTACTGATCGGTGCCGTACATCGACGTCTGCAGCGCGCTGCCCGCACCGCTGGTGGCGGCCTTGAAGCGGGTCGTGGTCGCGATGGTGTAGTCGGTGAGAATGCCGCCGTAACTCCATCCGCCGATTCCAAGCCGCGCCGGATCAGCGATGCCCAGGCCGATCACATGATCCACGCCTGCCAACAGGTCCTGCACTTCCTTGTTTCCCCAGTCCGCGAAGATCGCCTTCTTCCACGCCTGTCCACGCCCGGAGCTACCGCGGTAGTTCACCGCCAGCACCAGATAGCCGCTGGCCGCAAACAGTTCGCGTTCGAACGAGAACAGGTGCTGGTCCTGTCCGTTCGGTCCGCCGTGAATCCGGAGCACCATCGGGTACTTCGTTCCGGCAGTGAAGCCGGCCGGCTTGACCAGCAACGCACCGACGGTCAGACCATCCTTGTTTCTGAACGACAAATCCTCCGTCGTGCCAAGCTGCAGTTCGGCGAACACGCCATCGTTCACATGCGTCAGCACGCGCAGCGCGCCGCTCTCGAGGGCGTGAATCTCGGGGGACCGCACTGCGGTACCCATGCTCACCACCATCCGTCCGGCCACGCTGACGTCGTATGATGTCACGACCCGGCGACCGTCGAGCACGCGCTGCACGGCGCCTCCCGCGAGCGCAACACTCGCAAGATGCACGGCACGATCATCGCCGAGCAGAAACCGCAGCGAGGTACCGTCGGCGCTCCAGGTCAGCGAGCTCACGTCCCGATCGAGCGTCGGCGACACAAGACGTCCGGCACCGCCGGCGCTGGGCACCACGGCGATCTGACTCTGCGTGTACGCAGAGAGTACCGGCTCGCTGCCCTGCAGATACGCGATCGATGTGCCGTCCGGGCTCCACACCGGGCTCGCGTCCGGCCCGCCCCAGGTGGTCAGCTGCATTGGGGACGCACCCTTCGCGGCGTCGATGACGTACAGGTCGCTGTTGTTGGCACGATCGGCGTCCTTGTTCGCACGCTCGCTCACGAACGCGAGGCGCCGGCCATCCGGCGACCATCGCACCGACGAATCATCGAAGTCGCCGCCCGTGATCTGCACCGCTGTCCTCGTTGCCACGTCGACGATCCAGAGATGATCGCGCAGACGGTTCAGATAGCCGGTGTTGTCACGCTTGAAGCCGTAGCGGTCGATCACGATCGGCTTCGGATTCCTGGCCCGCACGGAATCCGGCTTTCCCTCATCCGGGTCAGGGTCGTGCGACACGATCGCGATCCGCGTGCCATCGGGCGACCACTCGTACTCCCCCACCCCGCCTGTCAGGTCGGTCAGCCGCACCGCATCACCACCCGATCGGTCGAGCAGCCAGATCTGGCCACCCTTCGATTCGTATCGACCAGAGACGAATGAGAGAAAGCGATTGTCCGGACTCCAGCGCGGGTTGCTCTCGCCCTCCGGTGAACTCGTCATGCGCAGCGTGCGCGTCCCGTCCCAGCTCACCATCCAGATGTCGCTGTCGCTCTTGTCCTTGGACGAGTCGACGGTCGAGACGGTGTAGGCAATCCAGGCGCCATCGGGAGAGAGGCGCGGCGACCCGACGTCCTTGAGCCGATAGATGTCCGAGGGTCGGATCGGGCGCGGCGACTGCGCGGTTGCGCCAGACGTACAGAGCAGGCAGACGGCGACGAGCGCGGAGAGCAACCTGGCGGGTGACAGGCAGGCCATGAGTCTTCGAGAGTGGAGTGCGGGGATAGCAGGATGGAGAGAACGTAGTGCGAGGACGGCGCTACGGACACGCGTCCCGGGCCGGCTCGTCCCGGACCAGCAGGCCGCGCGCATCCGGCCTGGGCGATCCTGCCACCTGCGAGCTGGTGCTCGGCTCAACCCGTGGGTCGCACTGTCCCGGCGCGGCGCCGCCCCACGAAGTACAACGCCGCGCCGACGAGCGTTGCAATCACGACATCGCGCGTCTCCGCCCACGATGTCCCGGTCAGCAGCCAGACGATCAATGCCACGGCAACCGCTGGCACCAGCATGCCGCCGGGGAGGGTGAACAGGGCCGGAGGTATCGCTTTCCGGCGGCGGAAAACCGGCAGTGCAACGAGCGTCACCATGAAGACGAACAACCGGGAGATCGTACTGATCGTCAACAGGTAGATGTGCCCGCGGGTCAGCGTCAGCAGCAGCACCACCGCGCAGGAAATGACGATTGAAAGCACAGGCGTGCGAAAGCGGGGATGCAGCACGGCCAGTGCACCGGGCAACTGCTTCGCCTCGGCCATCGCAAACGGGATCCGTGAGATGGCGAGCACACCGCCATTGATCGTGCCGAGCATGGACACGACGGCACCGACGACGATCAGCGTCGCGCCCGTGGGTCCGAGAAAGGTGAGTGCGGCATCTGCCAGTGGGCGATTCGAATCTGCCAGTCCGGGCAATGTGCCGATGCACACGGCCTGAATCCCGACGTACAGCGCCGCGACGCCGCTCAACCCGACGCCGAGCGAAAACGGTGCATCGCGCCGTGGATCGCGCATCTCACCGGCCGCAACGAGCGCGGTTTCCCATCCGACGAATGCGAAGCCGAGCAGCAATACCGCCGCCGAGAAATCGGCGCGTGCCGGCTGCACCGCGAAGTCGAACTGTGACAGCTCGATGTACGGGAGACCGGCCAGCACGAAGACGAAGAGCGGCGCGAGCTTGGCAATCGTGATCGCCGAGCCGAATCGGGTCGCGCCACGAGTCCCGCGCACGTGCAGCAGGCCGAGCGCGCCGATCACGGCGATGAGAAGTACCGCGCGCGGCACGCCGGTGCCCACGGCCGGTATCATGAACGACGTGTATTCGGCGAGGACACCCGCGATGGCGCAGAGGCCCGTGACACGGGCAAGCCAGAGCAGCCATCCAACGACGAAGGCGGCGAATGGACCGAATGCGTCGGCCGCGTACAGATACGGGCCACCGGTCTCCGAGAAACGGCTGCTGACTTCAGCAAAGCAGGCGACGATGAAACCCATCAGCACGGCGCAGGCAACGATCGCGAGCAGGCCCCAGGCACCAAGGAGCGCGTGCACCTTCTGCGGCAGTCCGAAGATGCCCGCACCGACGATGCCATTGATGACCAGTGCCACCATGTCCCATCGGCCGACGACGCGGAGCAGTCCGACTCGGGGCGCCGCGTTGGTGGGACCGGTCACGTCACCGGCGCCACATCCGCGCGTCCGAGTGACGTGGCCGCGCTCGGACGCGACGAACGAAGGCGCGGCATGACGAGTTCTCCGAAGCGCCGGCACTCTTCCAGATGCGGATAGCCTGAGAGAATGAACGTGGAAATGCCGAGTGCCTGATATGCGCGAAGCTTGGCTTCCACCTGCGCCGGATCACCAACGATGGCCACGCCGACGCCGCTGCGCGCGAGGCCGACGCCCGCCCACAGGTTGTCTTCCACGACCAGCGATGCTCCCGTGGCCAGCGAACGTTGCCGACGCTGCCCCTCGGAGT
>CAYMQV010000022.1:33175-33877 GCA_964392395.1 uncultured Gemmatimonadaceae bacterium
GGTGGTCAGGATCCACTCGCGGTGGGCGACCGTGAACGCGTCGCGGAGCTCCGGATCGATGCGGCTGATGAGTCGCTCGGCGGCGGCCCATGCCTCGGCTTCGGTCTCGCGCACGACGACGTGGCAGCGGAGGCCATACCGGACCCGTCGACCGGCGGAGCGCTCATGCTCCTTCATATTGGCAATATGCTCCGAAATACGTTCGACGGTGTCACCCCAGACCAGATAGACGTCTGCCAGCTCCGCCGCGAGTTGCTGGGCCGCTGCACTGTGCCCGCCGAGGTAGAGCGGAATCGCGGGCGACGGCTTCGGCGCCAGGACGGCGCCTTCCGTACGGTAGAAGGTGCCGGCGAAATCGACGACCGGCTCGGTCCAGAGTCGTCGCAGCACTTGCATGAACTCACGCGTGCGAGCGTAGCGCGTATCGTGCGATTCCTGATCGCCGTACATCGCGTTCTCCGCCGGGTTGGAGCCAGTCACGATGTTGAGCCGCACCCGTCCTGGAAACAGCGCCGCGGCCGTGGAGGCCATCTTGGCGAAGATCGCCGGATTGAACATTCCCGGGCGCACGGCGACGAGCAGACCGGCGCCCTGGGTGCGCGCCAGCGTGGCCACCGATGCCGTCCACGCGTCGTGTTCGGCGTGAAAATTCGTGGCGGTCAGCAGGCTGCTGAATCCCATCTCCGATGCCGTTTCCACGAG
>CAYMQV010000023.1:0-33494 GCA_964392395.1 uncultured Gemmatimonadaceae bacterium
GTTCTACTTCGGCGGCCAGCTCAGTCACGCCATACGAAAAGTGCCCAGGGCGGGCGACTTCCGCGTGCAGGAAGAACACGGCGGCGAGATCTCCGCAGTTCCGGTCACGCCCGAACTGCGGCGGATGGCGGACAGCGTCATGGCGACACTCGCCCCCGCGCCCTTCCAGTCGCGCATCGACCTCGTACGCCTCGACAACGGAAGACTTGCCGTGATGGAGGTGGAGCTGATCGAGCCATCGCTGTACTTCCGCATGGACGAACGCGCGCCGGCCAACTTCGCGGACGCCCTGGAGGAACTCCTGGCCGCAACCTGAGGGACGCCCTCGCGCAACTCCGGGCGCGCGATCCTGATCGCTGGGCATTCGCGACCAGTGGACACCGCTGACGACATCGAACGACCGACCGCGTCACCGCGCGTCACACCTCACCCAGCGCCTCCACGAACAACGGCGCCAGCTCCAGCACGAGCGCCGACGCCGCACCTACCGGCATCCATGCGATCGACTCCGTCAGGATCTCCGGTCGATCTGCGCCCGGCATCCAGCGCTCCACCAGCCGCGCATCGAGATCGACGATCCAGTATTCCACACCATACCGCTGATACCGCCCCCGCTTCACCACCTGGTCGTAACGCGCCGTACTCGGCGACAGCACTTCGACGAACAGCAGCGGGAAGCCGATCTCCTCGACCGTGCGCGGGCGGCGCCCATCCACCAGCGGGAGCGCGAACACATCGGGCTGTACCAGTGTGAATCGGTCCAGCTCCAGGTCGCCGGGCGCCATGAATGCGGCACCTATGCCCTGAGCACGGACGTATTCCTCGATCGCCCGCCAGAGCGACCCCACCATCGACTGGTGCGTCAACCGAGGACTCGGGCTCACCAGCAATTCCCCATCCACGCACTCGAACCGCTTCCCCGGCTCGTCGGGGAGCGCACGCACTTCGTCCGCCGTCCAGCGGCGCGGGGAAACTGCAGGCATGGCCATAGTGTGCTCGTCGCAGCGGGGGCAGGGCAAGTGCGCCTGTGAAATCATGCCACCGACGCGACCAGCGAGCGTCACCAGAAACGCGCAGACCGCATCCTTAACACCGCCCCAGGAGCGCTCTCCCGCCCTTTCGCGTAAACTCAAGGCAGAGTCCCCTCCCCTCAGCGATCGTCGCCATGCGTCCTGTCCGCCTCGCCCTCCGTGCCGCGCTCCTCAGCGCGACGATCCTCCCGACGCTGAGTGCCCAGCCCGCGGCCGGTGGCCTCGATCCGCGCGCCACACAGGCGCTGCGCTTCCGCAACATCGGCCCCTTCCGCGGCGGACGCGCCACCACCGTCGCCGGCGTCCCGCAGCGCAAGTACGAGTTCTACTTCGGTGCCACCGGCGGCGGTGTCTGGAAAACCACCGACGCCGGCCAGAACTGGAACAACGTCAGCGACGGCTTCTTCTCGACCGCGTCGATCGGTGCGATTCGCGTCGCCCCCTCGAATCCCGACATCGTCTGGGTCGGCACCGGCTCCGACGGTATCCGCTCCAATGTGATCGTCGGCCGTGGCATCTACCGTTCCGATGACGCCGGCAAGTCGTGGAAGTTCCTGGGGCTGCGCAACGTCGGCCAGATCGCTGCGATCGTCATCCACCCCACCAACCCCGACGTCGCACTCGTCGCCGCACAGGGGCTGCCCTTCAGCAACTCCATCGACCGCGGCGTCTATCGCACCACCGATGGCGGAGCGTCGTGGCAGAAAGTGCTCTTCGTCAACGACTCGACGGGTGTCACCGACATCAGCATGAAGCCCGACGATCCGAACACGTTGTACGCCGCCGCATGGCGCGGCGTGCGCCGCCCGTGGGCGATCATCTCCGGCAGCAAGGACGACGGCGGCATCTATCGCTCGACCGATGGTGGCAGCACCTGGACGAAGCTCGGCGGCGGCCTCCCCACCGGCATCATCGGCAAGTCCAATCTCGCCGTCTCGGCCGCCGCACCGCGACGTGTCTATGTGCTGATGGAAGCAGAGAAGCCGAAGGCCGGCCTCTATCGATCGGATGACGCAGGCGACACCTGGACCCAGGCTTCGAGCATGAACGCGCTGCTGCTCCGCCCGTTCTACTACACCAACGTCGACGCCGACCCGACCAACGCCGACAACGTGTGGGTGCAGAACGAAACGATGTGGAAGAGCACCGACGGCGGAAAGAACTTCGCCGCGCTCAACACACCGCACGGCGACAATCACGATATCTGGTTCAACCCCACCGATCCGAACATCCTCATTCAGGCGAATGACGGCGGCGCCAACGTCAGCATCGACGGTGGACGCACCTGGAGCACGCAGTACAACCAGGCCACATCCGAGCTGTATCAGGTGTTCGTGGACAACAACTATCCCTATCGTGTCTACGGTGCAC
Organism: uncultured Gemmatimonadaceae bacterium; assembly: GCA_964392395.1. Classification (GTDB taxonomy): domain Bacteria; phylum Gemmatimonadota; class Gemmatimonadetes; order Gemmatimonadales; family Gemmatimonadaceae; genus JACMLX01. Next base: position 2,403 of record CAYMQV010000023.1, read on the forward strand.
AGCAGGACAACAGCACGGTCATCGTGCCGTCGCTGCCGCTGTTCACAAACCGCCCCGATCAACCGGCGCAGTACTGGATGCAGGGCCCAGGCTGCGAAACCGGGCCGATCGTCCCCAGCCCGTGGAACACGAACGTCGTCTATGGCTCGTGCAAGGGCCAGTTCTCGCGCCTCCACCTCGTCACCGGCCAGGAACAGAACTCCTGGGTCGGAGCACAGTCGCTCTACGGCAACGACCCGAAGGACCTGATCTATCGCTTCCAGCGGGTGTCGCCGCTCGACGTCTCGCCGCATGCGCGCGGCACCATCTACTACGCGTCGCAGTTCCTGCATCGTTCTCGCGATGACGGTGTCACGTGGGAACGCATGTCGCCCGACCTCACCGCCAACGCCCCCGCCACGCAGGGTGTCAGCGGCGGGCCGATCACGCGCGACGTCACCGGCGAAGAGTTCTACTCCGCACTCTACGCCATCAAGGAATCACCCCTCGAGCCCGGCGTGATCTGGACTGGCTCGAACGATGGCCCGATTCATGTCACGCGCAACAACGGCTCGTCGTGGAGCAAGGCCACTCCTCCCGACCTGCCGCCCGGCGGCCGCGTGCAGAGCATCGACGTCTCGCGCCATCGCAAAGGCACCGCCTACGTCGCGGTCTACCGCTACCTGCTCGGCGATTTCAGGCCGTACGCCTATCGCACCACCGACTACGGCCGCACCTGGACACGCCTCACCACCGGCATCAACGGCGTGCCTGATGACACACCCACGCGCGTGCTCCGCGAAGATCCCGAGCGTCAGGGCCTACTCTACCTCGGCACCGAGTTCGGCCTGTACGTCAGCGCAAACGATGGCGCATCATGGCAGTCGATGCAGCGCAATCTGCCGATCACGCCGATCACCGACATCAAGGTGCACCGCCGCGACCTGGTGCTGTCCACGATGGGACGCAGCTTCTGGATTCTCGACGATCTCACACCGCTGCTGCAGTTCACCGACGCCACACCGTCGCGACGCTCGCTCCTCCATGCCCCCCGCCCTGCCATCCGCTGGCGGCATCAGGGGTCACCGGCATCCAGCAGCACGCCCGAGTACCCCTCGGCCGGTGCCAGCATCGACTACTGGCTTGGCTCGAAGCCGAACGCAGCGCCAGTGCTCGAGATCCGTTCCGCGACCGGAGCGCTCATCCGCGCTTTCACGACGGCCGGCGTGGCAGAGCGCACGACGACAGAGCAGGCAATGCGCGCACCGCGTGGCCGTACCGTCGCTGGCACCGCGATCACCGACGCCGTCGGCGAAAACCGCTTCACCTGGGACCTGCTGCACGCCGCATCTCCCGGTGGCCGCGGACCGATGGTGGCACCGGGTCGCTACAGCGTGCGCCTGATCGTCGATGGTGACACGCTTCGTCAGCCGCTCGTCGTGCAGGTCGATCCGCGTGTGCGCGTTGATGGGATTACAGACGAAGTGCTGGTCGCCCAGGAAAAGCACGAACTGGCGGTTCGCGGTGCGATCGCCGACGCGCGTCAGGCACTGACCCGCGCGCGCGACGTGCGCACCCAGATGCAATCGCGAGGTGCGCCGATGGCCCGCGAGGCAGAAGACATCGTCCGCGCGCTCGAGACACCGGAAGGCCGGTACACCCGTCCGATGCTTGTCTCGCAGCTCGAGTACCTCTACAACATGACACTTGGCGCCGACCAGCCCGTGCCAAAGGATGCGGCAGCGCGTCTGGTGACACTCAAGCGGGAACTGTCAGAACTCGTCCGGCATCTCGACGCCCTGTCCCGAATGACGACCGCGTCTGCACCCATCCCCTGACACACATTCCCTCCAGATGAGTGACTGAGCGGAAACCGTCGCCAGGCGCCAACCCGAGTCTGTGGCTCAGCCAGAACGAAATGCCGGCGATCACGTTCCTCGTGACCGCCGGCATTGTGTTCTGGCACCCTGCGACTACTGATACTGAATGTAGAACGGCTTCGGATACAGCCGCAGCACTTCACCCGGCACCATGATCTTCGATCGACCACGCACATCATTCTTGTAGAACAGCTTGAACCCCGTGAACTGCACCGGCTCGTCGCGAACGTATGACCGATAGCTCGAAATCTTGATCGGCGGTGTGCCCCATCCGTCCATGTGCATCACCACCTGCACGTTCGGATCAAAGCGGATGTTGCGGTAGTTCGTCACCATCGGCCGAGTGTACCGGTGAACGATCAGCACCTTCGGCGGCAGGTTCTTCCGCTTGACCAGATCGGCCAGCTGATCCTGCACCCAATTGATGTCACGCGCATCGTACGTGCCCACGCGACGACCCGGGTTCGATCCATCCTTCATCGAGAACTCCGGATCGATGCCGAGGTGCACGTTCGGACGCTCGAGCCACTTCATCACCACCGGCAGTTCCTGCTGAATCGTGCTCTTCGCCACCTGAATGTCGAGGAACACGATCGCACTGCGTGTGTCGGCCCATCGAATCACCTTCGCAATCAGCGAGTCACCCATGCGGGCGCGCCACTTGCCGTCTGAGCCGGCCGACCCTTGGGCCACGGTGACGATCAGGTGGAGCGCCGGCAGCACCGGTGTCGCCGGATCGGCTGCTCGCCAGGCCGCCACCTCACGATCGAGACGGGCCAGCATCGGCTCAGGATCCAGCTCGCCGAGAATCCCCATCCGTCGTGATAGCGGATTGCCGTAGAAGGCGACGATGCGATGCCCGGGGAGGAGTGCGCCGGCGGAGTACGCGGGCGTTCGCACCGGCCAGCGTGTGTCGTTCACCGAATCGCGGTCGAGCGACGCGATCGCGGAGCTGTCCGAGCCTGTTCTGCCGCGGACGACCGGCGGCCGCGTCCGCCGCTTCGGTGTCGTATCCTGCGCCGCACGCGCGGTCGCTGCCGGCGGCGATGCCTGTTGCGCCTCCGCCACGCCAGAAACCCACACGATTCCGAGGAGCAACGCGCATCGGCGCGCGTCGCCAGTGTTGAACAGAGACAATCGAGAGATCACGGCGGTCCGTCGGGATGGGGTGGCAGTACCAAGTTCCAAGCCTAATCCAGTGCCGTACGCCCCTCCAGCGCACACACGACTGTGCGACACGAGCACGCTAGAGCGCGCGGAGCGTCTCCAGCCACAGCGAACGCAGCCCGGACGCGCCAACCGCACTTGGCTCATGTGGATTCCGTCGCCAGAACCAGCGGTCGGCCTCAGGGGCGGTGAGCCCGTTACCCATGAACGCCGCGTGGGCGTCGGCGACCACCGTCCCAGGCAGTCTCGCCGCGCGTTGCCGAAGCTGCGCATTGAACTGCAGCAGCGCCCCCGGAGGAATTGCGTCACCGTCCCGCGTGTCGGGAAAGACACCGAGGCCGTCGGTCGGATCCGGCAGCGTATTCAGGATCAGCGTCAGATCCGAGCACTTGGTGTGCATCACTTCAGCCAGCGCGAGGACACCGGTCACCGCGTCGTGCACGATGGAATTCATCCGCGCCGGAGCGGGACGCGTGGCCACCGCACTCAGCAGGTCGATCGCGCCCGCCGTCAGCGTGATCAGCATCGGCAGATCGCTCATTTCCAGTGCCAGGACCTGATCACCGAAGATGTCGCCGATGCTGGCCCCGTCAGCCGCCAGACGCACCAAATCGTCGCACCCGCTCAGGGTCCGAAGATCGTCGCCAATGAAATCCGGCCAGCGGTCATCGTCGTTCTGAAAAAGCAGCGAACCCGCGCCAACCGGAGGGACGTCGCCGCTCCGCGGATCACGCTCGAGGGCCACGCTCACATCGGCCACCTTCAGATCCAGCGCCGGCGTCAGGTCGGCCGAGAGCCCATCGCCCATCATGACATACCGCGCGAAGGCGCGCACCGCGTGATCCCTCACCCGATCAGTGCCGGGTCGATGCCCCGCGTCTGGAAGATACGCGCCACGGCTTCTCCGATCTTGTTGTTCGGCGTGCTCGCGCCGGCAGTGATGCCGACGCGCACCGCGCCCGACGCCGGCATCCACGCACGCTGCGTGACTTCCGTCATGTGCAGACCAATCGGACGATATCGGACGACGCCTGTCTCCGGATCGATCCCTTCGGCATCCTCGACATGATACGTCGTCACTTTTTCGGCACAGATTGCCGCCAGCGACAGGGTGTTGCTCGAGTTGTAGCCGCCCACGACGAGCATCACGTCGAGCGGCTCCATCAGCAGTTCGTCAACCGCATCCTGACGATCCTGCGTCGCAGAGCAGATCGTGTCGAAGGTCCGAAAATTCGTTTCGCGGTATCCGGCGCCGTGCGCCCGTGCCATCGCCTGACCAACCTCTTCACCAATGGCCAGCGACTCCCGCGCCAGCATCGTGGTCTGGTTGGCCACACCGATGAGCCGCAGGTGCAGATCGGGATCGAAGTCCGGCGATGCCCGATCAGCCGCGAACTTTTCGAGAAAGGCCTCGCGATTCCACGTCCCCTCGATGTAGTCGCAGACCAGGCGTGCTTCCGCCATGTCGCGCACGACGAGGTAGCGACCTTCCGGATACTTCTGGACCTGCGAGGCTGTGGCGCGTGTCTCTTCGTGGTAGTGCTTGCCGTGGATCAGCGACGTGAAGCCATCACGCGCGTACTTCTCGACACGCTTCCACACGTTCAGCACCGAGCCGCAGGTCGTGTCGACCATGATGCAGCCCAGTTCGCGCAGCGTCTCGAAATCCTGAATCGTGACGCCGAACGCGGGCAGGATCACCACGTCATCAGGTTGCACGACGCCGTAGTCGAACCCCGTCCCCTTCGCCTGCAGGAACGTGATGTCCATCTCGCGCAGCTTGTGGTTCACATGCGGGTTGTGGATGATCTCACCCGCCAGGAACACGCGACGATCCGGAAACTTCCGGCGCGTCTGATACGCGTACTCCACCGCCCGTTCCACGCCGTAGCAGAAACCAAACTCCTTCGCCAGGCGCACCGTCACGTCACCGGAGGTGAGGGTGTACTCGCTCGCACGGAGCAGGTCCACCAGCCGACCCGTGTAGTCGTCCGCCAGGGTCTCCTGCACGTCGGCCTTGAGGCCGAATCCCTTCCGGTAGTACGTCGCTTCGTCGTCGGTCGATGCCATGGTGGAAATCTAGCCCGGCCCGGTATCCCAGAGGGCGCGCCCCAGCCATCGGGCCAAGGCGTAGGTCACCAGCGGTTCGTAGGCGGCCTGCCGCGAGATCAATCCGCCCGTCAGCAGACCGACCGCACCCACACCATGCTTCGTTCCTGTCGTCTGTGCCACCTGATCCATCGCGTGGCCCAGCTCCACGCCCGATTCGAGGAGCGCAACAACGCCAGGCGGCAACGGCATCGCCAGCGAACCACCGGTGCTCACCGCACCCGCCCGGTCCACGATGGCTGCCCAGGCGCAGGTTCGCACTGTGCCGTCCGCCTCCCGGACGACGCCCCCTTCCAGCCCGATCCCGAGATCCGCTGCAGGATCCGACACAAGCGCCGCTCGTGCCCGGGCGATGGCGCCCGCTCGTGTCTCGCTGTCGCCCCACGGCTGGTCGGGCACCCCCGATGGTACTGCGACGCCATGGACGGTCAGGTCGACCACACAGCGCCCTATCACCGCCTGTACCGCGGCGATTTTCACCGGATTCGTCGATCCAACCACAACGCGGTGCACATCGGGAAGGAGCGGCGGTCCGTTCATGGCAGAAAAACTACCCGCGGCCTCTCCCTTTTTGCTTGCGTCAATGCGTTCCGTGGGTAATGTCGACCAGACCTCCTTACTGCGAAGGTCTCCGTGTCCGCACTCGCTCTCGCACTCGTTCTCGCACCGTCGGATCGCCGTCCGTTCGTCTTCGTTGGTGATCGCCTCTGGCTCGATTTCGTCAACACCGATGATATCGAGCTCGGCATCCGCCGTGACGCCCTGCGTGACTTCGGGACCATGCTCGAATGGCTTGCCGCCGTCGGCGTGCTCGACCCTGATCGCCGGCAGGCCATCATGCGGCGCGCAGAACAGCAACCCGCCGGAGCGACCGCGGCTCTGCTCGATGCGCGCCGAGTCCGAAGCGCCCTTCGCGCGCTCGCTGAGCACGGTGCGCTTGCTGCCGACGCGCGGACCGACGCCGTGGCAGAGATCAATCGAGTGCTTGGCCGGAGTGCTGGAACGCGCCGGCTCGAGCTCTCATCGGATGGCGTCTATACTCGAAACTTCGTCGCCGGCGGCGATGCGTTCGCAGCGCTCATGATGCCGATTGTCGACGATGGCGCAGACTCGCTGATCGCCGGTGAGCTGGGCCGCGTCCGATGCTGCAGTGATCCACGATGCCGCCGTGTGTTTCTCGATGGGACCAAGAATGGCCGTCGACGCTGGTGTGACATGGCGACCTGCGGCAACCGGGCCAAGGCCGCCCGTCACCGCGCGCGCGAACCACTGCGAGGAGCGCCCTCACCAGTCAGCTTCCGACCGCTCACCGCATCGTAGCCCGACGCGGTGAGCGCGGTCGCCAGGCCGCGTCGTCAGGCCGCTTCCGGCACCGACTTGATATAGCCCATGTCGATGGCGTAGCCGACCAGCTTCTTCTGCAGGATACGACGACCACGGAACAGGCGGCTCTTCACGGTCCCTTCCGGCACGCCGAGGATATGCGCAATCTCCGCATACCGCAGTTCGTGGAGGTCACTGAGCACAACCGCCGCACGGTACTCATCCGGCAGACTATCGATCGCCGTGGTGATCTCTGCGTCCAGAAATGTCTCGTAGAATCGTGACTCGGGATTGAGGTCGCCGGCTGGCTCAAACGCGCCCCAGCCTTCGGTCTCGTCCGTCGCCTGCACTTCACGCGCATCGATCCTGCGCTTCCGGCTCACGAACACGTGATACAGAATCGTGAACAACCACGCGCGGATGTTCGTCCCCAGCCGATACTGCTCCCATCGCTCGAAGGCACGGAGCACCGTATCCGACACCAGATCCTCCGCATCGTCACGCGAGCGCGACAACTTCAGTGCGAAGCTGTACATGGCATCGAGATGAACCATTGCTTCCTGCTCGAACCGGGCGCGTCCCTCGAGCGGAACGGTTACGAGCTCAATCCCCTTCAGTTCCTGTCGCTGCGTTGCAGCCATGTCGCGCTCCAGAGTGGACTCAGTCGGTGTCACCGCGGTGTGGCGCGGTCGTATCAATTGCCCATGCGTGGTGTGAGGCATTCGTCACCCCTCGCCTTTTGGATGCAGTGCCATGCGCGTGTCGCGCACATACGTGGCGATGTATCGCTTCAATTCCGCCGCGATGCCTTCCATGACGCCGATGTCGCGCTTCACCCTCGAGATCATCAGCCCCCCTTCCAACGCGGCGATGATGAACCGGGACAGGCTCACCGCATCCGCTGCATCGACCAGTTGCGGACGCGCCTCCCACAGGAGCGACTGGATCTGGCCCGACCACCGCACAAACACCTGGACGATCCGTAACCGGAAACCCTCGTGTGAATCCGCCATCTCGGTCGCCAGCGTGCCGAACGGCGATCCGCCGTGACACCCGCGCGCCGCATGCGCGGCGACCAGTGAATCGATGAACAGATGCAGGCGTTCGAGCGGATCGATCATCGGTTCGCGCAGAATTGCCAGACCACGATCGGCAAACAGCTCGAACTGCCGATCGAGCACTTCAAAGCCGAGCTCTTCCTTGCTCCGGAAGTAGTGGTAGAAGTGACTCTTTCCGCTCAGGTGCGACTCCTTGATGACCTCATCGATCGAGGTCGCGGCATACCCTTGGCGCCCAATCAGGACAGCTGCGGCATCGACAATCTGGGCTCGGCGGGAATTCACAATGGAGGAAACTAGGACCGTGCGGTCCTAATAGCAACCCCACCCAGAAGAATCCAGTAAACCACTACGGAGCAAGCACTTACAAAATGAATGCGCCGACGGATGCAGAGATATCTGCTCCATCGGCGCACACAGCATTGTACTGGTCAGTCCAAGAGATGGTCCGTCCTGACGATCGAACCCGCGGCCGGCTAGCGTCCCTTCCGACCGCGCTTCTTCGGAGGAATCACGGAGCGCCGCTCCTTGCCACGCTGGTACTCCTCGCGCGACCGCTCACGCCCACCCTTCCGCTGCCCATACTGATCGCTCAGCGTCGCCAGCTCATCTGGCATCCACGGCGTGTCGAGCACCTCCTGCAGCTCGTCCAGCGTGCGGCCCCGCGCTGAACCGCGCTGACCGCGCACCACCACAAACCGATACGGCCGGTCGAACGGCGGCAGCTCCTCGGCGACAAGAGTCCGCGCGATTTTTTCCGGCAGCCGCAAGCGTGCCACACCGAAGAGGGTTCCGTCATCCCGTTCCTCGACGTCATACTCGATCGGCACCTGCCGGTCGCGCACCGAGACCTGATGCGGCAGCGCGTCGTACCGCGCGCGCTCCTCAGGCGTGATCCAGTCGTCCCACGTCATGCGCAACTGGAGGTGTTTCAGATCGTGCACCGACTCCACCGTGTCCAGGCGCGCACGATACCACGCCGACACATCCGACTGTGAGACACGCGCCGTGACGCCGCCGCTCCGACGCCATACTTCACGTGCCTCGGCAATCATCGGCCGATTCCGCTCCACCGAAGGATGCCGAACCCGTTCGGTCGCGAATCCGTCCGCCACAACATCGCGCGCGGCGTCGGCATTCTCCGCCGTGAACTCCCCCAGCACCTCCGTCTCGCGCTCGAGCTCGAACCCGCCGTACGTGACGCGCCTCGTGCGTACCAGCTGCCCCTGCTTCTTGTGCGGATCGTAGGCGATCGTGCTGTCACCGAAGGTCGCGAACTTCCGAAGCTGCGCCGGCGTGATCTGCGTCCCTTCGATCGAGGCGCGCGGAATCCCCATGCGATCCGCAAAGAACCGCAGCGTCCCCGCCACCGCCCCCCAACTGCCGCAGACGCTGGTCTTCCCCACACGCGCCGACTCGCCCCATGCCGTCTCCTCATCCAGCACCAGATCGAATGGCATCACCTGCGCCACCAGCTCCGTGAAGCGCGCGCGGGTGGCCTCGGTGGCCTTCGGCAGCGCGACGGGCAGCGGCGCATTCAGCGAGCGGTACACACTCGCCATCGCCAGTGCGGCGTCCTCGAGGGATTTCACCAGCACGCCCTTCACTTCGGCCCACTCGGCAATCTCCTCGTGAAACAGCTGACGCGGCAAGCCATACACATTGCCCACGTACCCGTACTTCGTGAACGCTTCCGCGTACACGTTGTACGCCGTCAGATGATCACTGCCGGGAATCAGCATGCCATCCAGCACGCGATCCTCACGCGTCATCCGGTGCAGGCTCTCCACACCGCTCATCACCGCCACGAACGGCACCAGGTCATCATCGCTGTTGACCAGCAGCTCGGCCCAGGGCCGTTCCACCGGCATCTTCTCCACCGCACGGCCATAGTCCGTCAGGCGGCCATTGGCCACGATGTTGCGCGTCTCGAGCAGTGCCACCGCGCGGCGATATGCAATCTTGTCGAGCGGCACCGGCAGTTCGAGATCATCCGCGCGCACACCGATCGCCGCACAGGTGATCGCCACCCGCTCGCTGTCGCCGGCCAGCTGAAACTCCGGCAACTCGGGCTTCAGCTGCTCGAATGGAATGCGCCGGTCCGACAGGATGAACACGCGACCGCCGGCAACGCGACCGTGCACGCGACCGGCCATCTGCAGCAGCTCGTTGGCGCCGAGATGCACGCGCGTGAGCACGTTGCGTCCCTTGTCCACCATGTTCGTGAAGCGCGTGTCGTCGATAATGACCGTGTCCAGCCCCTGGACGGTAATTGCACTCTGACCCGCCGCCGTCATCGACAGAAAGAACGGCTTGTCCACGCCGCCTTCGTCGAGGTACTGCCGGATCACCCGGATCGGCTCGCCGCCGTGATAGTGCTGCGCATGAATCTTCGGATGACTCTCCTGCACATGCCGCGCCGCATCTTCCGTCCCGGCGCGCGTCGGCAGAAACATTGCCACGCCGCGTCGCTCGGCAATCACCTTCTTCAGAAACCTGTCGTCGAGAAAATCTGCGGGACTCCGCGACAGGACTTCAACGCTGGCCTTCTTCGCTTCGTCGAAGCTGTACACCTCGAGCACCGCGCCGCTGCTGAGGTACTGCGAATAGAACGACGGGTCCACCGTCGCTGACAACCAGATGTAGCGGCAGCGCGCCCGTTTGCCGAGCGCAAGGCAGAGCTCCAGTTCGGCCGACGTCTGATGGATCTCGTCGACGACGACCGTGTCGCGGTGATCAATGTCGCCATCCTGAAACCAGCGACGTGCAATACCGGTGGTGACGATGATCACGTTGCACTGCGGCGTCTCCGGCGTGGCTTCACGCTCACGGTTCACCACGCCGACCCGTAGCGCTTCCCCAAGGATCGTTTCCGCGATCGGGCGCACCGCCAGCGTCTTGCCGGTGCCCGTCCCGGCCACGATCCCGAATCCCTGACCGCTCGCCGCCAATTCACGCAGCCTGGCGCCGTGATGTTTCTCGAGGTACGTCGGGATGTTGAGCGTGAACGCCAACTCGATCGTCTCGCACGCCGCGCGAGTTGGAGCGATGATGATGATGCGCCCTTGGCTCGGGCGCGCCGCCCGGAAGGCTTCCGGATCAGGCAGGTATCGGTCGCGGGTGTCACGCATGCCGGAATCTACCCTCGACCGTGCGACCGGCGTGCCGCGACACCCTTTCGCCGCACCATTACATCGCGCACCGTACGGGCATCATCACCAACGACGCATCGTCGTCCCTCGGCGCCGGCCCACCTCAAGGGTACCACCACATGCCTCTTCGCACGCAATTCACTCGTCTGACCATCATGGTTGCAAGCGCCGCTTGCGCATCGGGCGGTTCCGGGCGTGCCACGACCTCGCTGCCGCTCGTAGAGCAGGTGACCACGCTTGGGACCCGCACCCGTGAACCGATGCTCGTGCAGCATCCCAATGGCACACTGTTCGTCGCGGGATACGCCATTGCGTCGCAGGGCGTGTGGATGAGCACCGACCTCGGCAAGCGCTGGGCACCCGTCACCTTCGGCGAGAATGCCGTTGGCCTGATCGGCAATTCGGATACCGACCTGGCCGTTGCTCCGGATGGCACGCTGTATTTCGCATCTTTGACGTATGACCGAAGCGTCTTCGAGGGCACGCAGATTGCGATCGCCGTCAGTCGTGATGCCGGTACGTCCTGGAGCTGGTCGCTGTTGTCCCGTAACCGGTTTGATGACCGGCCATGGGTGAAGATTGCCCCCGATGGCACCGCGCATGTGATCTGGAATGACGGCAGTGGCGTGCACCATCGCATCAGCCGGGACCGCGGCCTGTCGTGGCTCACCATGCCACGCATCAGCGAGCGTGGTGGCTCGAGTCATCTGGCCATCGGCGCGGGCGGCCAGATCGCCGTGCGCGTTGCACCGATCTCTGCCTCGGGCAACCGCAACGACCCAGGTGTCGACTCGCTCAGAGTCAGTAGCGACGGGGGTGCGACCTGGCGGTCGCATCCAGCACCCGGGCATCCGGTCTGGTCTGCCACCTCGCTCGATCGCTGGGTTGAGCCACTCGCGTGGACGACCGACGGGCATCTCTTCGCCGCATGGACGGAAGGCACGGATGTCCTGATCGGTCGATCGACTGATCTTGGCGCAACGTGGCTGTCATGGCCGCTCGCGCGCGGTACGTCCAAGGCGTTCTATCCATATCTCACGCTCAGCACGACGAATACGCTGGCCGTGACATGGCACGCCGGTGCCGCGGATTCACTCCGCTGGCATCTCGCCACCCTCGACGCGCCTACCGGCACTGCGCTTGGCGCGGTTCGCCTGTCGGGACCCATGCTGCTCGACGCGTGGATCTGGCCCGCCGACAAACCGGATGTGGCCCCCGTCCGATCATCCGCAGGCGAGTATCTCGCCGCGCTCTTTCTCCGAGATGGTGGGCTGGCAGTGGTGACCCCGGTGCAGTCGAAGGCGCAGGACGGATTCAGCTGGTGGCGATTCGTGCGGTGACGGGACGCAACCTGTGCACGCCGCATCACGACGAGTCAGCGCTCGTGTGCGTCGTCCGTCATCACCGCACTGTCGCGAGTCTCCGGCATCACCACATACACCACCAGCGAAAGCGCAATCAGCGCCGTCACGTAGCCGAAGAACCACTGCTCGTGCCCGATGCTCTTGAACCAGAGCGCGAGATACTCCGCCGTCCCACCAAAAATCGACACTGCCACTGCGTACGGGAACGCCACGCCCAGTGCGCGCACGTTCGTCGGAAACAACTCGGCCTTCACCACCGCATTGATCGACGTGTACCCGCTCACCACCAGCAGGGCAAGCGTCAACAACCCGAGCGCCACACCAAAACTTCCGGCGGTTGACAGCGCCGTCAGCAGAGGCCACGTCCCCAGCGTGCCCAGCACGCCGAATGAAATCAGTATGGGGCGACGGCCGATCCGATCCGAGATCGCGCCGAAGAGCGGCTGCACACACATGAATACCGCCAGCGAAATCGCCGACGCCAGTGTTGCGTCCGACTTGCTGAACCCCGCTGTGTTCACCAGAAACTTCTGCGCGTACGTGGTGAAGGTATAAAACGCCAGCGCGCCACCGGCCGTGAGTCCAAAGACCGTGGCAACCGCACGGGGGTGCGCCATCAGGCCCGCCAGCGCCGACAGCGGTACCGTGCCTGGCTCTCGCCCTCGCGTGAACGCGTCCGTCTCCACCATCCGTCGGCGCAACCGGACCGCCACCAGCGCACAGGCGCCGCCGATGACAAACGGAATGCGCCACCCCCACGCTTCGAGCTGCGCCCCCGTCAGCGTGCGTTGCAGCACCAGCAGCACGCCCAGCGCCAGCAGCTGCCCCATGATCAGCGTCACGTACTGAAAGCTCGTCCAGAACCCGCGGTGCCGGTGTCCTGCCATCTCGCTCAGATACGTGGCGCTGGCGCCGTATTCTCCGCCGACGCTCAGCCCCTGCATCATACGCGCGATGACCAGCAGCGCGGGCGCGGCAACGCCGATCACCGCGTACGACGGCGTCAGCGCAATCAGCATCGACCCAGCGCACATCAGCAGTACCGACGCCGTCAGTGCTGCGCGACGTCCATGCCGATCGGCGTATCGACCCATCAGCCAGCCACCCAGTGGCCGCATCAGAAATCCGACGGCAAAGACGGCAGCAGCATTGAGCAGCTGCACCGTCTGATCAGCCGGCGGGAAGAACGCCTTCGAGAAATAGAGCGAGAACGCCGAGTAGACGTACCAGTCATACCACTCGACGAGGTTACCCACCGAGCCTCCGATGATCGACCGGAGGCGGTGTGCAGCGCTGGGCACAACGGTCGATGCCATACCGCAAAGTATCAGCGGTGCGCCAGACGACAGCTACACCTGGCGTTCAGCAGTTCCAGCCGCGGCGCTACTGCCCCACCACACGGACCCGCGCACCATCCCGGTTGAACAGTTCGACACGGTCAGCCTGACCGTCGCCGTTGCGGTCAGTCCAGATCTGTACCAACCGGCCATCGCTGTCGAACCACTGCACGCGGTCAGGCGCGGCACCGCGTGCGGGCATCGCGAATCGTGCCGCCACATTCTGGCTGCCAAACCAGCGCTGCATCTCAGCTGGACGCTGGCCCTCGGTCCAGAGCAGGGCCGTGCGCATCGAGGGCAACGGCGCGCGTATCTCATCGCAGCGCGCATCACGCCCACCGTCCACGCAGGCGTCAGCCCCCTGCACATCGTCGCTACTGCGAATCGGGGTGCGCAGCCGGTCATCATCCCGCGCGGGACGCAGCGAAGGTCGCGACCAATCAGTGGACGTGATCGGACTGCGCTTCGGCTCCGGCCCGTAGATCACGGTTGCGTCGACGGGCTTGGTGCGCAGCGCCGAGCGACAATCCGTCGGTGCCGGCTGCTGCATCGGCGGCACGTCGCGCAGCCAGACGCGGCACATCCCGGCGGGCGGCACGTAGGCTGGCGGAATCTCGGGCTGCGCAGGCGGCGACTGTGCCGCGACCACAGCGGCACCGCCAGTCACCCACAGACTCATCAGCCCCCACCTCCACGCACCCCTCAACACAGTATCTCCTTCACCGGTGTAGTCGCCGCGACCTCGGGCTCTGGTCCTACACCACTAGCGCAGGGCTGGTGCCACGGCCACGAGAAACGGCAAGTGACTGTCCATCAATCACTTATCGTCTTTTTGGTGCGTGAGCAGTCCGGCGCATCGTCCCCTGCAGTGGACATGTGTCTCACCACAGAGGTAACGAGGGAAGTGCCGGGGAATTGTTCCCTCAGTCGCCGAAGGAAATCCCTGTCGCGCGCGCGGTCCGCACGATGTCGTGGTTCGGGTCGACGCGCTTCACCTGACTGAGCGCCTCGACAATCGGAATCGTCACGATATTCGGCGAGTGCAGCGCGACCATATGGCCCCACTTCCCCTCAGCCACCGCACGCACCGCCTCGCCACCAAAACGCGTCGCCAGCAACCGATCGTAGCCGGTCGGCTGGCCGCCGCGCTGCAGGTGACCCAGCACCATCGAACGCGCTTCCTTCCCCGTCTTCTCCTGTAGCGTCCGCGCCAACGGGCCGGCGATGCCCCCGACGCGCTTTGCCTGGCCAGGCATCGATGGGCCCATGATCGACTCCTCACCGCCGATCGGAACTGCGCCTTCCGCGACCACCACGATCGAGAATCGTCGGCCGGCCAGGTCACGAGAACGGATCTTCTTCACCACCGTATCGACGTCAAACGGGATCTCCGGGATCAGCACCACATCGGCGCTGGCCGCTACGCCCGAGTGCAGCGCGATGAAACCGGCGTCCCGCCCCATCACCTCGAGAACCATCACGCGATCGTGGCTCTCGGCCGTGGTGTGCAGCTTGTCGATCGCCTCGATCGCCGTCGTCACCGCCGTGTCGAAGCCGAAGGTGGTGATCGTCCCGCTCACATCGTTGTCGATGGTCTTTGGAACCGCGACCATCTTCATTCCCTTTTCCACCAGTCGTTGCGCAATCGCGAGTGAACCATCACCACCGATGGTGATGATCGCATCGATGCCGAGCGCCTTGGCGTTCGCCACCACTTCTTCCGAGCGATCCACTTCGCGGAACGTCCCGTCGCCGTTCGGCACCGGGTAGGCGAACGGGTTCCCTCGGTTCGTCGTCCGAAGGATGGTCCCGCCAAGATGGCCGATCCCGGAGACCATGTCCCGGCTCATCGGCACCACGTCATCCTCGCCGAGGAGGCCGTAGTAGCCACGCTTGATTCCAAGCACTTCCCATCCGCGATCGAGGGCGGAGAGGACGGCGGCGCGGATGACAGCATTCAGGCCGGGAGCGTCTCCGCCACCGGTGGAAAGGGCAATACGCATGACGTGGGTGTTGGAGGGAAGTCAGCCAAGGTAAAGTAACCGGGCTTGGCCATGTTCCCACGGGTCCGCATAGAATTCTCTCTATGCGCCTCCTCTCCTTCGTCTGTCTGCCCTTGGCCGCCGGGACCATTTCCGCTCAGGCACCCGTCACACCTTCGCTCCCGACCAGCGTCACCCGCGATCTCGACGCGCGTATCGCACAGGTCAGCCCAAAGGTCGTCGCCTGGCGGCGCGACCTGCACGCGCATCCCGAATTGAGCTACGCCGAGGAACGCACAGCCGGCGTCGTTGCGGCCCATCTGACGGCACTCGGGCTCGAGGTCAGGACGAATGTCGGCGGCACCTTCAGCGTCGTCGGCGTACTCCGAGGCGGCAGGCCAGGTCCGGCGGTTGCGCTCCGGGCCGACATGGACGCACTTCCCGTCACTGAACAGACGGGTCTGCCATTCGCGTCGAAGGTGACCACCCAGTTCAACGGTCAGACCGTCGGCGTGATGCACGCCTGCGGTCACGATGCCCACACCGCCATCCTCATGGGCGTGGCTGAAGTGCTGGCAGGCATGAAGGCCTCGCTGCCAGGCACCATCACCTTCCTCTTTCAGGCCGCCGAAGAGGGAGCGCCGAACGGTGGCGCGAAAGCAATGGTCGCCGCGGGTGCGCTCGACAACCCACGGATTGAGGCGGTCTATGGGCTGCACACCTGGCCTGGGCCAACCGGCACCATCTCCACTCGAAGCGGCGGCATGATGGCCAGCGCCGACAACTGGCGCGTTGTCATTCACGGCAAGCAGGCCCACGGTGCCCAGCCATGGCGCGGCGTCGATCCGATCGTCATCGGCGCGCAGATCGTCACCGGCCTCCAGACCATCGTGAGCCGGAACATCGATCTGACAGCGGGCCCCGCCGTGCTCACGGTCGGCGCATTTCAGGCCGGCGTCCGCGAAAACATCATCCCTGACAGCGCCGTGATGATCGGCACCTTTCGCACGTTCAACGAGAAAGCGCGCGCCACGATGGCGAGCCAGATCCGCGCCATCGCCGAGCAGTACGCCACGGCGGGTGGCGCGACCGCGGCCGTGACGATCAACATGGGGTACTCGACCACCGCCAACGACGCGCGCTGGTTCGGCCGCGCCTCGTCGGTGTTGCGCAACACCCTCGGAGAGACGCAAGTGCTGGAAAGCGCCCCATCGATGCCCGCGGAGGACTTCTCGGTCTTCATGGAACGCGTCCCGGGCCTCTTCTTCTTCCTCGGCGTCACACCACGTGACCGCGATCCATTCAACACACCGGCGAACCACTCCCCGCTGTATGACGTCGACGAAGCGGCGATGCCCACCGGCATCAAGGCGCTCAGCGCACTGGCACTCGATGCACTGTTGCATGGCGTGCCGGCGTTGCGACCGCTGAAGTGATGGCGGCAGCTGGCGCCGTGATCTTCGACTGCGACGGCGTGCTGGTCGACAGCGAGCGGCTGATGAATCGCGAATTCTCCGCGATGCTGAACGAGATCGGTTTACCGTACTCGGCCGAGGAGACGACCCGCAGATTCATGGGTCGTTCCATGAAGAGCTGCATGCAGATCGTGGAAGCAGAGCTGGGCCGGCCGGCGCCCGACGATTTCCTGCAGGTGCTCGATCGGCGCGCCTATGCGGTCTTCGAGCGCGATCTGGTCGCGGTGGAGGGTGTGGAAGCGGTACTTGATCTGCTGGACCGAGCCCGCACACCCTACGCCGTCGCCAGCAGCGGATCCCACGAAAAGATGCGCAAGACCCTCGGCATCACGGGGTTGCTGCCGCGCCTCGAAGGCCGCATCACCAGCGCGACCGAAGTCGCACACGGCAAACCGGCCCCTGACGTTTTCCTGCTCGCGGCCGAACGGCTCGCGGTGCCACCCGGCAACTGTATCGTGATCGAAGACTCGCTGCTTGGAATCGAGGCTGCATTGGCGGCCGGAATGCAGGTGATCGGTTACCCCGCAATGGTTGGCGCCGCCGACATGATCGCCGCAGGTGCGACGCATGTCGCGAGCACGATGGCCGCGGTGCAGGAGCTGCTTGCGGCGAAGTGATGACGTGCGCGCGATTTCGGTGTGCAATTTCCCCGTGGTGGCGCCATGCTGAACGCGTCTCGATCACGGAGCGGCCAATGCGAACGGGCTACACCCTCATGGAACTGCTGATCGTGCTGGCAATCACTGCCATACTGTCTGTCGTGTCGGTGCGAGCGCTGGTCGGCATGCGCGACCGCCTCGCGGTCCGCCTCGCCGCGACCGACGCCTCACGCACCCTTCACGACGCGCGAACCATCGCGATCACCGCCTCTCGGCGCACCGCGGTACGAATCGACAGCCGCCGGAATATCATCTCCGTGTTGCACGGCATCGATACGTTGCGCACGCTGCGACTCGATGACTACGGCGTTCAGCTCCGGACCACACGCGACTCGATCGCGTGGGGCCCGACCGGCATCGGCTGGGGCGCCGCCACCGCGACCATCACGTTCACACGCGGGAGTACGTCTGCCGCGCTCGCGGTGTCCCGTCTCGGTCGCGTTCGCCGATCGTGAGTCGGGTCACGAAGTGTCGCCGATCGCGCGAGGCCGGCTCCGCTCGCGGACCAAACCAACTGCGTGGATCACACAGAGACACAGAGCCAAAGAGAACAAATTGACGAGTCCGAGATCATTCTGACCGAGCAGCGAGCCCAGTTCCCAGAGCCGTTGCCCTTCTCTGTGGCGCTGCGCCTCTGCGTCTCTGTGCGAGGCAGTTAGTTGCCGTTGGTGTTGGTGTTGGTGTTGCTGTTGGTGTTGGTGTTGCCGTCGCTGTTGCCGTCGCCGTCGCCGTCGCCGTCGCCGTCGCTGTCACAGTCCACGCCCGCAGCAGTGACTGCCCCCGGGAGCTACTCGCCGAGCCCCTCGAGACGCTCCCTCTCAGCCATCAAAACTTTCGAACCGGCCCTCACCCCGTGCCAAAGTCGAAACCAGGCACCGACACCCTCGGGATCTGCTGCCCGATCACCCGCTCGATCGTACGCACCATCGCAATCTCGTCGGGCGCCATGAATGTCACCGCGTCACCCGAAGCGGCAGCGCGTCCGGTGCGACCGATTCGATGCACGTAGTCTTCCGCCTGCTGCGGCACGTCGTAGTTGATGACGTGGGAAATTCCGTTGATGTCCAGTCCACGTTGCGCAATGTCCGTTGCAACCAGCACACGAATGCTGCCGTCTCGGAACCCCTCGAGTGCCTTGATGCGCTGCGCCTGCGTCTTGTCGGCGTGCATGGCAGTCGAGGCAATCCTGTTCTTCTCGAGATTGCGCACGACCTTGTCGGCGCCATGCTTCGTGCGTGTGAAAACCAGCACCGAGTCCATCTTCGGCTGCTGCAGCAGGTGCACCAGCAGATCCACCTTCTTCTCCGCCGGCACCGGATACACGGCATGCGCGACCGTCACCGCCGCACTCGACCGGCGTCCCACCTGCACCACGATCGGACGACGCAGATACTTGCGCGCCAGCGCCTCGACTTCGGGTGGCATCGTCGCGCTGA
Organism: uncultured Gemmatimonadaceae bacterium; assembly: GCA_964392395.1. Classification (GTDB taxonomy): domain Bacteria; phylum Gemmatimonadota; class Gemmatimonadetes; order Gemmatimonadales; family Gemmatimonadaceae; genus JACMLX01. Next base: position 21,324 of record CAYMQV010000023.1, read on the forward strand.
ACAACAACGTCTGCCGGTACTTGGGAATCTGCTCGACCACGCGGTTGATCTGCGGGGCAAAGCCCATGTCGAGCATCCGGTCGGCCTCATCCAGCACCAGCACTTCGAGATCATCGGGAACCATGTTCTGCTTCTCGAGATGATCGAGCAGCCGTCCTGGCGTGGCGACGACGATGTCAACACCGCGACGCAGCGCAGTTTCCTGCGGCTCGTACGGCACGCCGCCGAAGATCGGCGCGACTTCGATGCCGGTGCCACGCGCGTACTTGCGCACGCTTTCTTCGACCTGCAGCGCAAGTTCGCGCGTCGGCGTCAGCACCAATGCGCGGGTGCGCTTCGGACCGTCGAGCAGCCGGCTGATCAGCGGCAGCGTGAAAGCCGCCGTCTTGCCGGTACCCGTCTGCGCCAGCCCGATGATGTCGGAGCCGCGCAGGGCAAGCGGAATCGCTTCGCGCTGGATTGGCGTCGGATACTCGTACCCGGCCGCGATTACCGAGGCGAGCAATCGGGGATCGAGCTCGAGCTGGGCGAAGGTGACACGCGCTTCATCTGCGGCAAGCTGCGCCGCGATCGTCTCGGGTGTGGCTTCAACAGCGTCCGGCTCGAGGTTATGTTCGGCCTCACTGACGGTGGTCGGTCCTGCGCCAGCGGGGCGAGGGCGACCTCCGGTGCGGGGGCGTCGGCTACGTGTGGTCACAAAGTGGGTGTGTTGCCCCCAGGTCGCCTGTTCGGCTTGCGCCGACCTGCGGAGCGGTCTGCAACGGTCCCGGGCTCCGGTGCCGTCACGGCTACCGCTCTCGGCCGAAACGGGAAGCGTTGCGGACCGTCTGAGCGACCACCGCGGGTGCACCGAGTGCTGTTCGCGTGGGACGCCGGCGATGTGGCGCGTCAGAGGGACGCGCGCCGCCGGTGAACGTTCCGCTCAGGCGCGAGCAGCCGTTCGAAATGGAACGTACTCAGCCTGAACGACGACGGATACCCGGCCAGCGAAACTCAGCCAGCGGACTCAGCTGCTGAGACGGTCTGAGATGCCGACCCCCGAAGGAAGGGCAACAGACGCTCCAGCGCCCATTCCGGCCGCTCTTCCGGCACGACGTGCCCCGCCCCATGTGCGACATGCAATGCCGCGCCGCGCATGCTCCGCGCCAATGTCGGGACCACCGATTGCGGACGCACGACGGGATCACGATCGCCGAACATCAGCAGCACCGGCTGTGTGACGGCCGCCAACTCGGTCGGTGTCCACGGCGCCCAGGTGAAGCTGTGCAGCAGCAGTCGCATCGCGTTCAGGAACGACGGGAACTGTGTCGGTGCCCAGTATTCGTCCACCTCGTGATCATCGAAGCCGCCTGCCTCTCCACGCGAATGCCGAAGAGCAAACTTCACCGCCCAGCGTGGAATCCGACTCGGCAGCAGCGCGCCCGTGAGCGATGGTGGGAGCAGCTGAGACCAGGCGGCGCGATCGACGATGCCAAAGCCCACCGGGCCAAACAGCGCCAGCTGAGACACGCGCCCCGGATTTCGTATTGCCAGCGCCATTGCCATCGCGCCACCCATCGAATGTGCCACGATCGGAGCACGGGTAATGCCCAGCGCATCCATCGTCGCCTCGAGATGGTCGACCATGTCCGCACGACGATACTTCGTCGCGTCGTCCGGACGGTCAGAGAGCCCATGCCCGCGCAGGTCAATTGCGATCGCGCGCCAGCCCGCATCTGCCAAAGGCGCTGCCAGATATCGCCACGCGAACGCTGAACATCCCCACCCGTGCAGCAGGAGCACGGGTGGGGATGTCGCATCTCCAGTCTCGACCACACGCACACGCTCGCCGTCGGACAACGTGACCCACGACGCCGAAGACCGCGCATCCCGCGCGGGGTACATCGCGTCAGAGGCTAGCGGGACCGCTCGGCTGGCCGATCGCACGTCTGACGCTCAGACCAGATTCAGATCGCGCCCAATCAGCTTGGCGATCAAGGAAACACGCAACGTGACATCACTCCACCGCCGCTCCCCCTCTGTCGACACATCCTCGAGCGGGTACCATCCGATCAGATCTGGGGCCGTGCTGACGGGCATCGCGTCACCCTTCATCGGATGCCAGACTCCATACCGATCCGCGCTCTCGACAAAGCGCTCGAACATCTTGATCCACGGCTCGTGACGACGGAACACACCAAGCCTGACCATGACTTCGAGCCAATGCAGCGCAGCCGGTACATCAGCCTCGAGTGCGTTGCGGTGTGGCAACCGATCTCCGAGCACGAGATGCGGAACCGAGACCAGCACGCCCTCGATCTGCTGGACCGGCTCCTGGCGGGGCTCAGGTTGCATGAGATGCCGGCCGAGGAGCTCCATACCCATGTGGTATTCCGTCCGGAGCTCTGGCATGAATGCCGCCATTCGAAGGAAACTCATCGTCGGTGGCGCGGCTTCTGACGCCAGAACCTGCTTGTTTCCCACACGAATCCACGGCTTCGCCGCCAGCGGCGAGCGCAGGTAATCCATCACCCGCTGCGTGGCGCGAATCGCGGCACCGCGAACCCGAGGATCTCGCTCGTAGCCAGCTTGCGCCAGCAGCCCAGCTGCTTCCACGCGAATGTTGGCTCGCAGACGCTTCGCCAGCTCCTTGCCCTGCCCGGCCGACTGCGCCTGCTCGTAAAGCATGCTGGGGTCTTCATCCATGGCCAGCAAACGAAACAGAAATCGCCGTGAAACGGCCAGTGCAGGAGAATCCCGGTCCCATCCACACTCCAGCAGGTGCCGGAACGCTGAGAAGGTCGCGGTGTGCGGCGCGGCGCCTGGTAGAGGGAAGAGCCGGTCGCCCCACGTCCCATCCAGGCTCATCGTGACCGAGCATCGGATCGCCGACGCCTGCGTCAGTGTGATTCGCTCGACCTCAGCGGCTGACTTCAGCTTGCCAAGCTCAACTATTGCACGGAATTGAACTGCACCCGTGCCCTCCCGCATGAGCCAGCGCACCGGGACGCGCACGGTCGAATCGGGCATGTCCGGAAGCACGGGCTTGGGCGGCGGAGGCGGCGGACCAACTGGCGCCTCTGCCACAGGGGCGAGCGGGACGGCCGCGAGGCCAGTTTCGAGAGCTGGGAGATCAGTCACAGGAGGGGTGCGGACGGAACACGTTGCGCCACAACAACCTTCAAGCTAAGCACAGGATCGCCGCAACGGCATGCCCCGCAGTGGGCTTTTTCGTGCGAATCGAGCGGAATCGGTCGTGATTCACCAAAAATTGACCACGCGTGCTTTTATAGCGCAGTTTGCTTCAGGGTGATCATGGCGTACCGTTGATGCAATGCAACCAGGGTTTCGGCCGTAGTGCGCGGCGAATTTCTCGATATCGGCGGCGCGCGTATGTATTACTACGCCGCAGGAACACGAGGCGGTGGTGAGCCCCTCGTGCTCATCCACGGGTTTCCTACGTCCTCGCACCTCTGGCAGGACCTGGTGCCGTTGCTGCCGCAAGGACGGCGCGTGGTCGTCCTCGACCTCCTCGGCTACGGACGGAGCGACCCACCGGGGAATCTCGCGCTTGACATAAAAGGGCATGCCGATCGCCTCCTGATCGTGCTCGATCTCCTCGGAATCAACCGGGGATGCCTGATTGGCCACGATATCGGTGGCGGCATCGCACAGGCGGTGGCGGTCCGAGCCCCCCACCGTGTGTCGCATCTCTGCTTGATCAGCAGCGTTGGATTCAACGACTGGCCATCGCGAGAGGTCAAGATGGCGCGCGCCACATTGCCACTGACGCGCCATCTTCCCGCCACTTGGCTGCTGGGTGTCCTGAAGACGGAAGTGGCGAGAGGATTCGTCGATCAGGAGCTGGGCGCCCGATCGATCGAGCGATACACCAGAAATTTCGCCTCGCCGGCGGGTCGCGACTTGCTCGTGGCACATCTCGAGGCGCTCGATAGCGCGGACACGGTGGAAATCGGCGCGCGACTTGGGTCAATCCCCGCGCCGACAGCCATCATTCACGGCGCACACGATCCATTTCTGCCCGCGAACACCGCGCGACGGTTGCAACAGGGGATCCTGGGAGCAACGCTCGAACTTCTGCCCTCGGGACGACACTTCCTACCCGAAGAATCACCCGAGCGATTGGCCGAGGTGATCGCCGAACTGATAGAGCGTTAGCACAGATCGCTGCACCGGATTCTGCCTGCCTCGGGCAGCCCCGCTGTCCGGCCAGCGTGTCGCGTCCCTGATCGCAGCAGGGAGCCACATCAGAAACGCTCGGCTTCGCGCGCACCTTCGAGGAGGTACGCCAGATCCTTCGAGACGGCCTGCGCCTGCTCCGTGCCCTGTGCCAGTGCGCGGGCCTGAGGCGTCGTCTCGAGACCCATCGACCCAAGTCTCAGCACCTGCAGCCGCAGATTCTGCAGCATGAGCGACTTGCTCTCCAACTGCGCGCGCAGCGTAACACGTCCGCCTTCGAGTTGGGACAACGACGCGCGCTGCTCCACCAGCAAACTGAGCGTGTGATCGGAGTCAGGCACACCACGCGAACGCAGTTCGGCGATACGCGAATTGAGGGACCCATCGCCGCCGGCGCCAAGGTCGCGATCCAGCTGGTGCAATGCACTCGCGAGCTCACTGATGCGCGCGACCAACGCATCGGCCGTTGGCAGCAGATCGCGAGGCAGTAACGACGACGCTCCCTCACCGAGGCGCGCCACCTGCAGACGGATCGCCGTGCGGTCATCGACTGCGAGCCGCAGGCGCTCCCCATGTGCGCTCATCACCACGTCAGGCGGCGCCAGTTGCGAGACCTCTTCCTCACGCAGGCGAAACGCCGTACCCGGACTGCGCGCGGCCTCGCTCTCTCGCCAGGTACCGTTCAGCAGATCCCGACGGCGAAATCCGAGACGACGAAATGGACTTGCGGCACGCATCGCGCCGATGAGCGAGAGCACCGCGATCCCGGCGCCGCCAAGCGCCGGGATCGCGAGCAGCGGCGGCCCGCCATTCGTGATGGCCACCACGAGAAACGCGATCGCCGACACCCCGGCTGCTGCTGCCGCCACCTTGATCCGGCTGGCAAACCGCCGCGCGCGACCTGCCAGACTGTTGCTGAACAGCTGCGCTGGCACCGAGCCTTCCACGCCCGCGTCGCGCACCGCGCGCCGGCTGCGGATGACCTCGCGGAACGCAAGTCCCGCATCCCCCAATGGCCGCCACTTCGCATTCAGCCCCATCAACATGCCGAATGCCGGAAAGACCACCCAGGCGAAGTGTGGCGACGTGATGCCATTGACGATGCCGAGGAAACTGAGGGTGCCCATCGTGCGAAAGAACTGTCGGCGAAAACTCTCGGCCTGCAGTGCAATGCTGGTGGAGTTCGCGCTGACGCCGTACACCCAGGCCGGCACCGCGTTTGCGCCGGCCAGCGGCACCGGCGGGCGCGGAGGTACCGGCGGGCGCGGAGGTACCGGTAATGCCTGCCTCGGCGGCATGACATCAGCGGCGCGAAACGGCGGCAGCGACATGGCGCGCACGCCGATCACGGGTGGGCTGAGATTCACCGTGCTCGCCTTTCCCTGCAGCGCATCGCCAAATTCTTTCAGCGACGACCACCGATCCGCCGGCTTTTTCGCCAGCGCTCGTTCGATCGCGTTCACCAACGCGGTCGGCGCCGAGGACGTCTTCGCGCGCAGCGAGGGAACGGGTTCACTCACCTGCTTCAGCATCAACGCCGGTGTACTGTCGGCGGAGAACGGCGGCGCTCCGGCCAGCATCTGGTAGCCGACGCAGCCGAGCGAGTAGAGATCCGATCGGCCATCGACGTCGGCTTCGCCCATCGCCTGCTCGGGACTCATGTAGGCTACACCCGTCAACGTCAGCCGCCCGTCACCTTCGGCCGCACGCGCAATACCAAAGTCGGTCACCAGCACGCGGAGGGTATCGCGCTCGAGCAGAATGTTGTCCGGCTTGAGGTCCCGATGAATGACGCCGTGTGCGTGGGCATACGTGAGCGCGTCGGCCACGCTGCCGAGAATCCGTTCCGCTTCTGGGGCCGTGAGTTTGCCGTCGCGGGTCAGCCGCGTCCCCAGCGTCTCGCCTTCGATCAACGCCATCACGATCCAGACCAGCGCATCTTTCTCTTCGACGCCGTAAATCGGCACGATGTTCGGGTGCGCCAACTGAGCGGCGGTCTGCGCTTCGCGCATGAACCGTTCCCGGACACTCGAGACGAAGGCCAGTTCCGGCGGCAGAACCTTGATCGCCACGTCGCGACGCAACCGCACATCGCGCGCGCGATAGACGACGCTCATGCCACCGCGTCCGAGCTCACCTTCGACCGTATACGCGGGCGCAATCGCTGCCGCGAGACGTTCGCGCAGCGGATCGGCGCTGGCCGGGAGGGGGGCCGTCATGGGGCGCCGTGCCCCGTGCTCAGCGCTTGCCCGACGGCGCGCGTGACTTCGCGCTGCCAACGGCGGCAAGCACCGCGTCGACGTCACGGGCCAGCTCCTGCGCGCGCTCGGCGAGCTGCGTCACGTGGACCGTCGATCCCGATGTCGACCCCGTGCGAAGCTTCACGATATCGTAACGAATCGACCGCAATGCTGCGCGCGCCTTTTCGAGCCGATCGCTCGACTTCTGGCGGCGCCTGGACTCACCTTCCGCCTGCTGCCTCTCCCGCTTCAGCCTGGCCAGCCGACGCACGCGCTCCTCGCTCCCGGCCTCAAACGGGTTCGCCTGCGACTCGAGCATCGCGATTTCCTTCTCGAATCGCGTCAGGTCCGGTCCCTGCACCGGATTCCGATCGAGCTCAGCCAGGTAGGCTGCCTCCGACCGCACGGCCTCGAGCAGTTCGTCCGCATTTGCTGCAATGCCACTCGCGATATTCCTTTCGGCCTTCGGCAAGGCCTGGAACATCCGCTGAATCTCGGCCCGATCACCGATGCCATCGCGCACGGCATCATACCAGTTGCCGAAGCGCATCTGCTCCGCAGCGGGCGACCCCGGTGTGACACCTGCCGGCAATGCACCACCATCCGACACGAATCGGTCATTGGCGGAAAAGAGCGAGCCACTGTTCCCGGCCTGCCGGCGCAGCCGCGCGCGTTCACGCACGTTGTTGCGCTTGTTCGGGTCCCAGAGTGCCGCAAAGTCTTCCGCCTTTTCCGACATCACATCGGCCAGCAGTGTCTCACGCGGTTGCTTGAACACGTCCCGCCAGTCAAAGCCGGCCTGCCACAGTTTCGCGTATGACATCGCGATGCCAATCGACCAGAATGCGGGCACGACCGTGAGATCGACGGCATTCACGATCTTGAGGACAAGGGCAACACCGGCGAAGGTCAGGAACGGCGCCAACCCTTTCCGGAACTTCACCACCTGCGGCGCATACCAGCGTGCCATTTCGTCGGATGTTGCTGCCGTGAACGACGCAGCAGCGAGCGACGGTGCAAGGCCCGCGTTGGGGGCGCCGTAGGCCCACGACGGCTGTGACGACGACTGGCCCACCAGCGGCGGCGGCGTACGCTGCGGCGCCTTGTACCCGGAGGAAATCCGGCCATCCAATGCGGCCGACAACTCGTCGGCCGTGGCAAAGCGCGCGGATGGCTCCTTCTCCAGCAACCGCATGATGATGCCAGCCAGATCCGGTGGTGTATCCGGACGGCGCTCGACGATCGACAGCGGCTTTTCCGACAACTGCTTCACGAGCAGCGCCGGTGTGCTGTTCGCCTCGAAGGGCAGACGGCCGGCCAGCATCTGATACCCCAGCGTGCCCAACGCATACAGATCGGCGCGGCCATCGGTTTCGCGATCGCCGGCGGCCTGCTCGGGACTCATGTAAGCTGGCGTTCCGATGGCTATGCCGGTCGCCGTCAATCGCGTCTCCGCGCCATCCTGCACCGCCCGCGCGATACCGAAGTCCGTCACGATCGCGCGACCATCATCCTTGTCGATCAGGATGTTGTCCGGCTTGATGTCCCGATGGATGAACTTGCGCGCATGCGCAAAGGCGAGCGCGCCGGAGACTTCCCGCAGGATGCGGCGGACCTCGTCGATCGGCAGCGGCCCGCGCGCGGCCATCTGCTTGGCGAGGTTGTCGCCATCGACACACGCCATGATGAAATACACCAGCCCATCCTTCTCATCGACCGAATAGATCGGAACGATGTTCGGATGTGACAATTGCGCAGCCATCTCGGCTTCCCGCAGGAAGCGCGACTTGATCTCGGTCCGGTACGCCAGTTCGGGCGGCAGCAGCTTGACCGCCACGGTCCGCTTCAGCCTCGTGTCACGCGCGCGATAGACGATCCCCATACCGCCGCGACCGAGCTCTCCCTCCACCTCGTATTGCGGGGCGAGGGCGCGCTCGACTCGCGCCAACAGTTCAGTGTCGGCGGTGGCATCTACCGGATCAGGCACGTGGGGCCGGCGAAAAGGGACAGAAGTACGATCAGCGTAGAATAGCATCCCGGAACCACCTGAAGGAGGCGTGGTCGGGTTCGGCAATCAGCGGACTCGTGCCGAGCGACACACGATACGGTGTGCGGCGAGCAGCGTCAGCCAAGTGGCCAAGCCTGACCAGATGGCACCCTATACGCCAGTCAGGCCGGAAAAGTTTAGGCGGCGGTGCCGTCTTGGCATTCAGGGCTGTGCCCAGCCCTTGCGAGTGTGGTGGACAGGTGGCGCGCGTTAGGCTTCATCGTGGATCGGGGGCTCTGGCAAGAGTGCCGGTCTGGCAGAGTTCTGCAGGCGTGCCCGTACTGTGTCGGGGTGGCGTTGCCACGTGGCCCCAGCTTCAGAGAATGCCAACCATGGCCGAACGTCAGACCCTGCCAGTCCTGCCCCTGCGTGGGCAGGTGATCTTCCCCGGCCTTACTGCACCCATTGCCGCCGGTCGGCCTGGGACGCTGCGGGCCATCGAGACGGCGCTGAAGGGCGACCGGCTCGTCTTCGCCGTCGCTCAGCGAGACAACTCGGACGAGCCGTCGGGCGACGTACTCTACACCACAGGCGTGATCGCCCGGATCGGACAGATCCAGCGAGGGCTTGGTGGCGTGCAGCTCCTGCTCCAGGGTGAAACCCGGGCCACCGCGCTCCAATTCGTGAAAACCGATGGATTCCTGTCGGCGATCATCGTACCCACGGCCGACATGGAGCCGATCGACGCCAAGGACCCGGCGTTCGAGGCGCTCCACCGGGAAACCCGCGAGCGCGCCACAGAACTCGGCGAAAAGCGCGGTCTGCCGGAAGAAGCGGTGCACCAGGTGCTCGATAGTGTCACGGAGCCCGGCCGCTTCGCCGACCTCGTCGCCGGCTACCTCGATGTCGATGTCCCGCAGAAGCAGGCACTCCTCGAAACGCTCAGCGTCGAAGAGCGAATCCGTCGCGTCCTGGTGCATGTGCAGCGCCAGATCGGCATGCTCTCCGCCCAGGAAGACATCAAGAACCAGGTGCAGGAAGAGCTCGGTGATCGCCAGCGCGAAATGTTTCTTCGCGAGCAGCTGAAAGCGATCCAGAAGGAGCTCGGCGACGACGATTCGAGCAAGGAGGTCGAGGCGTTGCGCGAGAAGCTGTCGAAGCTGGAACTGCCGAAGGACGCCCAGAAGGAAGTCGACCGGGAACTGGGGCGCCTCGAGCGCGCCGGTCGCGAAAGCATGGAAGCGCAGGTCATTCGGACCTACCTCGAGTCGATCGCCGAGCTGCCGTGGAACACGCGGAGCGATGACCAACTCGATCTCAACCACGCCGTCACCGTCCTCGAAGACGATCACTACGGGCTCGGAGACGTGAAGGATCGCATCCTCGAATTCCTGGCGGTGCGTCAGTTGCGCGCGAAGCAGCTCGAGGCAGAACTGCACCAGACGGGTGAGCTGCCGGCGGCGAAGCTGGTGGCCGACGATGAGGCGGTGCCGGCGCTGGAGAAGCCGATTACCGACGGGAAAGAAGCGAAGGCGCGCGCCATGGCGCGCGGCCCGATTCTGCTCTTCAACGGCCCGCCGGGTGTGGGCAAGACCTCCATCGCCAAGTCCATCGCGCGAGCGCTCGGCCGCGAGTACGTGCGCATCGCCCTCGGCGGCGTACGTGATGAGGCCGATATCCGCGGACACCGTCGCACCTACGTCGGCGCGATGCCCGGTCGCATCATCAATGGGATGAAGGCAGCCGGCACCAAAAATCCGGTCTTTCTGCTGGACGAAGTGGACAAGCTGGGCAGCGGCTTCCAGGGCGATCCGGCCAGCGGGCTGCTCGAGGTCCTTGATCCGGCGCAGAACAACAGCTTCACGGATCACTATCTGGGCGTGCCGTTCGACCTCAGCGAAGTGCTGTTCATCGCCACGTCGAACTTCATCCAGAACATCCCCGGACCACTGCTGGACCGCATGGAAGTGGTGGAGTTCAGCGGGTATACCGAGAAGGAGAAGGCGGGGATCGCCACGCAGTATCTGGTGCCACGCCAGTTCGACGAATCAGGGCTGAAGCACGCGGGCATCACGCTGACCCCCGACGCGGTGATGACCGTCGTCAGCCAGTACACGCGCGAAGCGGGTGTGCGTCAGCTGGAGCGCCAGATCGGCGCCGTGGCGCGCAAGGTCGCGCGCAAGCTGGCGGCTGGTGGCGACGATGCCGCCAGTGTGCCGAATGTGCTCGACAGCGCCGACGTCCGTGGGCTGCTGGGTCGACCGCGCGTACACCCTGAGAAAATCGCAGAGACTGACTCGGTGGGGATCGCAAACGGCATGTATTACACCCCGATGGGCGGCGACATCATGTTCGTCGAGGCCTCGGTGCGCCGACCAGGAACGAAGTCAGTGCCGCGAATGGGGGTGGCCGAGACGTCGGTCGAAACGATGACCGACGGTCTGGGGGTGAGCGGGCCGGTGTCGTTGATCCTCACTGGCCAGCTCGGTGACGTGATGAAGGAAAGCGCCCGCGCCGCGTTCACCTATGCGACGAACAACGCCGCGTCGCTCGGTATTCCAGCCAACCGACTCGGCGCGGTTGAAGCCCACATCCATGTCCCCGCCGGGGCGATTCCGAAGGATGGGCCAAGCGCAGGAATCGCGATCGCGACTGCGTTGGTGAGCGAAATGAGTGGCCGACCGGTGCGGCGCGATGTCTCCATGACGGGGGAGATCACGCTGCGGGGCCGGGTGCTGCCGATCGGTGGGATCAAGGAAAAGGTGCTCGGGGCGCATCGGGCCGGCATCAAGCACGTAATCATCCCGAAGGCGAACGAGGCGGATCTCGAGGATGTACCGGACGAGGTGCGTGACACCCTGACCTTCTATCCGGTTCAGACGCTGGAGGAAGTCCTCAAGGTGGCGCTGGTGCCGCAGAGCGAGGTGGAACGAGTGATCGAGCGGGAGTTGGCGGCGCTCTGATTTCTTTGCACACGCCGCTCCGAAGTACATGCCCCACCGGCGAAGGCTGCCGGTGGGGCATTTTGCATCCGTTCAGGTGAGCCGGGACGCCCGGGAACTGGTTCGGCGGGTGGCAGATACACCCTCCGACTGAACACTGACCGGAGAATTGAGATGCGTCGCCGAACTGTCGTCCTTGCTTCGCTCATTGCCCTGCCGCTGGCGCTGGTGCTGGTCAACCGTCTTCGGCCGGCGCAGATGGCCCGCGCCGAAGCAACATCCCCAGTCACGCTGCCGATCCTCGGCGATCTGCCGGCGTTGACCGGTGGCACGCAGTGGATCAACAGCCCAGGCGTCACACGGGCCGAGTTGATCGGGCACGTGACGATGATCGAAATCTGGACCTACGGCTGCTACAACTGCCTGAACGCGCTGCCGCACATCAAGGAGACGGCGGCGAGGTACAAGCAGGCCGGCCTGATCACGATTGGCGTACACACCCCCGAGTTCGATCGCGAGAAGGTGCCGGCCAATGTCGCACGACGTGTCAGGCAGCTCGGCGTGTTGTTCCCGGTGGTGATGGACAACGACTTTGCGATCTGGCGCTCGTTCAACAATCGTTTCTGGCCATCGGTCTACATTGTCGACAAGAAGGGCAGGATCCGGTTTCATCACGACGGCGAAGGTCGATACCAGGATATCGACGCTGCGGTGAAGACCCTGCTGGCGGAGCAATAGACAATGAGTGATGGTGAGGGCTCGGCGGCGACCGCAACGTCCAAAACAACCGCGTCCAAACACCGGCAACGTCACCATCCAATCG
>CAYMQV010000024.1:0-12224 GCA_964392395.1 uncultured Gemmatimonadaceae bacterium
CGTTTCGATGGCCGGCCACTCGTCGCGACGACGCGCGGCGTCGAGAAAGAGTTCTTCCCCCGAGAGATGCAGCGATGTCGTTGGTTCCAGCGTCGCAGCCGGCTCGCCATCGGTGAACGAGAACGTGCCCTCCGCAAAGGTCGTCAACTCAAAGCAGAGATCATCGATCAGTCGCCGCGCGACGGTGTCGCGGGTGCGCACCGTGATCACGCCCGTCTCGACCAGTCCGTCGACGAGTGATCTGGGCGGCATCTGAGCGCTCGACCACTTCGCCGCAGCGTCCCGGTCGTCGGCATCGATGACGCCGGACTGAAAGAGCGCGCTCAGCAACGGCTCCGGCTCATCGTCCCATCGTGCGGCGGTGATCGCGCCGTCGACGAAGCGGAGGATGGCGCCACGCGCTCCGGCGCCGCCCGATACCCGCAGCGTCCCGGTGCGGCGCCCTCCCGCGAGCAGCTGGATCACCTCGGCGAGGCCGAGATCGCGCAGTGCGCCTTCGAGTGCCATCAGCCCGTCACCAGACGCACGGTATCCATGGTCACGGGCGTCTGCGGGATCGCCGCTTCGTCGTGCTCGGCACGCGCGATGCTGGCGCGTGTGGTCCACCGTTCATCGCCCGCCTGTTCGGCGGCCACGCGCCAGTGTTGCAGCGCTTCCGCTTCGCGACCCGCGCGCAGCGCCATGTAGCCTTGCAACGTGCGCACGCCGGCGTGATCGGGCGCGACTGCCGCGGCGCGGGAGATCGCCGACAGCGCCTGCTCTTCGCGACCCAGCGCGAGCAGCGCTTCGGCCAGGGCGACCAGCAGATCAGCGTCGCGGGGATTGGCGCGGAGTGGACGAACCAGCGCCTGCATCGCGTCACTCGGACGGCCCATGTCGACGCGAAGTTCCGCCAATGCCCGCGCCGCATCGTGAAACGTGGGAACCGTCTCGAGTGCGTGTACCAGTTCCTGTTCCGCCTCCTGCACCCGTCCATCCTCGCGCAGCAGTGCGGCGAGGCCAACCCGCACTTGCGCCAGATCCGGATCACCCGCCAGCGCCGTGCGCAGTGCACCTTCGGCGCTGCGTATCACCGCGGGAGTGAGCGCCGCCGGAAGGACAGCACGCATCGGAGAGGGGTCGCGCAGCACGTGGCCACCCACCGGTCGCGTGGCACCAGTGACTCGAACAAACGGAATCACCGGCGTCCGCCGCGACGGGCGCGATTGCACACCAAGCGGTGACACGGGCGTTCCCCCGCGCCGGAGCGCGACCCAGGCGCCGAGCGGTGTTCGCTTCTTCTCGCCGTCGGCGCGCGTTGGCAGCGCCACGCGCATCGGATGCGCCGGGGTCTGTGCCGTGAGCACAACGCTCTGCTCCGAGGTGACCATAGCGCGCGGCGCGCCGCTCAGCATCATCAGCGCCATCGCATCACCATTGATCGCGTCATTGGCCACGACCTCGAGCACGAAGTCCGGCAGTTCCGGCTCGAGCGCCAGCATGAAACGGAATGGTGCGAAGTCGCCGGCAAAACTCATGGCCCGTTTCATCGCGCGCACCCCGTCCTGATAGCGTCCCAACTGACTGAGCGTGAACGCCAGATGATAGGCCGCGTCGGCAGACTCCGGCGCCAGCGCGGCGGCCCGCTCGAAGGCGCTGCAGGCCTCGTGCAGCCGTCGCAGGTCGCTGAAGGCGACTCCGACCCCGATCCAGGCGCGCGCGTTGTGCGGATCCGCCTCGGTGGCACGCCGGAACCCTTCCAGGCATTCGGCGTGGCGACCGAGCTGCCGCATCACCCAGGCCGCGTTCAATCGCGCCGCGAGCTCAACGCGCGACGATGCGCGGACACGCTGGAACGCGCCGAGCGCTTCGGCCGGCCGGTGGTCGAGCGACTCGAGCACGCCGAGCACCAGATACGCGCTCCCCACCTCCCCGTCGCACGACAGCGCCGCCTCGAGCGACGTGCGCGCGTCCGCCAGGTCGCCACTGCGCACGAGGACTGCGGCGCGCGCCACCAGTGGTGCGCTGACGCCTGGCAGCGACGACGCGGCCGCCGCGTATGCCGCCGCCGCCAGCGCCCATTCCTCACGCATGAGTCTCGTCTCGGCGACGGCCGTGTACACTTGGTCTGCCGGTTCCCCGCGATTGAGTGCCGTCTCGAATTCGGTCAGCGCCTGCTCGATGTATCCGGTGTTGCGGTACGCGAGCCCGAGATTGAGGTGCGCTCGTCCATCGCGCTCGCTGGCGGCGCGCGGCGTGGGTTTCAGCGGGCGCGCGTCGAGCGTGAGGTTCATGTCGACGCGTGCCAGGTTCGGATCGAGCTGCAGCGCACGCTGGGCGGCCGCTTGCGCGTCCTCGAGCTGCCCCATGTCGCCAAGCACGAATGCCAGCAGATGCTGGGGCCAGGCGGCAGACTCGTCGATCTCGAGGGCACGCTCGAGTGCCCGACGTGCGGCCTCGGGCTTCCCGCGGCGATACAGTATTTCGCCCGAGAGCGCGTGCAGCGAGACGTCATTCGGCGCGAGCGCCAGCGCCCGCTCGAGCCAGGCCGAGGCGCGCTCGGGATAGCCGAGGGATTGCTCCACCAGCGCGATTTCCCGCAGCGCGGTCAGGTCATCCGGCGAATGATCGAGCAGTTCGCCAAGCACTACCGCGGCATCGGTCGGACGCCCGAGGCGAGCATGCCACTTGCCGAGCGCCAGCGCCGTCGACGCATCGTACGGATGCTGACGGAGCGTGTCGACCAGCAGCTTCACGCGTTCCGCGTCGACGGCGCTGCGTGCCGCAAGTTGCTGCAGATTCTGCGCCGCGAGCGTCATCCGTGCGTCGACGTCGAGCGCGTGCTCGAAGCAGGCCGCCGCATCGTGTGCGAGGCCGCGCCGGGCGAGCATGACGCCACAGTTGTTCTGTGCGCCGGCATTCGTGCGGGGAACCCGGCTCGCAATCCTCCGCAGCCGATCCGTCTCACGAATCGACAGCACGGGAACGGACTGCGGGGTTGCCGACAGTGTCACGACGCCACCGGTTGCGATCAGGCCAGATTGATCGCCCGCAGAATCGTCTGCAGGGATCCGTTGTCAGGCAACAGCAGGAAGTAGCCGCGAAGCGCCTGCCCATCGTCGCGCATCTGAAACTCGTTCTCGACGCAGAACACCACATCACGCCCGTCGCCGAACTGCAGGAACGCAGAGCCAAGCACCGCGCTGGCCATGTCGACGGCAAGCAACGGTGGCGACGGCAGCAGCAGCAGGTGCATGAAGTCGGCCAGCGCGTTGAGATACGCACCACTCAGGATATTCCCGCACTCCTTCAGGGCGCTCTCCTCCAGCGCGGTGATGGAGGGCGATGAGCCCCGCGGTCGCTTCAGCATCAACTCCGCCAGCCGACACGCCGTCTGTTCGGGGAAGACGAGCAGCGAGCGACCGGTCAGATCGCCAAGCATCTGCAGGAGCACCACCGCGACCGCCTCTTCCGGATTGGCGACCACATGCCCCGGCACTTCATCGAGTCTCGCAATCGTGATCGTTGGCACGTTGATCATGATCGCCTGGCCCGTCATGGTCGACAGTGCGGTGGCGGCGTGCCCGGCGCCGATGTTGGCCACCTCGCGCAACGCATCGAGCTGGTCCGGCTTCAGACTGCGAACGTCGCGGGTCACCAGCATCATGAGAGCGTGTTGATGTCCAGAATGAGCGACGGGAGTCCGTCGGGAAGGATCGTGCCCCCACTGAACTTCGACGCCGAACCGCGCACGCGCTGGAGCGGTTTGACGACGATTTCGTGCTGGGAAAGACAGGCGTCCACCTGCAAGGCGACCCGCTCGCCGGCACAGTCGATGACGACCAGATGCCCGGAAACGTCATCGCTCGCGGCAAGGCCAAGGTGCGTCCGCAGACTGACCAGCCGCAGCCGCTCGCCGGCGAGAACAATGGACGCGGATCCCGCCCTGGGAATGGCGTTCAGCAGGTGGGTGCCATGTACGTGCGTCAGGGGCACGGCGTACGTCTCATCCGCGACGCGAACCAGTAACGTGCGCAGCATGGCGATGCTCAACGGAAGGCGCATCGTGATCACGGTGCCGGTGTCGACGGCGGTCGCCAGTTCGAGGCGGCCGCCGAGGGACTGCACACGATTCTGGACAGCGTCGACGCCGACGCCCCGACCGGACAGCGCCGTGACCGTGGTCGCCGTGCTGAGCCCTGGTCGCGCCAGCAGGTGCAGCAGCCCGTGATCGTCATCGGCGAGCGATTCCGCGTCGGCGACGCCCTGCGCGCGTGCCGAAGCGGCCACCTTGGCACGGTCGACGCCGCGCCCATCATCGGCGATCGTGACCGCGACCATCGCCCCATCACGAATGGCGCGAACGACCAGCCGACCGCGCTCCGGCTTCCCCGCCGCGCGGCGCTCGGCGGGTCGTTCGAGACCGTGATCGATCGCGTTGCGCAGCAGATGCAGGAGGGGATCGCTCAATTCGTCGAGGAGCGAGCGATCCACCTCCAGCTCGCGCCCCTCGAGCACCAGATCGATATCCTTCCCCAATGCGTGGGCGGTATCGCGCACATGACGCGGGAACCGGTCGAACACCTGCGCCAATGGCACCATGCGGCTGCGTAGAATCGCATCGCGCAGCTGCGCAATGAGCTTCGAGGCCTCGTCGAGTGCCTGCCTCCCCGCGTCATCAGCCGTGGGGCGCAGATGCTGCTGCAGGCGATCCCGCGCCAACACCAGCTCACCAACGACGTCGAGCAGTTCGTCGAGACGTTCGACGGGAATCCGGACGGTTTGTGTCACGCCCGGCTCGCGGGCGCCGACGGCACCGCGGACTTCGCGAGTGACGTGGCATTCCCTGATTTCTCCCGCACTGCTGGCCGCATGCGCGATCGTGGTCGCGTCGAGCATCATCGCGCTGCCATCATCACCCAGCCACACGGTCAGATGTCGATCCCATGCGTCCTCCGCGCGCGTCTCGTCGTCCGGAGCAACCCCAAGTACGGGTGCGAGGGCGTGCAGTTTTCGCAGGACCACGGTGCTGCGGGCGAGCGGGATGGCGGCATCGTCGGCGATGTGGACGTCGACGCGCCAGCGCGCACCGTCCACCGCAGTGGCGCGCGTGACGACGCGTGCTGATCGCTGGCGAGCACGTGACCGGCCGCGTGCTTCCGGGGCACGCACGCGGAGGGCCTCGATCGCGGCTGCGGCACTGCACAGCGCCGGCGGCGGCACATCGCCCCGCTCGGCGGCATCGAGCGCGCGTCGCACGCCGTCAACGAGCACCAGCAACGCGGCGACATGCGAGGCAGGCAGCTGCCCCTCCGCGCGTGCGCTCTCGAGCACCGACTCCCCGGCGTGGAGGGCCGAGGCGGTGTCCGTGAGTGCCACCGTGGCACTCATCCCCTTCAGTGAATGGAACGCGCGGAACACCGCGTCGATGGCAGCACGCGAGTCGGGGGTCCGCTCGAGGACCAGCAGCTCGGCGTCCACCTGGTCGAGGAGGTCGCGTGCCTCGGAGAGGAACAGCGTCAGGAGACGATGCGATTCCATCTGTGCGCAATCCGGTTCGATCGTCGCCGAGGGCGACTCAGCCCAGGACGCGCTGCACCGCTTCAATCACGCGGTTCGGCTGAAACGGCTTGACGACAAAATCCGACGCGCCCGCCTGCAACGCTTCGTTCACGAGTGCCTGCTGCCCCATCGCGCTGCACATCACGACCTTGGCGGTGGGATCCCACGTCGTGATCTCCCTGACGGCGTCGATTCCGCCCATGTCCGGCATCACGATGTCCATCGTGACGAGATCCGGCTTCAGCGCCTTGTACTGCGCGACGGCTTGCGCCCCGGTCTCGGCCTGGCCGCAGATGGAGAATCCCGCCTGCTGCAGAATGTCGCCGACGAGCGTGCGCATGAAGAGGGCGTCGTCACAGACCAGAACGCGATGACTCATGTGGGGATCCTTTGGGGGACGCCACGCGGCATCGCGTAGCGTTATTGAAGCAGGAGATCGTCGGCCATCGCAGCCACATCGAGCAGCGGCAGCGTGGTTCCGGCCACACGCACCTCGGAGCGAAGGAGCGCGCTGCCGGCCGGACGCGCGCCCGGAGGCGCTTCGGCGTCGCGCAACACTGGCAGTGTGTCCACTGCCAGAGCGCACCGCCGGCCTCCCAGCTCGAGGGTGACCACCCAGCCAGAAGGGGTGGAGGGCCCGTGGTCCAGGAGGCGTCCGAGATCGACGAGCGGGACCAGGGTGCCCCGCACATTGACTACACCGCAGACGAACTCAGGCGCAGCGGGCAACCGAATGGCGGGCATCCGTGCGAGCACCTCCCGCGCGGAGGCTGCCAGCATCGCAACGGTGGTGCCTCCCCCTTGCAGCAGCATGACGCGTGGCCCCGTGGCCCGAATCATCGACGCGTCAGTCGGTTCCTGGCTGGCTGGCGGGGGCGCGTTGATCATCGTCGTCGAAGGCGTAGAAGCCGTAGTGGTCGAGGAGGTTCACATCGGCCGGTGGCTGGTGGGAACCGGCGATGGCCCGCAGCGCCACCTCGAGATCTGCCGGCAGCCCTGCCCGGAACGCGAGCCACTCGGCGGTGATCGGGTGCTGCAGCCGGAGCGCGGCGGCATGCAACGCATGACGCCCGGGCGGGAGCCCCGTCACGCGACGTCCACCGCCACCGCCGTAGGTGTCGTCGCCGATCACCGGGTGCCCCGTCGACGCGAGATGGACGCGGATCTGATGCGTGCGTCCGGTATGGAGCCGACAGCGGAGCAGGTCGCCGCCGTCGAATCGCGCCAGGCGATCGATGTCCGTACGCGCCGGCTTGCCAGCCGGGACGAGTGCCATCCGATGTCTGTTGTTCGGATCGCGCCCGATATTGCCTTCGATCGTGCGGCGGTCTTCACGCAGATGGCCCCAGGTCAGCGCGGCATACCGGCGACTGACACGTCGCGCGGCGAGTGCAGCAGACAGCAGGCGATGCGCCCGATCCGTCTTCGCCACGATGAGCAGCCCGGAGGTTTCCTTGTCGAGCCGATGCACGATGCCCGCGCGCTCGTCACCTGCCTCGGATGACAGGTCACCGCCGCGACCGACGAGCGCATGCACCAGCGTTCCAGACCAGTTGCCTGGCGCCGGATGCACGACCATGCCGGCCGCCTTGTCCACAACGAGCAGATGTTCATCTTCGAAAACGATCGTCAGGGGCAAGACTTCACCGATGACCTCGACCCCGCGTGGTGCTGGGATAGTGACGGTAATCTGCTGGGAAACTGTGGGCCGATACCCCGCCTTCTGCGGTTTCGACTCGACCAGCACCATACCGGTGGCGATCAGCGTGGCTGCCTGCGTGCGCGACAGATCGGCGGCAGCGGCGACGATCAGATCGAGGCGTTGACCATCGCCGAGGGCTTGGAGAGTCAGCGAGCGAGCGACTTCACGAGAACTCATGATGACTGCGCTCAACGCGCCGACGACGTATCGCTCGCGCTCGACGTCTCTGTTTGCGCAGCGAGCCGATCCTCACGCCAGAGCACCAGCGCCAGTAATACCGCCCCACAGCTGACTCCGATGTCGGCCACATTGAACGTCGGCCAGCGCATATCGCCGATACCGACATCGATGAAATCGACAACGCCCTGCCCCGACCGGAGCCGATCGATCAGGTTGCCGCACGCACCGCCGAGGATCATGCCGAGGGACGTCAGCTTGAGGCGCTCTCCCTCGGCCGTCGCCTGATACATCCGGGTCAGGATGACGACAGCGCCCACCGTGAGCGCGGTGAAGATCCACCGGGACCATTCCCCGAGATGGAGGCCGAACGCCGCTCCGGGATTGTACAGCAGTGTGAACGTGAGCCAGTCACCGAACACCTGGTGCCGCGTATGCACCGGAGCGAGCGTCTCGACTGCCCACCACTTCGTGGCGACATCGGTGGCGAGGAACGCAACTGCGACCGGCCAGAACAACCGGGCGTTTCGACTACTTCTTTCCATCTTCCTCTTTCTGTTTGCAGTTGATGCAATACCGTGCATGAGGGAGCGCATCGAGGCGCTCGAACGCAATCGGGCTGCCGCACTCGTGACAGAGTCCGAACTTGTCCGGCGAACGATAGAGTCGGCGCAGCGCCTGATCGAGATGGAACAGGAAACGCCCTTCCTGACTTGCGAACAGGAAGGCCTTTTCGCGTTCCATCGCATCCGTGCCCTGATCCGCCATGTGAAAGGAATAGGCGCTCAGGTCGCCATCACCTTCGGCTCCGAACCGATTTCCATGGTGTCCGAGCTCCTTCAGGACGCGCTTACGCTCCTCGAGCAGCCGCTTCTCAAAATACGTGACATCCTTCTTGCTGAAGCCCTTCACGGTGGGCTTCGGTGCGCTGGCTGAAGAGCTCATTTCGTCTCGTCCCGGTCCAGGGTGATCCACGCAGCGATATCGTCGAGGTCGACGGCAATGCCCCCAAGGGGCGCCGCCTCGCTGTCCGACACTTCAAAAACAGACGCCAATACCTCGCCCGCTATCCACGGGTGGTGCCCACGTGCCGAGTCCCGCACCGCCTGTACACCGCCGACGACCAGATGAATCCGGTCGCTCACCGCGAAACCGGCGTCCTTGCGCAACCGCTGAATGCGGCTGACCAGCTCACGGGCGATTCCTTCCGACCGCAGGGCATCGGTGAGTTCCGGATCGATCGCGGCAACATACACGCCATCACCAGCGACGACGAGTTCGCCGACCGCCGACCGTGTCAGGACGACGTCGTTGGGCTCGAGGGCGTAGTCGATTCCATCGACCAGAATCGTGACGCGGTCGCCACGTTCGAAGGACTGAAGGACGGCAGACGGAAGCGCCTCGACGGCTGCCGCGGCGGCCGGGGTCGCCTTCCCGAAGCGTTTTCCCAACGCACGGAAATTGCCCTTCGCGCTCACCCGGACGAGGTCGTCTGCCGATCCGGCGAACAGGACCGTCCTGATGTTCAACTCGGTTCGGATGAGCTCCGCGAGCGCCTCAACCCCCATGACCTCATCCTGTGGCACCACGCAGATCATGCGCCCGAGTGGCTGCCTGACTTTGAGGCCGGCCTCCTCTCGCGCCGCACGGCCCAACCGGCACAAGGTGCGGACGGCGGCCATGTCCCGTTCAATGGACTCGTCGCGCGCGGCAGCGGTCAGCCGGACGTAGGCGGCGGTGTGGACCGACGCGCCAACGAGCTGGCGATGGATCCAATCCGTCAGGAACGGCGCAAAGGGGGCCAGGAGCCGGCAGACGACAGCCAGCACCTCATGCAGCGTGGCGAACGCGGCGCGGGTGTCGACGGCGTCGGTGTCGCCGTCCCAGAAACGGGCGCGACTCAGGCGCACGTACCAGTTGGAGACGTCCTCATCGACGAAGTCCATGATCGCACGCGCCGCGAGCGTCGGCTCATACGCCTCGAGCAAACGGTCGGCCTCAGCCTCCACGGTCGCGAGGCGCGAGAGCACCCATCGATCGAGTGCTGGTCGAAGCGCGACCGCCGGATCACGCTCACTGGGTGACCACCCGAAGTTCGCATACCGCGCGAAGATCCCGCTGTAGATGTTGCGCAGCGTGAGCAGGAACCGTCCGGCCGTCTGACGCAACACGTCTTCGTCGAAGCGCCGCGGAATCCAGACCTGGCTGGTGCTGATCAGAAAGAGCCGCACCGCATCGACACCGTGAGTCGCAATGACGCGCCATGGATCGACCGCATTGCCCTTGCTCTTCGACATCTTCTGTCCGGCCGCATCGAGGACGAGATCATTCACGAGCACGTGCCGATAGGGTGCCGCACTGCCGGCAGCGTTGTTCGGCAACGCATCACCCAGCGCGGCCGAGATCGCGAGCAGCGAGTAGAACCAGCCGCGCGTCTGATCGACCCCTTCCGCGATGTAGTCCGCCGGAAAATGCTGGCGGACCACATCGGCATTCTCGAACGGATAATGCCACTGCGCAAACGGCATGCTCCCGGAATCGAACCAGGTGTCGATGACTTCCGGCACGCGGCGCATGGTGCCAGTGCCGCTCGCCGCCGGCCAGGAATAGGCGTCGATGAACGGCTTGTGCGGATCGAAGTCGTCGGGCAGCGGTCGACCGACGCGTTCGGCCAGTTGCGCGTAGCCTCCGATCACCTCGATCTCGGTCGGATCAGTGTCGTTGACCCACACCGGCAGCGGTGTGCCCCAGTAGCGGTCGCGGGAGACGGCCCAATCGACATTATTCTCCAGCCACTGCCCGAACCGACCGGCGCCGATTTCAGGCGGCTGCCATTGCACCTGCGCGTTCCGCGCGATCATCTCGTCCTTGATCGCCGTCGTCTTCACGAACCAGGAGCCACGCGCGTAGTAAAGCAGCGGTGTGCCGCAGCGCCAGCAGTGCGGGTACGAGTGCACAAATCGCCCGTCCTTCCAGAGCACGTCGCGGCGCTTGAGTTCATCGATGATGAGCGGATCCGCATCCTTGATGAAGCGGCCACCGATGACGGGCATCGACTCCGGGAAGCGCCCGCGCGCATCGACCGGCTGAATGAAGGCCAGATTGTGCCGTTGCCCGGCACCGTAGTCATCCGCGCCAAACGCCGGCGCCATGTGCACGACCCCCGTGCCGTCGTCGGCAGAGACGAATGTCTCACCGACGATGATCTCCGAATTCGTGCCCTCTGGATACGCGACCCAATCGAGCGGGCGGACGTAGCGCATCCCGACCAGCGTTGCCCCGCGCAGCGTGCGCACGTTCGTCCACCGGTCGCCCCAATCGCCGCCGAGCACGGCGGCAACGCGCGATTCAGCGAGGATGATCGTGAACGCGGCGCCGCTGCTCTTCTGGAGTTCGACATAGACGATGTCCGGATGCACCGCCAGCGCGGCATTCGACACCAAGGTCCACGGCGTCGTGGTCCAGACCAGGATGCGTCGTCGCATCGTGGTGGCGGGATCGACCAGATCAAGTCCGATGTACGTGCTGGGATCCTCGACGTCCTTGTAGCCCTGCGCGACTTCATGGCTCGACAACGCCGTCTCGCACCGGGGGCAGTACGGGAGAATCTTGTGGCCCTGCACCAGCAGCCCCTTGGTGTGCATGACGGACAGCGCCCACCAGACACTTTCGACATAGTCGTTGGTGTAGGTGACGTACGGCCGCTCGTAGTCGAGCCAGTACGCCATCCGCTTGCTGAGCTTTTCCCAGTCGCCGCGATAGGTGAAGACGCTCTCACGGCAGCGCCGATTGAACTCGGCGATACCGATGGCCTCGATGTCACGCTTGCCGCTGATGCCGAGCGCCTTCTCGACTTCGATTTCGACGGGAAGGCCGTGGGTATCCCAGCCGGCCTTGCGCGTGATGTGCGCGCCCTTCATGGCGCGATGCCGCGGAATCAGGTCCTTGAGTGTGCGCGCGAAGACGTGATGAATACCAGGCCGCCCGTTCGCCGTCGGCGGCCCTTCGTAGAACACGAAGCTGGATTGCCCCGGCTTCGGTGCATTCGATGGCGAGAACAGCTGCTCACGCTCCCACTGCCCGAGCAGCGATGTCTCCAGCGCATCGGGCGTGTCGGCGGCGGTGAGTTCCCGATAGCGTTCGGCCGGGCGTTCACTCACAGCTGCTCCAGCACTCCGCGCACGAGAGCCGTCAGATTCGGCTGCGCAGCGTTCGCGGTGGCGACGATCTCGTCCAGCGTCGCTTCCTGCAGCGAATCCGGCAGACACATGTCAGTAATGATGGAAAGGCCAAGCACGCGCATCCCGCCGTGGCGCGCAACGATCACTTCCGGCACGGTGGACATGCCGACGACATCAGCGCCCAGCGACCGCAGCATGCGGTACTCGGCACGTGTCTCGAGGTTGGGACCAACAACCGCGACGTAGATCCCCTCGCGCAGCGTGAGCCCCTGGGCCGCGGCGACCTTCCGCGCGAGGGTCCGCAGCGAGGCATCATAGGCGACCGACATATCGGGAAAGCGCGGACCCAGCGCCGGATCGTTCGGTCCGACCAGCGGGCTGTCGCCGAGGAGGTTGATGTGATCGGCGATCAGCATGAGATCACCGCGATTCCAGAGCGGATGCATTCCTCCGCACGCATTCGAGACGATGAGCGTCTCGGCACCGAGCGCGCGCAACACGCGCACCGGGAAGGTGACCTCATGCAGCGAGTAACCCTCGTACCGATGAAAGCGGCCCTGCATGGCGACCACCGTCCGGCCACCGAGCGTGCCGCAGAGCAGTCGTCCGGCGTGGCTCTCGAC
>CAYMQV010000024.1:12234-18225 GCA_964392395.1 uncultured Gemmatimonadaceae bacterium
GATGCTGATCTGCTCAGCCAGCTGCCCGAGTCCCGTGCCGAGAATGATCGCCTCGGTCGGCGCGCGCGAAAACACCGACTGGATGGCCTGCGCGGCCTCGGTGATCCGTTCGACGCTGTGGCGCAAGGGCATCGGCGAGACCTTCTGATACGCCCTCAACTCAACGGTTGCGTTGAGCGACGGTATACTACCCGTCATGACGACGACTCCGGCAGCACACTCCGGGGAATGATGCCATCGGTGAGCGCGCGAACCGTGTCAGGATCGGTGATCGTCTCCTTGGCGGGGACGATCGCACTCATGAGCGGCGTCGGTCGCGGCCTGATGCGCGCATCGATGAGATCATCGGTTTCGTGGAGATACATGTCCACCGAGGCCGGCATGAGCGGTGCGGCCGTCCGGGACGCTTCGACATCCTGCAAGTGACGCTCCGCAAGCGCCTTCATCTGCGACAGATACGAAGTGCGCGAGCGGTTCAGCTGATCGAGATCACTGGCGATCCGCTTCGCGGTACTGCGCGAATCCTCGACCAGAGAGCGTGCCTCGGACTTCGCCTCACGCAGCATGCGCTCGCACTCGTCGCGCGCGTGGCGGAGCATTTCCTCGGAGCGATTCCTGGCGTCAGTGAGCAGCTTGTCGGTCTCGGCACGCGTGTCCTGCGTCAGCCGATCGGCGTCGAGCCTGGCTTCACCGAGGGTCTTGTCGGCCTCGCTGCGCGCTTCCTGCAGTACGAGGCTGCCCTCCTTCTCGGCCTGTTCCCGAATGTCGCCCCGGAGCTGCTGGGCGCTGACCAGCGCGTCGTTGATGGCGCGATCGCGCTCACGGAATGAGCGAATCTGATCGTGAAAGCCACGCGCCTTGGTATCGAGGTCATTGATGCGGCGAGCCAATTCCTCGATTTCGTCAGCGACGCGCGACTTGAACTCGTCAACGCGCGCGCGATCGTAACCGCGCAGTGCAGACCCGAATTCCCATCGCCGCACGTCAAGCGGCGTCAGTCGAAATTGTTCGTCAGACATTCAGCTCCTCGCTCCGAACAGCACGGTTCCCAGGCGGACCAGTGTGGCCCCCTCTTCCACCGCAACCTCGTAGTCGTTCGACATCCCCATCGACAGCACGTCCGCACCTGCGTGGCCAGCCTGGCGCACCTGCCGCAGCGCGTCGCGCGCGCCGACGAAGGCCTGACGGATGGCACGTTCGTCCTCGGTGAACGGCGCCAGACACATCACCCCGGCGACCCGCACTGCCGAGAGCCCCGCGACGTGTGCGGCGAGTGCATGGACCTCCGCCGCCGACACGCCACTCTTCTGCACCTCGCCTGCCACGTTTACCTGCACGAGCACCTCGACTACCTGCCCCGCCTCTTCCGCGGCACGCTGCACTGCGTCGGCCAGACGAATGCTGTCGAGCGAGTGCACCAGCGCGAACTGTGTCGCCGCCTTTGCCTTGTTCCGCTGCAGATGCCCCAGGAGGTGCCAGCGAACTGCAGCGCGTGTGGCCTGCATCTTTCCCAGCGCTTCCTGGACCTTGTTCTCCCCAACGTCAGCAATCCCACACGCCGCCGCCGCCTCGACCGCCTCGGCACCGTGCGTCTTGGTGACGGCGATGATTCGCACCGATTGGCCGTGCCCCCCCCTCGCGCGCGCCGCGTCGATCCGCTCCTGCACTTCCGTCACACGCCGACCGAGGTCCGAAAACGCCATAAGCCTTGAATTTACTGGAGGTTACACGTGATATCAAGCAACGCCCGAAGTGTCGAATCAAGTTCCGCAACGCCTTGCGTTGCGGCGGTCGCCGCGAGCCCCGGGCAGCGGGCGACGCGCTGAAAGGCCTGCACCATGCCGTCGGGTGACGGATGCGCGGGTATGGCCAACAGCGAACTCATCATTTGAGAGCTTTCGTACGCAAGCTCCACGCTGATCCGTGGCGGGCAGACCTCGCGTCGCGTACCCACGTCGACCAGACCGAGGCGGCGCCAGCAGGTGACCCCGGCAAGGCGTCCGAGCTCGACGCGCATTGCCGATGGCACGAGGATCGTCACCGCGATCTGCCCTTTGCGGTCGAGTTGCTGCCGGGCGAGGAAACCGGCTCTGGCGAAGATGGCTGGTGTGATCGTCGTGTCAGGCATCAAGCGGAAGGCCCGCCACGCGCTCTCGCGGAAGTACCAGTTCGCCGGCAACAGCGACGTGACGACGACTGACACATCTCGACGGACCGAGTCGATGGCCTGCCGGTACCAGACTGGATACGAGTCGTTGTCGCCCGCCGTGAAGAGAATGCCGTTAATTGGTACCTGGCGAAGAAACTCCGCTGCCATCGCCGCGGCGGCCAGCTTGTCTGGCAGTTTGCTGCGATTGACCGCGCTCCATGACCCGACGAGCATCAGTGCCGGAACGATGGACGCCATCAGCACCGGCTTGGGCAGCCGTTGCGCTGCGACCCAGGCGCCGCCACCGATCCACAGCCCCCAGCACCAGAAAGCCAGCGCGAAGAAATAGTCGCGCTCACGCGCCTCATGCGGCGCCTGCACTGGCAGCACGCCAATCCCGAACGACGGCCCCGCCTTGAGATTGAGCTGCAGGCAAACGCCGATCGTGGCCAGAAGAAACAGGACCACGCCAATTCGGGCGCTGATGCGATGCTTGCGCCAGTGCGTGATGAGCCCGAGCGCTCCGAACGCCACCGCGACGAGCGTGAACGGCGTACGCCACCACGACGGCGTTACCTCGTTCCAGAGGCTGAGGGCCACTTGCCAGTCAGCGTACTGGACGATGTTTCCGAATTGCAACCAGAGCGGTGCCTGTCGAGGCCAGAGTGGCGCAACGTCGTATTGAACGCGAGCAATGACGCCGAGCAGTTTGCGCAACGTGTCCGGGTCGCCCTGATTGAGAAACGGGTCCTGACGCGCGCGCACGAGCAAAATGAGCACGGCAGACCAGGCGAGAACCGTTGCACCCGAGGCGAGCATCAGCCATCGGGTCTTCCGGTCGCCTCCGAAAGCGCCGAGAAAGGCACCGACAACGCAGCCGAAGGCGAGGAGCCAGAGCCCATGGCTGAGCAGCGCCGTGGCGAGTACGAGTCCGCCGGCGCCCGTCAGCGCCCGCCAGTGCACGCTGCCATCGCGATTCGTATTCGCGAGCAGCATCGCGGCGGGTGCGGCAACCAGGGCACTGAGATGCAGAGGCAACGCAAGCGCGGCGGCGTACGCAACACCAATGCGCGCGCGGTCATCGTCGCACTGGTGGGCCCGCCATGCGGCGGCGAATTGCAGCGCGACGCACAGCAGCGATACGGAATAGACTTCCGTTTCGGTGGCGTTCATCCAGACGGTACCCATCGCACCGGCGCTCAGGCCGGCAAGAATGCCAACACTCCGTTTCTCGGAGACGCGAGCGATCAGCCAGGCGGCAACCGCACAGGCCCCGCTGGTGGCGAGTGCCGAAAGCAGTGTGCCCGCCTGCACCGGAGAGATTGCCGGCAGCAGCCGCCAGAGCGACGAGCCGATGGCGACGTAGAGCGGCGTACCTGGAGGATGCGGAATGCCCAGCGTGCCGATCGCGGTCGCGAACTCGCTGGCATCCCAGAAGGTGGGCAACGGTGCGCCGGTCGCAGCGTAGACGCACAACAGAATCGCACCCGCCGTCACGGCGGCGTGAACGGAATGTCGCGGTTGCTGCGTCATGTGCAGGCTGCTCCGTGCATCATCGCAGTGGTGATGTTTCGCTGTGGCTGCACATCAACCACGTTCGGCATCCGGAGATCCGGACACGCGAGTCCGACGCCGCGACCAGCGCGTCGTTTCGTCAGGCGAGTCAGGCGCAGCACCCTGGATGCGAAACTCAGCTCCATTGCGTGCATGGGGAAGGAGACAGGGCACCACGCTTGAGGCTTCCGGGATCACTCAGGGCTCGACAGGGCGGGAGAATCAGCCGACGACACGCGGGGCAACGCACCGGGCACCGTGGCAAGGATGTGACGTCAGCGACTTTCGCTGGTGGCGCCACCGATGCAGGATAATGCAATGGACCGTCGAAACTTTCTGGGTGACCTGAGCCGGCACGCCGCAATCTGCGCCGCTGTGCCAACCGTTGAACGTCTCTCGCGACGGTTGCGGTTCGCGGAGAATCCGTTCGCCCTCGGTGTCGCGTCCGGCGATCCGCACGCGACGGGTGGCGTCCTGTGGACCCGACTGGCCTCGCGACCGCTCGACCCCGACTGGGGCATGGACGGCGTGCGGACACCAGTCGTCTGGGAGGTGGCCGAGGACGACCAGTTCGGTCGCATCGTTCAGCGCGGCAGGTACATGGCCGCTCCGGAGCTGGGATACTCGGTGCATGTCGACGTGGGCGGACTGTTGCCGGATCGGTGGTACTTCTATCGCTTCCGCGTCAGCGACATTGCCAGTCCGACGGGCCGACTGCGCACCACGCCAGCGGAAGGCGCGCTGACGCCGCTGCGTTTTGCGTTCGCCTCGTGCCAGCACTATGAGACCGGACTCTTCACGGCCTACCAGCACATGGCCGCCGAGGAACTCGATCTGGTGGCGCATCTGGGCGACTACATCTACGAGTACGCGGGGATCAACGGCCGTGTACGCAAGCACGATGGATTCGAGTGTCGATCGCTGGACGACTATCGCCGCCGCTATGCGCAGTACAAGCTCGATCCGCTGCTGCAGGCGGCACATGCGCGCGCGCCGTGGGTGGTGACGTGGGATGATCACGAGGTGGACAACAATTACGCCGGCGAGATCGGCGAGAATGTGTACGAATCGAGTGAGCAGATGCGCGCGCGGCGGGCGGCGGGGTATCAGGCGTGGTGGGAACATCAACCGGTCCGAGTGCCCCGCGCAGCCTCGTGGGCCGACCTGTCGATCCGGCGCTCGCTGGAGTGGGGCGCGCTGGCGAAGTTCTGGGTGATGGACACGCGCCAGTTCCGCAGCGACCAACCGTGTGGCGATGGCAATCAGCGCGTTCCCTGCGGCAAGTGGGGCGACCCGGGCGCGACCGTGCTCGGCGAGAGCCAGGAACGCTGGCTGGTGGACGGTATCGGCCAATCGTCCGCCAGGTGGCAGGTGCTGACGCAGCAGATCATGTTCGCCCCGGAAACGACCGAACCCAAGCCCGGTGACAGCATCTACATGGATGTCTGGAGCGGGTATCCCAAGGCTCGCGACCGGTTGCTGACCGCCATCGGCGAGCGCGCCGCCGGCCGGACGGTGGTGCTGACCGGGGACATTCACAGCAACTACGTGCAGGACGTCCGGCTGGGGTTTGATCGGCCGGATCGCCCGATCATCGCCACCGAGTTCGTGGGAACATCAATCTCGTCGGAAGGCGATGGAGCGGATCGTTCGCCGTTCTTTCCTCTTGAAGCCGAGGCGAAGCGTCCGGAGGTGCGGTGGCACAATCACCGCCGCGGCTATGTGTCGTGCACGGTGACGCCGACGGACTGGCGGGCGGACTTTCAGCTGGTGGACTATGTCTCGCGGCCTGGGGCGCCCAAGGTCAGAGGGGCATCGTGGCGGTGTGAGCACGGCCGGCCGGGAGTCACGAAGGTGTAGACCCGAGACGGGCCGCCTGCCACGGGAGCGCTGGCAGGACGGGTGTTGCAGGCTAATGTTTCCGGGACGCCCCCGACCAGGACCCCGCAATGACCGCAACCGCTCCACAGCCGACGATCTCGACCGCGCCACACGACGACACGCTGGATGCGTTGTGGATGCCATTCACGGCGAACAAGGCGTTCAAGGCCAAACCGCGCCTGCTGGTCGGCGCAAAGGACATGCACTACGTGTCGGATGACGGCCGGCACATCCTGGATGGTGCGGCTGGGCTCTGGTGCGTGAATGCGGGTCACTGCCGCGCACCAATCGTCGCAGCGGTGCAACGGGCGGTGGCGACGATCGACTTCGCGCCGGCATTCCAGATGGGGCACCCGCCCACGTTCGCGCTGGCGAACCAGCTGGCCGGGATGCTGCCGACGCCCCCC
>CAYMQV010000024.1:18235-32798 GCA_964392395.1 uncultured Gemmatimonadaceae bacterium
CTTCTCGAACTCCGGATCGGAGGCGGTCGATACGGCGCTGAAAATCGCGCTGGCGTACTGGCGGGCCAGAGGCGAGACGCAGCGCACGCGATTCATTGGACGGCTGCGCGGCTATCACGGCGTTGGATTTGGCGGCATCTCCGTCGGTGGCATTGCGCCAAACAAGGAGGCGTTCTCCGGGCAGTTGCTGCCGCACGTCAGTCATCTGCCGGCAACCCACGATGCGGAGCGCAACGCGTACTCGCGCGGGCAGCCGGCGTATGGCGTGGAGCTGGCGGATGCGTTGCTGCCGATCATTGCCGAACATGGCGCCGAGACGATCGCGGCGGTGATCATCGAGCCGGTGGCCGGTTCGACGGGCGTACTGGTGCCGCCCGTGGGCTATCTGGAGCGGCTGCGGGCGCTCTGCGATGCCCATGGCATTCTGCTGATTTTCGATGAAGTGATCACCGGCTTCGGCCGCCTTGGTGCCCCGTTTGCGGCGCAGCACTTCGGCGTCACGCCGGACATGATCGCGATGGCGAAGGGGCTCACGAATGCGATGATCCCGATGGGCGCCACGGCGGTGCGACGAGAGATTCACGACACGGTCGTCTCGGCCAGTGCACGCGGTATCGAGCTGTTCCACGGGTACACGTATTCCGGGCATCCGATTGCGACGGCAGCGGCGCTGGCAACGCTCACGCTGTATCGCGACGAAGGGTTGTTCGAGCGGGCGGCGGCGATGGCCCCACGCTGGCAGGAGGCCGTGCACTCGTTGCGTGGCGAGCCGCACGTGATCGACATCCGCAACATCGGGATCGTGGGTGCGATCGAAATGGCGACGCGCGACGGGATGATCGGTGCCCGCGCCATGGACGCCATGAACGCCTGCTTCTGGAACGAAGATCTGCTCGTCCGAATCACCGGTGACATCATCGCGCTGTCACCGCCACTGATCATCAGCGACGATCAGGTGGGCGATGTCATCGAGCGGGTGCGACGGACGCTGCGCAGCATCGCGTAACGGTGTCGCATCACTTCGCCGCGACCCACATGCGACCGGCGACGAGCATCAGGAACAGGGCAAAGGCGCGCTGCAGCTCCCGCGATGGAAGTTGCAGCGCGATCTTTGCGCCGACCAACGCACCCAACAGCAAACCGGGCGCAAGCAGGAGCGCGGCTCGCGTGTCGAGCGCGCCGTCCTTGTAGTACTGCCACGCCCCCAGCGCACCAACGGGGAGCAGCAGCGCCGCCAGCGAGGTTCCCGTGGCGGTTTTCTGGACCATTCCGGCAAAGAACACCAGCGCCGGCACGATCACGATGCCGCCACCGATGCCGAACAGGCCAGACAGCACGCCGGCGCCGAGGCCGATCAGAAGAAACTGCATGTTTCCCGGGGGGTCGAGGGTGCGAAAGTCGCCCGTCAATCGAGGGTGACGAGCATCTTGCCGGTATTCGCGCCAGTGAAGAGACTCAGGAACGCCTCTGGCGTGTGTTCGATGCCGTGCACGATGGTTTCGCGCGCGCGCAGCGTTCCAGCCTCGAGCAACGCCATGACCTCGGATTCGAATTGCGCGCGCTGCGGCTCGTAGTCAAATACGATGAATCCCTTGATGGTCAGCCGCTTGCTGATGATCATCGCCATGTTGCGCGGGCCCGGCGTCGGTTCGTTGTATCCAGAGATCATCCCACAGACCGCCACTCGCCCGAATGGACGCAGCGCAGCGATCGCGGCCTCGAGATGGTCGCCTCCGACGTTGTCGAAGTACACGTCGATCCCGTCCGGGGCCGCCGCCTTGAGCTGCCGATAGACATCACCGTCGCGATAGTTGAAGGCCGCGTCAAAACCGAGCTCGCCGGTCAGCATCCGGACCTTCTCGGCCGACCCGGCGCTGCCGATGACGGTGCAGCCGCGCAACTTCGCCAGCTGTCCGGCGATGATCCCAACGCCACCGGCGGCACCGGAGATGAATACTCGATCGCCCGCCTTGACATCGACGAGGTGGAGCCCGGCCCAGGCCGTCTGTCCTGTCACGCCGAGGACACCAAGCCATGCGGACACCGGCTCGACCTGTGGATCGAGCTTGCGCAGCTGCCGGTGATCGGCCACGAAGTATTCCCGCCATCCCATCATGGAGAGCACGAGATCACCAGCGGCAAATCCGGGTGCCCTGGAGTCCACGACTCGCCCGACCGCGCCGCCGTCGAGGACGGCACCGACCTGGAACGGCGGTACATACGACTTCACGTCGTTCATGCGGCCTCGCATGTACGGGTCGACGGAGAGGACTTCATTCTTCACCAGTACCTGCCCTTCCGACGGCTCACCGATCTCCGTGGAGACGAGGGTGAAGTTGGCGGCGGCCGGCAGCCCGGTGGGGCGCGAGGCGAGACGGATTTCGCGACTGGTTGGCACGGGGATCTCTGAAGTGACGGGAGGCGAGCGATGAAGAGAGCGTCTGTGTGTCTGGGAACGCTAATTGCTCGACGTCTCAGCGCCGCCCGCAGCGTACTCGAAGCGGTATCTTCGCTTCACGCGCTCCCACGACAGTACGCAAACACGGCGAGCGACATCGTCCAGCGCGTGAAGCGTACTCGCGGGAATGCGGCCGCTGATGGCCTGATGCCGACGGCCTGTCTTCCGACGCGCGTCTGGCGGACCACGGTCGATGGACCAGGACAGGGAACGTCATTTCGATTCTTCAACCGTTGAGGAGAGGGTGTGCGCCCACGAGTATCCGTATACATCGCGACAAGTCTGGACGGATTCATCGCCCGGGATGACGGCGACCTCGACTGGCTCGCCGATGTGCAGGACGCTGGCGGAAACGACTATGGCTACAGCGGCTTCATGTCGACCGTGGACACGGTGCTGCTGGGCCGCGGAACGTACGATGCCATTCAGACCTTCGCTATGTGGCCATTCGAGGGCAAACGGGTCATCGTCCTCACGAATCGGCCGTTGGTCGCGACATTCGGTGAATCAGCGTACGCCGGCGCGCTCGGCCCGCTGATGGACCGGCTCGGCAGCGAAGGGGTTCAGCGCGTGTATCTGGACGGCGGGGCAACGATCCGTCAGGGGCTCGACGAAGGGCTCGTGGACGACATGACACTTTCGATCGTGCCGGTGCTGCTCGGCGCAGGCCGACCGCTGTTCACACGCGGGGTGCCCGGCAGCCAGTGGACACTGACCGGCGCAGAGAGTCATCCAACGGGCCTGGTCCAGGTACGCTACGAGCGACGCGCGTAACACGGATCGTCCAGCGCACGATCTCCCGCGAGCGGAATCGTGCGCTGAACGTCTCACGCTACGGCTTGCGCTTCCCCCAGGTCGGGCCTGGGGGCTCCTTCATCAAGCGGACGGGGTTCTCTGCCAGCAGGCGCAGAGCCTCCTGCACCGCACGCTCGAGCTGCGGATCGCGACCGGCGATCACTTCACGCGGAAAGTTTTCGACATCGATGTCCGGCGCGACACCCTCGTTCTCCACGGCCCATTTGCCGTCGCGATCGAAGAAGCCGAGCCGCGGCGCAACGAGCCCGCCGCCGTCGACGAAGGGTGCCTGATCCGAGGTTGCCACCAGCCCGCCCCAGGTCCGCGCACCGATCAGTGGCCCGATCTTGCGTCGACGGAACATGTACGGCATCAGGTCGCCACCGGATCCGGCCATTTCGTTGATGATCATCACCTTCGGGCCCCAGATGCCGGCGGATGGGCTTGCGAAGGGCGTCCGATCGCCGACGGGATTGTTGAAGTAGCCGTCGAAGTCGCGACCGAGCAGCTCGATGATGTAGTCCGCCGCCGAGCCACCGCCGTTGTAGCGCTCGTCGACCACGGCGCCCTGCTTGTTCTGCTGCGCGAAGTAGTAGCGATTGAACTGGGTGAAGCCGCCCTGGCCGGTGTTGGGGAGATGCACATACGCGAGCCGTCCCGCGGAGAGAGAATCGACGATGCGGCGATTGTTCTCGACCCAGAAGCGCGTGCGGAGTCCCTGGTCATTGCCGACGGGAACGACCGTGTAGCGACGCGCGCCGTCCATCGTCGGCCTGGAGTTGACCGTGATGACGACCTGCCGGTTCGCCGTTCCGTCGAGGAGACGGAACAGGTTGTCCGAACCACGCAGTTCTTCGCCATTGACCGCCAGCAGATATTCGCCCGCCCGGACGTCGATGCCGGGCGCGACCAGCGGGGCGCGCAGGTCGGGGTTCCAACTTTCGGCGTCGTAGATACGCGTGAACTGATACCGCCCATTGGCGACCGCCATGTCGGCGCCGAGCAGTCCGCCCGAGGCGGCGGGGACGTCGGGGAAGTCGCCGCCGTTGACGTACGAGTGCCCGATGGCGAGTTCACCTCCCATCCAGTCGAGGAGGTAGTTGAGATCGGCCCGATGTGCAACAAAAGGCACGAATTGGCGATACTGCTCGACGACCTTCGGCCAGTCGGTGCCGTGCAGGTTGGGCACGTAGAAGTAGTCGCGCACCTTCCGCCGCGCTTCTTCGAAGATCTGGGCGTACTCGAGCTTCGGGTCCCACCACATCCGCAACTGCGCCGTGAGCCGGCCGCTGTTGCCGGCCGGTGCCACAAGGCCAGCGGCATCGACGAGAAACAGTGCCGCCTGCGGGCCGCCGGTCCGATAGAGGAGCTTCTTGCCGTCGGCGCTCACCGTGTAGGCCGCAACCCCTGTCGCGAACGGAATCGCCTTGCGGTCTTTCAGTGTGTAGCGATACAGCGGTCCACCCGGCGTGTTCTGTTCGGCGGGACCGGTGGCGTCCACACTCTCCCAGAAGAACACAGTTCCCGCGGCGCCACTCTTGAGCAGCGCGTAGTCACGGCTGGCCACACCGGGCACGGCGAGAATCCGGCGCGCGATCCCATCGAAGTCGATCGTGACGACCGGCGCACGCGGAGCTGGGGGCGTCGGCGTGGTCGCCCCGGTGCTGCCGCGCGAGCCCGGATCGGCGGCACCTGGCGTGGCGGGTGTTGCTGGCGTGGCTGCGGTCGCTGGCTCGTCATCACTTTCCGGCGTGAACGGCGTCGGATCACCAGCCTTCAGCACCGTGACGTACAGCGCATTCGTGCGGGGCCGTTCGTACGACGTCATGTCGAGCCACTGCGAACGGAGCGCGAAGTCGGTGCTGGCAAGGAACCAGAGGTACTTGCCGCTGGCATCCCAGGCGGGCGACGTCGCGTCGGCAAGACCGTCCGTCACTTGCCTGCTCTCGCCTGTCTCGACGTTCACGAGCTGAATGACGTGGTAGTAGCTGGGCAGCCGCTTCGCGAACGCGATCCAACGGGAGTCGGGGCTCCAGACCGGATCCATCGTGCGTTGGGGGACCATGAACGGGTCGCCATCGAATTTCTTCACCGCACCGGTTGCGACGTCCACCACCCACAGCTTCAGGGCGACATCCGTGAAGAGGATCCTGCGCGAGTCGGGCGACCAGGATGGCGTGTATGCGAAGCTCATCCCGGGCAGCGCGATCGCGCGCGGGGCGGCCTGTCCATCCTGCGCCGCGATCATCAGCTGATACTCGCCAGATGCATCGCTGAACCAGCTGACCGACCGACCGTCGGGGGACCATCCCGGTGCACGCTCGGCGCTGCCGCTCGAGTGCGTGAGGTTTCGCACGTCCCCCTGTTCGGCGGGGATGGTGAAGATCTCGCCTCTGGCTTCGACCAACGCCCGACGACCCGTGGGCGAGAGGGCGAGCGCCGAGATGCGTGCACTCACGTCCTTCCATTGCGGCATCATCCAGGGGAAGTCGCCACGCACGGTGATCGAGACGGGGGCCGCGCGCCCCGTTTGCGCATCGAGCAGATGCAGCCGTCCTGCCTGTTCGAACACCACGACTCCCGCTCCCGCATCCAGGGTCTTGACGTCAAAATCAGTGAATCGGGTCATCTGCGTCACGGCCTTCGAACGCCCCTCATATTTCCAGATGTTCTGCACCCCATCGCGATCGGAAATGAAATAGACGTCATTTCCAACCCAGGCGGGATCGAGTTCCTTCGAATTGAGCGGTCGTGGAATTGTGTCGAGCGCAAACGACTTGAGGTCGAGCACCCAGATGGGCTTGTTCTGACCACCGCGGTAGTTGCGGCGCTCGTCGTCCCACGAACTCGCCATGCGATATGCGATGTGGGTATTGGCGGCGTTGATGTGGCCCTGGAACGCACGTGGCATCGGCATCGCCTCTTCCGCGCCTCCCTCGATGGCAATCGTCCAGAATCGCAGTGTGGCCGATGGCGCGCTCGATTGACGTCCGCTGGCAAAGACGACGCGCTTGCCGTCCGGTGTCCAGCCGGTGACCGCATCAGCGCCGGGGTGCCAGGTCAGTCGTCGAGGTTCCCCACCTTCGACCGGCACGGTGTAGACATCGGCATTCCCGGCATAGGTGCCGGTGAACGCGACGGTGCGGCCGTCCGGGGAGAGCCTGGGTTGCGAGGCCTGCCCCTGGAAGGAAGTCAACCGGCGCGCCTGCCCCCCGGCGCGATCGACGATCCAGATATTGCTGGCATAGGCGAAGGCGATATGGCGCTCACTGACGGTGGGCTGCCGCAGCAGCAGCGTCTCCTGTGCGGCAGCAGGGCCCGAGAGAGCCACGAAGGCAATGACGGCGAGGATTGAGCGACGGAGCATCGAGGGAGGCGTGGAGGAGGCGGATCGCATGGGAGGTGCCGGTGCACTACGGCGCCGGCACATAATGCGTTCGAACGCTCGCCAGAGCCACGGCCCGCTCCGCCGGTGAGGAAGTTCGACGGATGGGCTTCGATCTGTGGACTGGGGGCACTAGCCTGCACGGATGCAAATGGCACCCTCCGAGCCACGCCGGTCGTGACCGACATCCAGAGTACTCCGGTCACCGCCGACGCGCCGGCGCCGTCAGGGACCGGCCGTCAGGCCGCGATGCCGTTCATCATGCTGACGGTGCTCATCGACATGGCGGCGATCGGCTTGATCGTACCGGTGCTGCCATCGATCGTGGGCAGCTTCACCACGTCGCAGAGTGATCAGGCGTGGTGGTATGGCGCGGTCAGCACCGCGTTTGGCTTCGCCAACTTCTTCGGCGCCCCGGTGCTTGGTGCGATGTCGGATCGCTACGGTCGGCGCCCCGTGCTGCTGATCGGGTTCTGTGGCCTTGCTCTGACCTTTTTTGCGACCGCGCTGGCAACTGCGCTGTGGATGCTGATCGTTGCCCGCTTGATCGGCGGCGCCATGCAAGCCAATGCGGCCGTCTGCAACGCGTACGTTGCCGACATCACGCCGCCCGAAGATCGGGCAAAGCGGTTCGGCATGCTGGGCGCCATGTTCGGCGTCGGCTTCATCGTCGGACCGGTGGCGGGCGGTCTGTTGGGTGCCATCAATCTGCGGCTGCCGTTCTTCGTGGCGGGCGGGCTCGCCATTCTCAACTTGCTGTATGGCTACTTCGTGCTGCCGGAGTCGTTGCCGCCGGAGCGTCGGCGCCCGATCAACTGGCGCGGGACCAGTCCTTTCGCATCGTTCGCCACACTGACCAATCTCGGCAGCGTCGGCCCGCTGATCGTGGTGGTCGCGTTCAGCGTCCTCGCACAGTTTGTACTGTTTTCGTCGTGGGTGCTCTACACGACATTCAAGTTCGGCTGGGGGCCACTCGAAAACGGGTGGTCACTGGCCGCGGTCGGCATTGCATCCGTGATCGTCCAGGGATTCCTGCTCGGTCGCATGCTGCAGGCCTTCAGCGCGCAACGGCTGGTGGTGTGGGGCCTCGTCTCGGCGACACTCGCGAACATCTTGTACGGCCTGGCGACGGAGGGCTGGATGATGTACCTGATCGTCTTCATCAACGTGCTCGGATTCACCGTGGGTGCGTCGATTCAAAGCCTGATCTCGGCCGCAGCCGATCCGAGCACCCAGGGGCAGACGCTTGGCGCCGTGGCGTCGCTCAACAGTCTGATGGCGGTCGTGGCACCGGTCTTCGGCGCGCCATTGCTCGGGATGGTCTCGCACTACCCGCGGGGCGACTGGCGGATCGGTGCACCGTTCTACTTCTGTGCGGTGCTGCAGGCGAGCGCACTCGTGCTCGCATCGCGTCACTTCCGCCGGCAGGACCGCGCGGGCGCCTGAGTAAATCGCGCCGAGTCGGCGCCATCCGCAGCATCCGAGTCAGGCACGGCGGTCGCGGCGGTCCAACCAGCGGAGCGCGTCATCGATCGACCGGACGATCTCGATCACGTCCGGGGTGTCCTCGCCGCGCCGAGTCTGGAACATGCGCGCCACACCGTAAGGCACATCCGTTGTTGCAACAATGGCCGCGCGCGTGCCGTGCCCATCCGATTCGCGCTGACAATACATGGCGATCAGCCGATGCAGCCCGGCCCCGGTCACGCCCATGTGCGTGACGGTGCGCAGGTCGATCAGATCATCGAGCAAGGGGTCGTACGTCGACTCGACGACCAACGACGAATACGCATCGAAGAGCGAACTGCCTGACGCAAAGGCGCAAGGGCCGCAAAGGCGCAAGGGCCGTCTGCAGGATCCAGACACCTCGGCGCGATGCGATGGTCAGCAGCGACTCGAGCACGGATGTTGTGTAAGAGCAACGGCAGCAGCGCTGTGTTTCTGCTGTTCCCATTCATCTGCGGTCCTTTGCGCCTTTGCACCTTTGCGTTAAGCGACTGCGGTTGAGCGGTTACGCCGTTGCCGTTACGCGGTTGGGGTCGTGTCGCCGCAGTCTCGTGGCAGTCGGGCGCGTCTCGTGACGACACCACCCTGGTGAGACGACGCAAGTACCGAGACGAAGATGCAGATCCTCGGCGTGTACTGACCCGAGGCCTCGAGAGAGTTACTCGTGAGACGCCGGTATCGCGATCATGGTCGCCTGCATGACGGCGACCAGCACCGCGTTTTGCCCTGTGACGGCCCACACTTCGCCGCTGCACACCGTCAACGTGCGCCCCGCCCGAACGACGCGACCAATACTCTTGACGTAGTCACCAACCGCGGGCGCCAGCAGGTTCAGCTTGAATTCGACGCTGACGATATCGCGATCCGCCTCCGCGAGGGTTGTGGCAGCGGCAGCACACGCGCTGTCAACGAGGGCGGTAATGGCCCCCGCGTGCAGCGCCCCTGTGTGCTGCGTGAGCGACGCCGCACATGCGAGCCGGAGTTCGACCTCTCCGGCTGCGACGCGCTCGAGGGTCACGCCGAGCGTTGCCATGAACGGCTGACGCGCAAGCGTCGCCTGTACCCGTGCCAGCACTGATCAGCGTCCGGGCACGGCCGAGAGCAGCCGCTGAATGAAGCCGTCGATCGCCGCGTTGTTCTCGATCCAGCGCACGACTGCCACGAGATCATGCTCGGGGTCGACGATGATCACGTTGGTGCCGTTTCCGACATGCACGAAGAGCGACGGGGGTGCCGAGGGCATGAACTTTCGGTCCGTGTTCAGGAACCAGTTCATGAATCCGTACGTGGGCTGCGCGGGTGTGGGCGTCGTCGCCATGCGCACCCACTCCTCGGAGAGGAGTTGACGATCCTTCCACTTTCCGCGCCGCAGCGTGAGGTATCCGAAGCGTGCCATGTCGCGGGCACTGATGAACACCCCGCCGCCCCAATGTCCACCGCCGGAAACCGACTGCACCGCCTGACCATCGAGGAGCACCCAGGACGTCTCATACCCCAGCCATTGCCAGGTTGTCGAGGCGCCGATGGGGTCCATGATGAATTCGCGGAGCACGCCGGGCAGCGGCCTGCGCCACACCTGCAGTGCGGCCAGCGCGAGGGCATTCACACGCACGTCATTGTACTCGTAGACGCTGCCGGGCACCGTTCGCGCCCGCGTCCTCCATGTCTCCGGCGCGCCCGTAGGCCGGTCGGCCCATTCCGGCTTGCCCCATAACGACCCTTCCCAATCACTCACCTGCCGCAACATGTGATCCCACGTGATGATGCGGTTATGCGGCGTCGCAAAAAGATCGAGCATCGTGACCGCGGCGCTGCCCGGCCCCCCTGGCAAAGCCGGCAGCGGACCGACCGAACGGAACACCGAATCGTCGAGACTTCGGATCACGTGACGATCGTATGCGACGCCGACAACCGACGACAGCAGACTCTTCGTGACACTATGCGTCATCTCTACGCGATTTGGCTCTCCCCATTCGGCCACGATGTAGCCGTGGCGGAGGATCACGCCGGTCGCGCCACCGCGGTCGATGAAGGGCCCCGCCGCGCCGCCGTATGGCTCACGGCCGAAGGTCCGATAGTGGTTCTCTTCCATACTGCGCGGATTTTTCGACTCGGCGGCGATGGCGAAGGCGATGGCCGCGGCCAGTCGGGTGGAATCCATGCCCAGCTGCGAGGCAGACCGTCGCTCCCACCCCGCTCCTGGCTCAGGGTAGTAGGCGCCCTTCTGCGCCGCCGGCGCTCGCTGGGCCGCCGCCGGCAAACCAGCGAACAGCGCGACACCACACCAGGCCACGACGAGCGCAGCGCGGTGCCGCGCACTCATGCCGCGTCGCCGTCGCTGATCGCAGTGTCACCGTCATCGGCCGCACCATCTTCCGCAACGGACTCGCCGTCCTCGGGGGTGCCATTGCGCTTGCGCGCAAGCCGCTCGTCGCGCTTGGCGTCCTTTTTCTGCTTGCGATCGAGCTCTTTGCGTCGCTTCTCGAAATCGTAATTCGGCTTCTTCGCCAACCGCGTATCCTCCCCACTTCGGTGATGCGGCCGGGTGGCATCGCGGCAGCTGGGCGCACCGCGTCTGCGGCGCGCGTCGAACTCACAAGATACAGCGGCACCAAGCCCTTGTCCGGTTCGCCGTGCCAGCGGGAGGCGAGGGAACCTCTGCAGAATTGGAACGGGTCCCTCCGAATTCTGCGGAGATTTCCTAGGGACGCTGCGGCTGGCGGCCGAGGGCACGCTTCTGCCGGACGACCTCCTCCGACTCGGCGCGTTCTTGCGCATCGAGCAGCGCCCGGACATCGGGGTATGCGCGCATCTGATCGCCGTGGCGCGGTACGGTGTGTTCATCGAGCCCATCGAGCAATCGCAGGGCGAGGTCGGTGCAATTCCGGCGCTCGGTTTCGTAGAGCCACTCACCGAGCTCGAGCGTCGCGAAACGAGGGGCACCCACGTAGCCCCGCCATCCGGGGCGAGCGGCGGTCCGGACCCATTCGCTGGATCCCTTGGCCGGAAAGTCTGCCGCGATCCGGATCGCCGCTGAATCGACCAGATCGGGCCGGACCCACCAGAAGCGGGCGGTTTCGGTGGCCCCGCCATGAGGGGAATCGGCATCGGCCGTCATGGCGCTCGCGCTCAGCATCGTAATCGGTGGCGGCTCGAGCCCGTCCACATGGCACCCGCGACGGCCGAGCAGGTGCACCATGAAGCCACGATAGCTCGACGAGAAGACGTCGCCAGCCCTGTCGAGCGCACGGTCGTGATTCGCGTCGGCGTGCCCGTTGATCACGAAGATCCGGCGGAACCCCTGCTGGCCAAGGTTTTCAGCCAGATCGCTGAAGACTGCCTGCACGGTTGCTGCCCGGACGGACAGTGTGCCACCGAACCCGCTGCGGCCTGACCGACGGTCAAATGCCCCGCTGCCGAGTGGAATCGTGGGTGCCAGCACGACAGTCCAGGCTGGGCGCGCGACGATGGCGGTGGCGAGATCGCGAGCGAGCCGGTCATTGTGCATCAGCTCCGCGCCATTCGGCAGGAACGGACCGTGCTCCTCGACAATGCCAGCGGGAATCAGGACGACCGTGTGCGCTCGATCGAGCCGCAAGACCTGCTCCGAAGTCAGGTCAAGCCATCGGACGACCCCCTGTGCGACGGCGACCGACGGCGCGCACAGCAGCACAAAGATGTGCAGACTGCGGAGAGACCGGATGATGTGACGACGCATGGAGCAGGGCCTCGAGAGCGTGAGCTGCGGCTGAATGCCACCACGACCTCACGACGACCGACCACCCGGACGGGCACAGTTATCCTCTGCGGTTATGCGGTGCCATCCGGCTTCGGGACCTGACGGGCGCGCACGCGGAGGAGATCGCGATACATCGCCTCGACCTTCTGCCGCGCCCAGGGCGTTCTCCGAAGAAACTTCAGGCTCGACGCGATACTGGGATCGCTGGTGAAGCATCGGATCTCGATTTTCTGTCCCATGGCATTCCAGCCATAGTGCTCGACCAGTTCCGTCAGAATGCGCTCCAGCGTGATGCCGTGCATCGGGTTGGACTGTTCGTGTGCGGATTTCATGCGTGACAGAGCGACGGGGAGCGGCGATCGGAGTCGCCGACGAGTCCTGGGCGGGAAAGATGGCTCCGCGGCGGTGCCCGCGACGAACCGCGGCATCCCAACCGGGGCGCGGGCCGAGGCACGGACCATGCAATCCTGCCTCGTGCAGGCGCCGTGCGCCTGTGACGCGGCGCGGCGCGACTCGTCGTGGAGTGATGCGGATTTCAGCCACGAAGAGCTCTGCCGCGCTTCCGGACGTGACGCCGCTCGACGTCTCGTGCGACCACCCGTCATTGCATCGGCCATTCCGACGAAGGAAGGACACACATGCTCCGTTCGCGATCGACCCTCCCGACCCTTGCGCTGTTGACCCTTGCAGGCTGCGGCAGTTCAGGTGGCGATGCCACGACCGGACCTGCCGGCGAAAAATTCTCGGCGACGCTGGCCGGTACCAGCGCGGTTCCGGCCACGGCGTCGACCAACACCGGCTCGATCACACTTTCCATCGTGCCAGGCGATTCGATCCTGAAGTTCGAGCTGTCTGTCGGCAACATGGCCGGGATCACGCAGGCGCACCTGCATACCGCCGCCGCTGGTGCCAATGGCAACGTTCTGGCATGGCTGCTTCCGGTGAACGGCAACGCCGCACAAGCGGGCAGCGTTGCACTTACCGGTGTCGTCAGCCTCGGCGACATCGCGCCGTCGTGGATCCGGGGCACGCCGCGCCTGGCGATGGATTCGGTCGTGGCGCTGATGCGGGCCGGCCGCGTGTACGTGGACCTGCACTCGACGACCTTCACCAACGGCGAACTGCGCGGTCAGGTCGCGAAACTGCCGTAGTGCCTCCAACGGCTCCCCGGGAGGGAGTGACTCCCGGAACCGCAGCAGCCCAGCATGAGAACGCGCCGGCGCTCCAGAGCAACACTGGATGCCGGCGCGTTCTTCATTCTCTCATTGACCACAGCAGGGTCGCCAGTGGAACTGGTCCTGTAAGCCACGACACCAATGGCGCGCACGCGGAGCACAGAGAAGTGCGCTGCCGTGAACGATGCGATCATGTGATGGGCGACAGCACCGACCGCCCATCCCCGACCGGATCAGCTACCGGACGCGCACGATTCCGGCGAGCCCTGCACTGACCGTGGACTCGTATCGGAAATCACCCACCGTATTGAACTGACGCCTGACAGTACCCATCGTCGTGTTCGGAATGTTGGCCGGTGCCCCTGGAAACGCCATGCTGAACGTGATGTTCTGGTTCAGGCCGGCGAACACGAACTCGACGTTGCCACCCTGTCGCACGCTGACCGTTGCTGGCGCAAATGCCGACGTCACCTGGACGGACACCAGATAGCCGGGCAGCTCTTCCACGGTGACGTTCATGGTCGCCGATTTTCCGGCGATCGTCGCGCGCAAGGTGGCACCGCCCGGTGACATTGCGATCAGCAACCCGGTTTCACTGATCTGCGCCACGGCACTGTTGTTGGAGCTCCACGAGGCGTCGCCCGCCGCGAGATCCGCGCCCGAGGCATCGAGGGCGATCGCGCTCAGCTGCACCGACTGCCCGACGAACAGTTCGGTCGCGGGCGCCGCAATGCGCACATTTGCCGGCTTTGGCAGGCCAGTCGGCCCACCGTCCGCCGCATCGCCACCGCAGCCTGCCAACAGCAGCATGACGCCGAGGGCCGCGACGCGGAACTCCCGCCGCGCAATCACAGTGTCACTCCGCGCACCGTCGGGACGTACGACGGGAAGATGACGCCAAGATTCGGATTCCCAAGCCGGCGTGCAACGATCTCCGAGAGGATGTCACGATGATCGATCGTGACGCGGAGATCCTGACCGGACTCGAGGTTCTCGCGCGCCAGCGGAACCCAGTTGTTCGTCATCACGCGACCGCCGGCGATGCCGGGGCCCATCACGAACATGCACGAGCCGCGACCGTGGTCGGTACCCTGGCTTCCGTTCTCGCGTACGTTCCGTCCGAACTCCGACAGGACGACCAACGTGACTCTGTACGAGACACCGCCCGTCATGGCGTCAGCATGGAACGCCGCCATCGACTGCGCCAGATCGGTCATGGTGCGCGCCATGTTCCCGT
Organism: uncultured Gemmatimonadaceae bacterium; assembly: GCA_964392395.1. Taxonomy (GTDB): domain Bacteria; phylum Gemmatimonadota; class Gemmatimonadetes; order Gemmatimonadales; family Gemmatimonadaceae; genus JACMLX01. The sequence continues at coordinate 32,531 of CAYMQV010000024.1, forward strand.
TGACGACCGCGGGTGCCTGACCGGAGTGCGTGTCCCAGCCACCGATATCGAGCTGGAGTGCTTCGATCCCGATATCTGCCTTGATCAGCGCCGCGGCCGACCGCATGCCGCGACCGAAACCGGTGTTCGGATACACCGCTCCGCCCGAGGGCACATAGCCATTGAAATTGATGTTGTTCAACAGCGTCACGGTGTTCAACGCGTCGAGCGCCGGCGCACCGATGGACGTGTCGACGGCTTCATAGTCGCCGCGCAGCCACGCCGATCG
>CAYMQV010000025.1:0-8621 GCA_964392395.1 uncultured Gemmatimonadaceae bacterium
AACGGCAACGGCGGAACGGCAACGGCGGAACGGCAACGGCGGAACGGCAACGGCGTACGGTGAACGGCGTACGGTGAACGGTGGAAGGGCAACGGCGGAACGGCAACGGCTTAACGCAAAGGCGCAAAGGCGCAAAGGACCGCAGATGCATGGGAACAGCAGAAACACAGCGCTGCTGCCGTTGCTGTGACAAAACATCCGTGCTGGAGTCGCTGCTGACCATCACGTCGCGCCGAGGTGTCTGGCTACTCCAGGCGGCCCGTGCGCCTTTGCGTCAGGCAGTTTGCTCTTCGGTAGTTCTTCGGTAGCTCTTCGGTAGCTCGTTCTGTCCTCCAGGAAGGCGGCAAGTATCGCGAGGCGTTGCAACGCCGACTCGCGTCGAAAGACGCGCCCGACTGCCATGAGACGTCGGCGACGCGACACTATTGCGATGCCTTGGACGTCCGCAGGAGTGAGTATCGTTCATGCCGCTGCGTGAACCTTCACACTCCCGCCGACCAGACGTGACTGCACACCCCGACGAGGCGCTCGACCACGACATCCGACTGCTGGGGCGACTCCTCGGCGACCTGATTGCCGAACAGGCGGGACCGGACGTCTTCGCTCGGGTCGAAGCACTGCGCCATCAGGCGGTCGAAGGGCGAAAGCAGGGCGCCGCGGCAACCTCCGCGATCGACGCGCTGCTGGTCGACGTCGATCCCGACATGGCGATCACGCTGATTCGTGCCTTCAGCTGGTTCTCGCTGCTCGCGAACATCGCCGAGGACGTGCACCACGCACGGCGCCAGCGACACCATCGCACATCGGGGTCACCGGCCCGGGCAGGCACGCTGGAGCACACGGTCGGGGTCCTGCGTGCCGACGGGTTGACCGCGGATCAGATCGTGGCCACGCTCGCCCGCGTGCAGGTGAGCCCCGTGCTGACTGCGCATCCCACCGAAGTGCGGCGCAAGACGATCCTCGACACGCAGCGGCGGATTGCCGAACTGCTCGTGGAGCGGGATCGGATGCGCCTCGACTCCATCGAGTTGGCAGCGTGGGAAGCCTCGCTGCGGTTGCAGGTGTTGACGCTGTGGCAGACCTCGTTGCTTCGGCTCGCAAAATTGCGGGCACGCGACGAGATCGCCGAGGCACTGCGGTACTACGAGCTGACGCTCTTTCACGAACTGCCCGCACTGCAGATCGCCGTCCAGACGACGGTCGATCGCCTCGCACCAGGTCAGTCACCGCGCGTGCCACCGGTGGTGCGCATGGGCTCATGGATCGGCGGCGATCGTGACGGAAATCCCTTTGTCACCGCCGACGTGCTGAACACGGCCGTCGAGCATCAGGCGCGGACCGCGTTCACGCATCACCTGAATGGCCTGCACCACCTCGCACTCGAGCTGTCCATGTCACAGCGACTGGTCACGCCAAGCGCTGACCTGCTCGCGCTGGCCGATGCATCAGGCGACGAATCACCATTCCGGGCGGATGAGCCGTACCGTCGTGCGTTGCGCGGCATGCATGCGCGCCTTGCTGCCACCGCGCAGCAGTCGCTCGGGTCGGTGCCCGGTGTGGCGCCGCACTTCGTGCGCCCCCCGTACGACAGCCCTGACGAACTCGTTCGCGATCTGACCATCGTCGAAGCCTCACTGCACGCGCACGGCGCCGGGACGCTCGCCGACGCGCGGGTCGAACCGCTGCGCACCGCGGTGGAACTCTTTGGCTTCCATCTCTGCACGCTCGACCTGCGGCAGAACAGCGACGTGCACGTGACGGTGGTCGACGAACTGTTGCGGTGCGCAGGGGTGGTGGATAACTACGCCATGATGTCCGATGCCGAGCAGGCCGTGGTACTGCAGCGCGAACTGCGCACGCCGCGCCCATTGGTCAGCCCGCAGGTGCAATACAGTGAACTGGCACGAACCGAACTGGCGGTCGTTGCCCGGGCAGCCACCGCGATAACTCGGTTCGGCGAGCGCATCGTCGGGCATTACGTGATCTCGAAGTGCCAGTCGGTGAGCGACATGCTCGAAGTCGCGATCCTGCTGCGCGAGGCGGGGTTGTTCTGTCCCGGCGAGACGCCGCGCCTGGCGGTCGACATCGTCCCGCTCTTCGAGACGATTCAGGATCTGGACGGGGCCGCCGGAACGTTGCGCGCACTGCTGGGCATCCCGGAGTATCGGTCCTGGATTCGCGCCGCGCGGGGCGATGAACAGGAAGTGATGCTCGGGTATTCGGACAGCAACAAGGACGGAGGCTACCTGACGGCCAACTGGGCCATCTATCGCGCGCAGGCGGAACTGGTCGCCGTCGCGACGGAGGCGGGGGTTCGCCTGCGCTTCTTTCACGGGCGCGGTGGCACGGTGGGACGCGGCGGCGGGCCGAGTTATGACGCGGTGCTGGCGCAGCCGCCCGGTGCGGTGAATGGCGCGTTGCGACTGACCGAGCAGGGGGAAGTGATCGCCGCGCGTTACGCGGACCGCGACCAGGCGAGGCGCAGTCTGGAAGCACTGGTGTCCGCGACCGCAATCGCGTCGGCCGAAGGCGCGGCGTCAGCACCGCCGGATCCCGCCTTTGCGGCAGCGATGGATGCGTTGGCGGCGGCATCCCTGCGCGCGTATCGGGATCTGGTATACGAGACGCCCGGCTTCGTGCCACTCTTTCGTGCCATCACGCCGATCCGGGAGATCAGCACGCTGAACATCGGCAGCCGACCGGCCTCGCGCACCGCCAGTGATCGCATCGAGGACCTGCGGGCCATTCCGTGGGTGTTCAGCTGGAGCCAGTGCCGGATTCTGCTGCCGGGCTGGTACGGGGCGGGCACCGCGTTCGACGCGTGGGCCAGCGATCCAGCGCGAACCGCGCTGCTGCAGCGCATGTATCGCGAGTGGCCGTTCTTCCGCACCGTGATGTCGAACATGGGCATGGTGCTGGCCAAGAGTGACCTCGACATCGCCGCACGATATCTGACGCTGGCGCCTGACGAAGCCTTCGCGGCGGCGGCGTTTGCGCAGATCACGGCGGAGCACGAGCGCACCGTGACATGGGTGCAACGGATCACCGGTGCCGCGCTCCTGGGCGACAATCCATCGCTGGCGCGCAGCATCAGAAATCGCTTCCCGTATCTCGATCCGCTCCATTCGCTGCAGGTGCGCCTGCTCAGGCAATTGCGTAATGGCGACGAGGACGAGCGGTTGGTGCGCATCATTCAGCTGACGCTCAACGGCGTGGCAGCGGGCCTGCGGAACAGCGGGTGACGGCGAGCCGTGCGCGTCAGCGAACCGCGAGGAAAACGGGACGATTCGGCGGCGGCTGGGTCACGGGCGGCGCGGACTCTGGCGGTGAAGAAAGCGATAGGGAACATCCGGCCTGCTGGCGGCGTCCTCCTTGCAGGCACGCGTAGGGGTACCCCAAACGCGTCCGGGTCTCATGTTTGGTATGACGCGGCGCCTTTCGCGACATACCTCGCCCTGCCCGCCAGTGCTTCCCTCTCTCCCTCTCCGTGATGACGGTCGCGCGGTCAATGCCCGTTCAGTCGCAGTTTCGTGCTCCCGCGCCGATTCACCGTCTGTGGAGGCATCTCGGAGGCGCGGTCTTCCTTGCCGCGCTGGCAGCCTGCGGCGGAGGATCGGACGACCCCAAGCCCACCCCGCGACCCGCGACCGTGGCGTCGGTGCGCATCTCACCCGCCTCGGGGTCGCTGGACGTGGGCCGGACCGTCCAGCTCTCGGCGAATACGCTGGATGCCATCGGCGCAACGCTGACCGGGCGCACCATCACCTGGAACTCGCTGCAGCCCGCCATCGCGACGATCGACGCGACGGGGCTGGTCACCGGGGTGACGGCAGGAAACGTGACCATCACCGCCAGCGCCGACGGCATTACTGGCAACGCCGCGCTGGCCGTGCTGGTGCCGGTCGCCGCCCGGTGTGACGTTACGACGCCGATCGCCGTTGCGCAGACCGTGAACGGCGCCCTGATCAGCACCGATTGCAAACTTGCCGATGACACTTACGCCGACAAATTCGAGCTGACGCTGGCGGAGGCAACGCCACTCCGCGTGCAGATGAACAGCAGTGGCGTGGACGCGTACCTCATCGTGCAGGACGCGGTGAGCGGTTTCATCGTCGCCGAGAATGACGACGGCGCCGGCGACACCAATGCGCGCATCGAACAGCTCTTCCCTGCCGGCCGGTACGTGATCGTGGCCAATACGTTCGAGGCGAATCAGGTCGGCGACTATTCGCTCAGCGTCACGCGCGCGAACGCCGCCTGCCTGACCTCGAGGCCAATTACCACGCCGTCGACCGTGAATGGAAACCTGACGGCCGCCACCTGCGTGCTTGCGGACACCAGCTATGCCGACCGGTACTCGCTGACCGTCGCCAGCGCCACGGTGCTGACCGCCACCATGCGCAGTGATTCCGTCGACTCGTATCTCTTCATCGAGAGCGACGCCGGCGTCTCATCGGGTCGCAATGACAATGGCGCCGGCGGTACCGATGCCCGCGTGATCACGAATCTCGCGCCGGGCAGCTACGTCATCTATGCGAACAGCTCCGGTCCACGTGACACCGGACCGTATTCGCTCACCCTCTCGTCACGGATCGATCCGTGTGGTGCGGCTCGTGCGGTAACCGTCGGTCAGAGCTTTACCGACACGCTGACGAGCACCGGCTGCCGATTGGCCGACGGCAGTTATGTGCGGCGCTACGCATTCGCGGTGGCGGCGGCAGGTGCCATCCGGATCGATCTCGCCAGCACGCAGTTCGATCCGTACCTCCTGCTGCAGCAAGCCGGCGCCGCGCCGACGCTGGCCGAAGATGACGACGGCGGGCCCGGGCTCAACGCGCAGATCCTTCGGGTGTTCGAACCCGGTAACTACGTGATCACGGTCACCAGTGCGACGTCGGGTGAGTTGGGGCTGTTCCAGTTTGCGCTCTCGGGCGCGGCACCTGGTCCGGTGGCAGTCGCCGTCGCACCGGCCACCGTCACGCTCACGCCCGGCCTGACACGACAGCTGAGTGCGACGATTGCCGGGAGCACCAATACCGATGTCGCCTGGAAGAGCAGCGCCCCGGGCATCGCCGTCGTCTCATCGACGGGTGAAGTGCGTGCGATCACGGCTGGCGCAGCGATCGTCACCGCGACCTCGGCAGCCGATCCGTCGAGGACCGGCACCGCCGACGTCACCGTCACCGCTGGCACCGATGTCAACCTCGACGTGCCACTGGTCTATCTGACGCAGTCGGTGCAGATGCCGGATGGCCGGATACCGCTGGTGGCGGAGCGACCAACCGTGGCGCGTGTCTTCGTGCGCGGGAATCGAAGCGGACTTGGAACCGCAGCAGTGCGCCTGCGCATCTTCAATGGCGCGACCTTGGTTGGCACGCTCACCGGGCCCTCCGTGATTGGGACGACACTGGATGAGGGCTGTTGTTCCGCCGACATCGCGGTTCCCTCCGCACTGATCCGGGACGGACACACGTACATCGCGGATGTCGATCCGGCCAACGCCATCGCCGAGTCGAACGAAGGAGACAATGCGTTCCCGCTCAGCGGCGCGTCCAAGCCGATGCGGATCGTGACGGTGCCGCCGATCAACATCCAGCTGGTACCGATCAAGCATCAGACGACGGGGAACGTCGGGCCGGCGTCACCCGCGCTCACCCGGTTGCTCAAGGAGATGTATCCACTGGCGACGGTCAGGGTCACGGTGCATCCCGAGTATGCCACCGACACACCACCGCTCACCGACGGCGCATCCTGGATTGGCATGCTGCGCGAAATCGAAGGGGTGCGCGCGCTCGAGAACAGCCGCGAGTTCTACTACGGCGTGCTGCATCAGCAAGTCGCAAGCGGAATCATCGGCATTGCCAATCTGAGTGGCTTCGTCGGCCTGGGGATCAGTGGTCCCGATGGCATCGCCAACGAAACACTGACGCACGAATTCGGGCACAGCTTCGGGCGACGTCACTCGCCGTCGCCAAACTGCGGCGCACCAGCCAATGTCGACCAGAGCTTTCCTCGTGCCGACGGCACCATCGGGACCTACGGATACAACGTGTCGAATGGAGCGATCTTCCCCTCGTCGCGCTTCGACATCATGGGGTACTGCAGCAACACCTGGGCGAGCGAGTACACCTACCTCGGCGTCCTGGGCTACGTGCGCAGCGGCGTGATTCCGATCTCCGGGTCGATCGTGGGTTCAGCACCAGCCCTGCTCATCACCGGCTCGTCGCTCGGCGGCACGGTCGAGGTCGACCCGGTCTTCTCGCACAGCATGACGCCGACACCGCAGCGGACGTCCGGTCGCTTCGTCGCGCAGGGCATGTCCAGTGACGGCCGCCTCCTGTTCCGGCATCGTTTCGACGGCAGTGCGGTTTCCGACGTCGATTCTTCGGCGCGCACCTTCATCGTTGCCGTGCCGTACGACGCGACGGTGACGGGTGCCGTCGCGAGCATCACGGTCCGCGACGATGCGAACCCCGCCCGACCGATGCTGCGCACGCGGGCTGGCACGTACAGCGGCCTCCCTGGCGGTGTGAGTCTGCGCGTCGATGCGGACCCGCAGCTCACCGTCACGGCGGCGGGCGCAGGCCGATTCGACATCGGCTGGAATACCTCGCGTTACCCATCCCTGGTCGTGCGCGACCGTCGATCGGGTCGGGTGCTCGGCATTGGTCGGCGAGGCGGCATGCGCATCGATGCGACGTCGCTTGCCGACCTCGAAGCGTTGCTCAGCGACGGGGTTGGCAGCACAGCGCGGGCACTCAGACTGAGCGAGGCGCCGTGATGCGTCGGTGGTGGCGACTGCGCTCGCTCGCGCTCGCGCTCTGCTCGGTCGGCTGCGCGTCACCGCGCGCGCAGAGTCAGCCGGCCGACACGACGATCGGCACGGGGGCCGATTCACTGGCGAGCGTCCGTCTCGAGCGTGGATCATGTCGCGGCAACTGCCCATCGTACATCGTGTCGCTGGCGAGCGATGGACTGGTGCGGTTCACCGGGCTTCGGGCCGTGCGGCCAATCGGGACCGACTCGGCCCGCGTTTCGCGCTCCGCCGTCGCGGCCTTGCGCACTGCATTCGCGATTCGTCAGTTCGCACGAGTCCCGTCGACCATCGAGTACGGAACTCCGGCCTGCGGCAGCTACGTTGCAGATCTTCCGACCCATATCCTGGCACTGCGCAGCGCATCCGGCGAGCACCGCGTGACGTACGATGAGGGCTGTCGCAATCACCCGATGCTGCTCGACACGCTGGTGCGGATGGTCGACTCGATCAGTGGGTCTGCTCGCTGGACCCTGCCGCCAAACCGCTGACATGCGCGAACATTCTGCTGAGATGCCCATGACCCGACATCGCTTCATACGGCTTGCCATACCGGGCGCAGTCGTCATGCTGTTCCTCGGAATTCCGGGCGAGGTGGCAGCGCAGGTCGCGCAGCGAACGGCCCCGGATGCGCCCTCGCGGAACCGAGAGACACTGGTGCAGCACGATTCGCTCGCCGTGCACTTTCTCCGGTCGCCCAAGGCAAAGCCTGCGGCGCGGCAAAGTGCGGGTATCGGCAGTCCATCGTCCGCAAAGTTCCGCGGGCGACGCGAGCCGATCGAATTGACCATACCCGCTGGCACACCGCTGCCGACGAAGAAGGCCGCGCTGAAGCGCTGACGCGCCGTCGTCGGTCAGTTCGCGGTGAGCGGGTCGATCGCTGGTGCGACTTCGCTCGGCTGGCGGCGCTTCTCGGCACTCCGTTCCTCGGGAACCGGGGACCGGAACGTCCAGGCACCGATGCCACGACAGACCTCGGCACGGGACCAGACCGCGATGCTCTGGTTTGCGTATCCGACGTAGATCTCTGTGCCTCGCACCGCAACCCTCGAGACCTCGGCTGTCACCACCGGCTCCGTCCATCGCCCGCTGACGACATCGAGGACGCGGAGCCGCGTTGTCGTCTGCCCGTGGTTCTCGATTGCGTCGAGGACGAGCAGCCAGCCCGGACCGATCCATCGCACCTGTCGAGCCAGTTCGACCGAATGATGCGACAGGATGCTGCCCGTCTCCGCGTCGACGACGGCAATGCCATCATCCCCGAGCACGGCAAGCACGGGTACACGTGACCACGGGTCGACATCGAGCCCACTGACGACATCGAACGACAGGTCGCCGACGAGTTCCGTCGTCCATTGATCTGCCACGCGCAACCTGCCGGGACCGTCATTCGTCAGCGTCGCGCCGAAGAGCGTGGTGCCGACGAGTCCAATTGCACGCCGACCCGTCGCGACCAGATGCGAGAATCGACCGGTGACCGAGGCCAATCGACGACGCGCGCCGAGCGATGCCGCCATGTCGAATGGAACCACTCGACCATCGTGCAGGCCGATCAGGAAACCGCGTTCACCCCACGGGGTGACCGCAGTGATGGCATCCGACTTGACCGGCCGCCAGGCACCGTCAGCCCCTGAGACGAAGCCCTGCAGCAACAGCGACCGCGCAAAACAGGTCACGCCGTCGTTCGCGAGCCAGACATCCGTCAGCCGCGAGTAGTCCCACTCACTCCGGTGCCCGGGCAGCGTCGTGATCGGGATCAACGTGGCGGTCTCGCGCGCCAAGGGACTTGCCCTGGTCTTCGGTGCAC
>CAYMQV010000025.1:8631-32579 GCA_964392395.1 uncultured Gemmatimonadaceae bacterium
GTACAGCACGTTGTCGCTTTCGCAGAGGCCGCCACTCGGCTGCAGGCTGCAAAAGACGCCCCCCGGGCTTGCCACGGCGGGCCAATCGTGCGTGGGGTGATCGCGCAGCGGGATGCGCGGCGTCGAGCGCGAGATGGAGAGCGCCGCGCGGCGCACCCATTCTTCCGTCGTCAGCAGGGTCGCATCCATTTCGAACGCATGGAGCGCCGCAACGTCCCACGAGAACGCGCTCACGAATTCGCGGACGGCGTCGGCCGATACCGCGTCGCCGAGATTCAGCTCCGCTTCGAGTCCTGGGTCGCCATCACCGAAACGGACGATCCGCAGATTCTTGGTGAGACTGCCGGCCGCCCAGTGATGGAGCACCGCCGCATCGGCGTCGCCAATCCGCGAGAGACTCGCGTCACCCCGATGCCAGTACACCTGTGCGCTGATGCGATCCGGCCAGATCTCGATCATGAACGGGGGGCACGACGGTGCGGCATCGGCGTCGCCAAGCGTGAGTCCGGCAACGCGGTACGCCATCGTCATTCCACGATAGCCGACGGCATCCCGCAGTCGCGCGGCATCGCTGTCCATCCAGCTGAAATCGACACGCGTCCAGAGATCGACGGCCGAAATCTCGCCGCCGAGTTGAACGAACACCACCGCTGACGCGTCGTGCAGCGGGTCATTCTGGCGTTCGTCAGGATTCAGCATTCGGAGTGCGGTGTCCGTGCGACGAGCATCGTCGGGGAGCGCGACCGACCGCGCTGGGTGGCGCGAATCAGCCTCTAAGTTGTAACCCTCTTACCAAGCTTAACCGCGATCATCGGATCTGGGGGCCCACTGAGCGGCGGACTCAGCAATATATTCAATCTGGGTCGGCGGCGCGCAGACGAGCCGGTGGGCGGGCGTGGGGCGGGCGATTCTCCTGGCTACCGATACCCCGCCGCCTGCAACTCGAACAGCTCTGCATAGCGCCCCCGCGCGACCAACAGCTCCGCATGCGTCCCCGACGCCTCGACGCGACCGTCGTCGAGCACCAGGATCCGATCCGCCATTCGCACACTCGAGAATCGATGCGAGATCAGCACGCCGGTCTTCCCGTCGCTCAGCTCCTTGAAGCGCTCGAACACTTCGTACTCCGCACGCGCATCGAGCGCCGCCGTCGGCTCGTCGAGAATCAGCAGCTGCGCCGAGCGCATGTACGCCCGCGCGATCGCCACCTTCTGCCACTCGCCGCCGGAGAGGTCGACGCCCTTGCGGAACCGCTTGCCGAGCGGCTGATCATACCCTTTCGGCAGCTTCGCGATGACGTCGCTCGCCAGACTGCGCTCGGCGGCCACTGCGATGCGCGCCTGATCATCCCGGGCCTCGATGCGCCCGACCGCAATGTTGTCACCGGCGGTCATGTTGTAGCGCACGAAGTCCTGAAAGATCACGCCGATGTTCGCGCGAAGCTGGTCGAGATCGTACTCGCGCATGTCATGCCCATCGATCAGGATGCGTCCCTCATCGGGATCGTAGAGCCGAGCCAGCAGCTTCACGATCGTCGTCTTGCCCGCACCGTTCTCGCCGACGAGCGCCAGCACCTCACCCGCACGCAACGTGAAGCTCAGATTCCGTACCGCCCAGCGATCGGCGCCCGGATACCGAAAGCCAACGCCGTCGAACACGATCCCCTCCAGCAGCGCCGCGGGAAACGGCCGCGGATCCGGCGGCGTCTGGATGTCGGGCTGGACCTCGAAGAAGGAGAACAGGTCGTCCAGATACAGTGCCTGACTGGCCGTCTGTGTGAAACCGATCAGCAGTCCTTCCAGCAGCGTGCGCAGCCGGCGGAACGATCCCGCGAGAAAGGTCAGATCGCCGATCGAGAACTGCCCGGACAGTGTGCGGAAGACGATCAGCGCGTAGGCGACGTAGTACCCGATCGTGCCAAGAGCCGTCAGCACGCCGCCCCATCCGGCACGACGAATCGCCAGCCGTCGATTGGCGAGATAGAAGTCGGCCGCCAGCTTCCGGTATCGCTCGATGAGGAAGCCATTGAGGCCGAAAATCTTCACTTCCTTCGCCGTCTCCACACTGGCGCCGGTCTGGCGGATGTAGTCCAGCTCCCGGCGATCGGCGGTCCGCGAGTACATCAGCGAGTAGCTGCGCTCATTGAAGTACGCCTCGCCGAGAAAGGCGGGAATCAGCGCCACGAACAACAGCAGAATGAGCCAGGGTGCATACGCCACCATGCCAATGCCGAAGGTCGCGATGGTGATCATGTCCTGCACCTGCCCGAACAGTTGATTCATCAGTGACATGCGACCCGAGGCCTGCCGGCGCGCCCGTTCGAGCTTGTCCTGCTGCTCGCTATCCTCGAAGTCCTCGAGGTCGAGTGTGGCGGCGTGCTCCATCAACCGGATGCTGGTACTGTTCGAGAACTGCTCGGCCAGCAACGAGTCGAAGAGCGAGACCAGGCGGCCGAGTTGGCGCTTGCAGTCTGCTCCGACGTTCTCGGCCGCCAGCAGCCAGAGCAGCCGGTGCGATGCCACGCCGCGCACCCACTCGACGATGCTGACGGGCGAGCCCCCGACCGACGCCCGCGCCATCACCTCGTCGATGATCAGCTTGCCCACATAGAGCGTCATCACTGGCAGGACCGCGCGGACGAGGCGCAGCAGCACCGTCCACGTCGTCAGTGTCCTGCTGGTCGCCCAGATCAGCGCCAGAAATGGCGGAATGTTCCGAATCGCGCCCAGCCGTTCCCGGAACGTGCGGGTGGGAGGGGTCGAGCCGCGCAGCGGGGGCTCGGCAACGACGGTCGGTTGGCGCGGCGGCATGGTGCAGCATACCGGAGCCGGGCGGGCCGTGATACTGGCCGGACGGAAGTCCCTCGGGCAACACTACGCGGTGGGGCTCCGACGCGCGGCGCGAGCGATCACCCGTGCCGCTGCTGCCACCGTTCGCCACATCCGGATGTCGAGTGGATTATCCGGCGCCTGACGATCCGGCGTCGTGAGTTCACGCGACAGCTTCAGCGCACAGAGGAAGAGTGTGAGGCGAATGTCTCGGTGCCGACCGGCATCACCCGACCCTTCGGCGGAAACCGGCAGGTTCACCCGCTCGCTCCATGCGGCCATCCATTCACGCGCGATCCGACACCACGCGCAGCCGCTCGAGTCGGGAGCCCTGTGATCGGTGGTGGGTGATGGCGGCGTTCGCCCGGGGCGTGCTCATCGCGCGAAGCTGTCGTGACCCGAGCCCCGCAGCAGTGGCTGCGGGGCGACGGCGGGCCGACCGCCCTGGTGCGGCCACACGCCATCCCCGCCTCTCGACGCACGGACGCCGCACAGGTCACGGCGCTACGTTCTCGCTATGTTCCCCGACGGACATTCACAGGAGCGCACGACGTGGTTCAGGCCAGTCCCAAGTCGCAGACGGAATACGATGTGATCGTCGTCGGATCAGGCGCCGGCGGTGGCATGGCGGCGTACCAGCTGGCAGTCGCTGGCCTCAAGGTGTGTGTGCTGGAGGCGGGCCGCAGCTACGACCCGGTGCGAGAAACGCCGATGTTCAAGCTCCCCCGTCAGGCGCCGCTCCTTGGAGCCGGAACGAAGCACAAACCCTTCGGCTTCTACGATGCGACGGTGGACGGCGGCTGGGACGTTCCTGGAGAACCGTACACCAACGCCCCCGGGACCGACTTCAAGTGGTGGCGTGCGCGCATGCTGGGTGGCCGCACGAACCATTGGGGCCGCATCTCGCTCCGGATGGGCGAGTATGATTTCAAGCCGAAGACGCGCGATGGGCTTGGCGCCGATTGGCCGATGACGTACGACGCGCTGGCCCCGTACTACGATCGCACCGAAATGCTGATCGGCGTGTACGGCGGTGACGACAATCTCGAGAACACTCCCGGGTCTCCCGCCGGCGTGCTGCAGCCCGCGCCGGCGCCGCGCGCGTCTGAGTTGCTGACGAAGAAACATGCTGCGCCGCTGGGCATCCCGGTCATCCCGGCACATCTCGCCATCATGACGCAGCGGCAGGATGCCGATGTGCTGCCGAAAAAAATCCACCCGAACAACCCGCTCGCGCAGAAGGTTCTCGCCCAGTCGATGCGCCAGCGTGCCGCCTGTCTGTGGGCGACACCCTGTGGATGGGGATGTTCGGTCAAGGCGAACTTCCAGTCGACCACCGTGCTGCTGCCGCCGGCGATGATGACCGGCAACGTCGACATCGTGCCTGATGCGATGGTGCGCGAGTTGATTCTCGATGCGAGCGGCAAGGCGACCGGTGTGCGCTACATCGACAAGACGACGCGCGCCGACCGCCAGGTGAAGGCCCGCATCGTCGTGCTTGCCGCGAGTGCGTGCGAAAGCGCGCGCATCATGCTGAATTCGAAGAGCACGGTGTTTCCGAATGGCGTAGGCAACAGCAGCGGTCTGGTGGGCAAGTACCTGATGGACACCGTCGGCGCCGGCATCGGCGGCCAGATCCCGGCACTCGAGAACCTGCCGCCCCACAACCAGGACGGCGCCAGCGGCATGCACATGTACGTGCCATGGTGGGAGTACAAGAATCAGCTCGCAGGAAAGCTCGGATTTGCACGCGGCTATCACATCGAGTTCGGAGGCGGGCGGGACATGCCGGGCCCTGGCATCTTCGGTGGACTCGAGAGTTACACCAACGGCGCCTACGGCCGGCGCTTCAAGGAAGAGGCGCGTCGCTACTACGGCAGCTTCATGTACTTCTCCGGTCGCGGCGAGATGATTCCGAACGAAGACTCCTACTGCGAGATCGACCCGAACGTGGTGGACCAATGGGGCATTCCGGTGCTGCGTTTCCACTGGAAGTGGTCGGAGCACGAAACGAAGCAGGCCGCTCACATGGTCAAGACGTTTGCCGAGGTGATCACGGCGATGGGCGGCAGGGTCCAGGGCACGGTGCAGACCGATGGCGCGAAGGCGATTGCCAATGGTGGGGAGATCATCCACGAAGTCGGCACCTGTCGGATGGGCACCGACCCGAAGACGTCGGTGCTCAACCAGTATGGCCAGTCGTGGGACGTGAAGAATCTGTTCGTCGCCGACGGCTCGGTCTTCGTCTCGAATGCCGACAAGAACCCGACGTTGTCGATCCTCGCGCTGGCGTGGCGCACCTGTGATCACATCATGGCCGAAATGCAGCGGGGGAACATCTGATGAGCGATGAAGCGCACGATGAGACACGCGGCGAAGCGACGCCGCCGATGGATCGCCGTGAGGCGCTGAAGGTCATCGCCACCGTGGCGGCGGGTGCAACACTGGTCGATGGGCTCGCCCCCTTGACCGCTGACGCACAACAGCCCGTACCCGGTGCAATCGGGCGGCGTGCCCTGACGAACGCGCCGGTGCCACCGAAATCCGGCCCCCGCGGCACAGCCACGGACCCTGATCTCATCACACCGACTTCCAACTGGCCACGACTCCTGTCGGCGGCGGAGATGACGACGCTTGCCGCGCTCTGCGACATGATCATTCCGGCCGACGACACGAGCCCGAGCGCATCCGCGGTGGGTGCGCATCGCTATATCAACGAGTATGTCAGCGCGCCGTACGACTGGGCCGAACGGGCATTGGTGCGTGTGCGCGGTGGGCTGGCCTGGCTCGACGTGGAAAGTCAGCGGCGCTTCACGCGGCGATTCACCGCGCTGACGCTCACCGAACGCACGCAGATCTGCGACGACATCTGCTTTCTGCCGAAGGCGAAGCCCGAATTTCAGGCGGCGGCGCGGTGCTTCGATCAGATCCGTGATCTCACCGCCAGCGGCTTCTACACCACCGACGCGGGGATGAAGGACCTGCAGTACATCGGAAATGTCGCGCTGGCGAAGTTCGAAGGGCCCCCACCCGAAGTGCTGCGGCACCTGGGGTTGTAGCCGCCGAACAGGTGATGCGACCCCTTCGCCCTTGCGATCAGCGAGGGCGGAGCGGCGTCAGCTCCACCGCGCGAATCTCGACGGCGGCGCCTTCCGACTGGATGGCGATCCGTCCGCGATCGGCGGTGGCGTTGGTGCCGCGGTTGACCAGGGTTCCGTTCACCCAGACGGCGATCGTCCGCCCGCGTGCCTCGACCACGATCCGGTTCCATTCGCCAACCGGCTGCTCCCGCCCGTCGAGCAGATGCTTGATGCGCCGACCCTTCCCTTCCGTGATTCCCCACTGCTCGCGCGGACCGCGACGGCGCACCATGTCGGGAACACTGATATCCTCGACGATGCACCAGAAGTCACCCGCGTTTCCCGACTCCATCTGGACCTCGATCGACTTCGGGAACATCGCATACAGCGCGCGCGGCGTCGAGGCGTGAATCAGCAGCCCCGCGTTGCCCGGCTTTCCGGAAAAGCGGTACTCGACCGCAATCCGGTAATTGCGAAACGACGAATCGGAGATGAGGTGTCCACCCGGCTCACCTGTAATCACCAGCATCCCGTCCCTGACCGAGAACGGAGAGCCGAGGCTCGGTGTGGTATCGATGGCGGGGACGTCGACGTGCCATCCGGTGAGGTTCGTGCCGTTGAAGAGCGGGCGAGCCTGGGCCGCGAGCGTCGTGGTGGCTGCTGCGAAGGCGAAAACCACACAGTGGAGACGGTAATATGTCACGTGAAGCGACCGAAGACGGCGATCGACTGGGGGCGAAGGACAATCGTCTGAACTCCGTATTCGTCGACGATCAGTGGCTGCCAGCTCGACGGATACAGTGCGTCGTAGCTGGCGCCCGGCACCAGGCCGCGGACACGCAGTGCCGCGCTATCCCGCCCCACGTTGATGGCAATCACCGTTTCATCGTTGCCGAAGCGTCGCACAAAACTCAGCGTCGGCCCATCCACGGCGACATCCGTGTAGCTGCCCTGCGCGATCGACGAGCGGGTGATGCGAAGGCTGAGCATCGCCTTGTAGAAATGAAAGATCGAGTCGGGGTCGGCGCGCAGTGTCGAGTAGTTGTTCCCGTCGGCGTTGGGCGAGCTCGCACGAAACGGCACGCCGGTCGTGAAATCGGGGCGGCCGTCGCCATGGGTCCAGCTCATGGGCGTGCGCAGACTTTCGTCCTGGCTCATCCCGCGTCCAGACGCCATGCCAAGCTCCTCGCCGTAGTAGATGAATGGCACGCCGGGCTGCAGCAGATACATCGTGGCGGCGAGCTTCATCATCTCGAGGTTGCCGCCGAGCTGGTCCCAGACGCGCGCGCCCGCAAAGGAATCGTGATTCGAGAGCAGGGTGGCGATGGTCGGTGGCGCGATCGGCGGGAACCCTGCCACCAGCTCGAGTGATCGCACGTTCCCCCGGGCGGCTTCGATCAGGTCACGATGATGCCCGAAGGCAAAGGCGCTGCCATCCGGATGCGTCGTCGCAAAGCCGATGGGGTCGGCCGGCGCTTCACAGACCATGTACCGATTCTCGTAGGAATCGATGAGCCGTTCGAGGCCGGCGACGAGTGCATAACTCTCCCGTTGGTTGACGTACTCGCACTGGCTGGTTTCGATCAGGTTGCCAACGGCATCGAATCGAAAGCCGTCGATGCCGCGATTGAGCCAGAAGCGCAGGTTGTCGTGGTGCCACGCGATGACATCGGGATTGTGCAGATTCCAGTCGGGCATCTGGTCCCAGAACGCACCGAAATAGAATCCGGTGGGGTCACGGTGCCATGGATCACCACCGTAGATGCTCCACCCCTCGGGCTTGGCCGTCTCCCACAGGTACCAGTTCCGGAACTCGCTCTCGGCGTTCAGCCGTGCGTTGCGGAACGCCGGGTGCTCTGCGGCGCTGTGATTCATCACGTAGTCGAGAATGACACCGATGCCCCGTGCGTGCGCGGCTGCGATGAGGGCATCCAGATCATCCATCGTGCCGTATTGCGGCTCGATGCCGCGATAGTCGGTCACGGCATACCCGTGATCGCGATCCTGACTCGGCATGATCGGCATCAGCCAGAGGCCCGTGACACCAAGCCCCTTGAGGTAGTCCAGCCGGGCAATCAGCCCCTGCAGGTCACCGATGCCATCGCCACCGGAATCCTGAAATGCGCGCACGAAGACTTCATACATCGCACCAAACTGCCAGCCAACCGGGAGCGTGGTTCCGGGATCGGCATTCGGAACGGGATCGTACGCGGTATCGTGCGGCACGGGACATCCGGTGGGCGGGGAGTGCTGAAGTGCGGGACGACGGAGTCTAGCATCGCCGCGGTCCGATACGCGTCACGATGCATCGTGCAAGTCGAGACAGCGTCGCCGAGCAGTCGAGCCGGGCTGGGCGTACTCTGATACGACGGGCATCGGCTGCAATTGTATGGTCAGCGCGCGCCACCGAGTGAGAAGGCCACCAGTTCCGCAGTCTCGCCGCCGCCGCTGGCGACGACGATGTACTGCACACCATTCGCCCCGCGATACGACACGGGGTTCGCATACCCACGGCCGGCGGGCAGCTCGAACTGCCAGAGTACGCGTCCGTCGCTCGTGTCGAGCGCATACAGCACGTTGCCACCGCCCGTTGCAAACAGCAGGCCGCCCTTCGTGACGGTGCCGCCCGGTGCGCCGGCGACGCCCAGCGGTGGCAGCGTCAGGTGCGTGAGCAGGGGATGCTGATGGATGGACGGCGTATCGCCGAACGTGACCTGCCAGCGTGTCGCCCCGGTGTTGAGATCGATGGCCGTCATCGTGCCGTACGGCGGCTTGATCAACGGCAACTGCTCCGGCGGGGCGTGATCGTTGCGGCCAGAGTCGGGATCGGCGGTGACGCCAATGCCACTGCGCGGCAGGTCGGCGGTGTACTCGAAGCCGATCGTGTCATTGGGCGTGCCGCGCTGAATGCGATAGAGCGCAGGGCTGTTGGTGGCCTTGACGAACAGCGTGTGCGACCCGGGATCGTACGAGGTGCTGCCCCACCCCGCACCGCCGATGGCACCGGGCATCGTGATGGTGCCCTGCAGTGACGGTGGCGTGAAGAGCGGGCCGCTGCGGTACTTCCGGAACTCCGCCAGGGCGCGCTGCTTGAGCTCCGGGGTGAAGTCGATCAGGTCTCCCTCGGCGACCGATTGCCGAGCAAACGGCGCCGGCAACGTCGGCATCGGCTGTGTCGGCGCGGTGCGCTCGCCCGGGACATCGCTGGCCGGCACCGGGCGTTCCGGGATGGGCCAGATGGGCTGACCCGTGACGCGATCGAGCACATAGATCCAGGCCGTCTTCGATGGCACGGCGACCACATCGCGCGGCCGGCCACGCCAGGTGATCGTCGCCAGCACGGGTGGCGCCGGCAGATCGTAGTCCCACAATCCGTGGTGCACCACCTGGTAGTGCCAGACGCGTTTGCCGGTGCGCGCGTTCAGCGCCACCACCGATTCGGCGAAGAGATTGTCGCCTTTCCGGTCGCCACCGTACCAGTCGTTGGTCGGAGTGGATACCGGCAGGAACAGCAGGCCACGTTCGGCATCGAGGCTCATTGGCGCCCAGACATTCGTGTGACCCATGTAGGCGTAGGCACCGTCTTCCCACGTCTTCCACCCGAACTCGCCCGAATCGGGCACGGTATGAAAACTCCACACGCGCTTGCCCGTGCGCACATCGAAGGCCTGCACGTCACCGGGAGGATCATTGCGATAGCGAAGGCGATCGCCGACCCCGTTGCCGACGATCACCAGATTGCCGTACACCACCGGTGGCGAGGTGTTGGTGTAGTGTGCGCGATTGGTGCGCCGACGCAGCTGCGCGGTGAGATCCACGGCACCGTTGTCTCCAAACGATGGAATCGGTTTACCGGTCGCGGCATCGATTGCGACGAGCTTCCAGCGTGCGTTGATGAAGATCCGGCGTTCGCGCGGCGTCGACCACGTGGCAACGCCGCGATGCACGAAGCCGGTGCCGTTCGAGGGTTGCCCCATCCGCCAGACTTCCGGGTCGTACCGCCAGAACTCCCGACCGGTGCGGGCGTCGAGCGCGGCCACGGCGGCGTACGGCGTGGAGACGAAGAGAGTATCCCCGATGATGACCGGTGAGGCCTGGAAGAGGCCTGGCCGCGACGGCTTCTGCGCCGTGCTCGCCGGCACGTCGCGTTCGCCGGTACGCCAACGCCACGCGACCGCCAGCCGACTGACGTTCGTGCGGTCGACATCGGCAATCGGCGCGTAGCGCATCGCCCCGGGGTCGCCGCTCGGCGTGGGCCAGTCGACGCGCTGGGCACTGGTAGATGGTGCCACGCTGCAGAAGAGCAGCATGGCCAATGGCAGCGCAGGCGATCGACGCGGCGGCAGTTGGCGAGAGGTCATCGTGCTGAGAACATCGCACGCTGGACACGACCGCTCCATCCCCAACGCGATTCTGCGGTCAAGCGACGTCAGCCATTGGGCGTATCCGCCCGTCGATCGGTGGCAGTCGCGCCGCGCCAGTGTCGGTTCTGACGATGTCGCAAGCGGAGCGATTCGCCTTCAGCCCATCCGGCGGCCTGCCGACACGGAAGGTGAGCCTGCGGCGCACCGGGCGGATCGTAACGCGTCGTTACACAGCGCTGCCCGACGTACATTCCCCGCTTCTCAAGGCGCGTCCGCGCTGGTCCGTCATTCCCGAGCCACAGCGACAGCGTGGCCGCCCGTTTCCCTCTCCAATGCCCACTCGCACCAAGCAACCTGCCGGATCAGCCACCGCGGTGACGAAGAAACCCTCGGCCACACCCAGGCGCCCGCGGCGCGGCCGCGGCCAGGGCGACACGGCACTTTCATCGATGCCAACCGGACGGGCCGCGTATACCGAGACCAGAGAATGGCTGATTGCGCAGCACGGGCTGACCTGCGCGTATTGCGCCAGGCGTGTTCCCGCGCGTGATCTGACCCTGGATCACGTCGCCCCCAGGCGCGGCATGACCGCCTACGATCGGCGCGACAATCTGGTGCTCTGCTGCCTGGCGTGCAACATCGCGAAGGCGGACAAGACGACGATGGCCTGGTTGCTGGCACGACGCAGCCGGGCGGTGCAACTGGTGCGGTTCGGCAGTCATCTGAGTCAGTTGCTGGTCGAGATGGCGCACGATCTGGCAGGCCCTGACGGTGTGGCATTGGCGGCCCGGTTGTCGGATCCCGACTATCCATACTCAGACTGACACGACGACATACATCCTGGGATACAGCAGGCGCCGACCCGACGCGACGACCCGGTGAGAAGCAAGGCGAAAGTTACACGACGGTAGCCGACGTCTCGTTGACGGGCAGCCTCGCTGGCGGCAATTCTAGTTCTTGCGCTGCGCTCGACACACCGTCACCATGGTTCAGTATGCGTTACGCCCTCATCTCCGACATCCACGCCAACCTGCACGCGCTCGAAGCCGTGCTGGCCGACATCGACGAACGAGGGGACAGCGACGCCGTCTACCACCTCGGGGACCTGGTCGGCTATTCCAGCAGCCCGAATGAAGTCGTGGCCACGCTCGGGGATCGCGGCATCAGCGGAATCGCTGGCAACTACGATTCCACCGTCGCGACCGACTACAAGCACTGCGGGTGCAAGAGCGAGACGCCGCGGCAGGAAGAACTGGCACACATCAGTTACGAATACACCCGCCGTACCGTGACCGTCGCGACGAAGCGAGCACTCAGCGGACTGCCCTTCTCGATGGACCTGCGCCCGCTTGGCGGACACGCGGCGGGGCCACGCCTGGTACTGGTGCATGGCACACCGACGCTCAACACGCTGTACTGGACCGAAGATCGCTCGGATGATTTCTGTCTGAAGATGGCCGCCAGCGTCGGGCTCAAGCCGGGAGACGTGATCGCCTTCGGGCATACGCACAAGGCATGGCACCGCGACGTCAGGGGCATTCACTTCATCAACACCGGGAGCGTCGGCCGGCCGAAGGATGGGGATTGGCGTGCCGGGTACGTACGGCTGACGATTGGCGACGGCGCGCCGCAGGTGGAGTTCGTGCGTGTCACGTATGACGTCGACTCCGCAGCGAGGGGCGTCATCGCGGCCGGGTTGCCGGAAGAGTTCGCGGACTTTCTCCGGACTGGGGGACGACCGGCCGTCGACGCAGCCACATCCTGAAGACGGCCTGGTTGATGGCCAACGGATTCCTGGAACGCCAGATCGGCCGATCAATCACATCGCACGGCGATCAGCACCTATCGTTACGCTGTTCGTACGGAACGATCTCGCCCAGCGCCACGGGTCATTCTCCGGCGTTGCGAGACGTCACGACAGGATGGTCACTCACGCCGGCGCCTTCCGACAGGTAGTACAGATACACGAGCAGCCCCGCGATGGCGCCACAGAGGTGCCAGACGGCGTGCCCCTGCACGAGCGAGGCCGGCGAACAGACGATGTGCGATATGTCGAGCAGCCAGAACGCGAAGCCCAGCGCGAGGGATGCCAGTGCCGCCACGAACAGTCGCACGTTCGAGCGATCACCGCCGGCCATCCGGATCCGAATCTCGAGTGCAATGGCCGCCAGTAACACTGCGGTGAAGAGAAAGCGCCTGAGCGACGGTACCGCGACCATCACTGCGATCATTGTGATATTGATTCCTGCGTAACCGATCGCCATCACTCCTGCGCGAATCGGCCATAATCGGCCGGCGTTGTAGAGCAGCACGAACGTGACCAGCAGATACATGCCGGCCACGTCGGCCGTCTGCCCCGCAAACGTCAGCGCCGCGTGATAGTAGGCGCTGCCGATGCCGATCACGAGCAGCGCCGTGGCGTACAGTCGCGTGTACACCGCTGCGCTCAGCATCAGATTCTCGCGACGATTCCCTCGCAGCGCACTGCGACGAGTGGCGATCACGGCAACAGCGGCCGCCACGAAGGCGAGCGAGGATATCGCATTTGCCGGCTGCGCCAATGGCGACGGGCGCACCTCCTCGCAGAAACAGGCTGCGGGGAGACAGGTTGCCGGCTTCGCCCATTGAGCAATCATTTACGGCGTCAGATCCGGGCGGTGGCTGCTCGCCAATTCGAAGAAACGCGAGATGTCGACGATGGTGCCCGCGTAAAAGCTGATTGCCCGCATGACGATCGCGCCTTCGACGTTGCCGATCATCTTCTGCACTTCGCCCACCGCCTGCTCATCAGCCGAGACCATCACCACCGGGACACCGAAGAGTCCGGCGATCGTCGCGTTGATCCCCGACACCGACATCGGCTGGCCATTCCGTCGTACCGCGGCGACGGTCGCACTCGCGATGGTGTGCGCCCGCCCCCCCTGCGCGCTGGTGGTGGCCGAGTGGTAGTCGATGAACATCGCTGCGCCGAATGAGGAGTCGATACCCTCCATCATCATCAGTGGCCGCGGTGCGCCGCGAATATCGGGCGCTGGGCGGCGAGCGGTATTGCGCAGCATGCGGCCAGTACCAGTACCATCAGATTCACAATTCCTTTCGAGCTGTGCATCGTCGTGCTCCGTTGGCGTATGGGTGCGTCACCTGACCGCACCGGGGGTCGGCCGAGCCCTTCGAGGCGACGGGGCCAAAAAGGCGCGACGACCCGCTCCGTGCAATCATACGTGTCCGTGCTCCGCTTGCGATAGCCGCCAGTGACGGCGCAGCCTGCAGGCTGGTGCACGACGGGCGCCGGCAACTTTCCGCCGGCACCCTCGTGAATGTGCTGGAGACCCGGTGCCAATCAGAACCGGTACCGCACTCCCGCCTGCACCTGATGCCGACTGCCGATCGTGACGCGCTGCCCGAACGTGGGGTTCACCGCATACCGATCATTTTGTGTTGCGGCGTCGAAGCCCGTCACGCGGAGCAGTGTCTGATTGGCCGCCGGTACGACGCGAACACCGCCGGCGCCCCACGTCTTGTTCAACCAGCTGCCGGCGTTGAACAGATCGACCGTGAGTTCGACGGCCTGCCCGCGGATGGAAGGAAGGCGCTGGGCATACCGCAGGTCGATCTGCGTGACGAACGGGTTCCGGATCGCATTGCGCCCGGCAATTTCGCCAAGATTGTCGCGAAGGTAGCCGCGCGCGCTGTTGTTCGGATTGTCGAGCAGCCCACGCATGCCGGCGGCGAACGCTGAATCGAGGCCCGCCCTCGCGGGATTGAAGACGAAGGCCAGATCGTTCTGGTTTCCGAACGAACCACCGACGCCAACATCATCGTAATTGATGTCCTGTGCCACCGTTGCGGACCACGGGCTGCCGGACTGCCCGATGGCTCGGAAGCTCAGCCTGCCGCCCAGGAACCCGGGGGCTGCGCCATACAGCACCAGCTTGTGCCGGAAATCATTCCCCGACGGTCCCCATGAGAGACCGCGCGGATCACCCTGCACGGGCGTGAAGACCGACGTGATCGCGATGCAGCAGTTGAACGAGTTGTTGTCTCGCGTGCTGTTGAAGGTGAACGAGCCACCGACGTACGCCCCACCTGACAAGGCGAGTGTGCCATCGAGGATCAGCGCCTTCTGAATCTGCGAAGCATCGCTGCGGAATTCGAGCACGCGCTGGAACTGTGTGAACGGTCGTGCCGCGACGCGACCTGCCACACCAGCGCGGGTCGGATCGGTGATCACGGAGGCCGGCACGAACACCGGTCGGTTCTTCTCGTTCGAGAGCGTGAATGCCGGGGTGGCAGGCAGGTTGAGGTCGTAGTACCGGTAGTTGTTGCGCGTATCGGCATACTGTCCGGTGATGCCGAGCGAGAGGCGCCCGTTGAAGAGCCGCCGCTGATAGGAGAGATCCGACTTCCACGTCTGCGGAACGCGATAGTCCTCGGCGAACAGGTTGAGGAAGGTGGGCCGCGTCGCGCTCCCGGCGGGGATGCCCGGTGTATTGGCGAAGTTCTGCCGATAGAGCGGGAAATCCGGCGTCGGCACAGCCGCCCCGGTCAGCAGGAGATCGCCGAGCTGCGAACCATCATTGAGCAGGTGGTTGATGTGGGCCATGTAATGCGGCGCGGCGGTGAACAGCCCGGTGCCGACGCGCACGATGTCAGTACCCTTTGCGCCCATGTTCCAGGTGACCTGCCCGCGTGGCTGGATCTGCTGGCTGAACGGCTTGCGATCGGTCCGCTTGCCAAGCACACTCTCGGCCGTGGTGTTACGATTGGCCGCGGTCAGGAATGCCGTCACGTCATAGCGGAGTCCACCGGCGATCGTGATGGACTCGCGGGGGCGATACTCCACCTGCGTGAACGCGCCGCCGTCAAAGACGCGCTGCTTCATCCGCGGTTCCAGATCCTGCAGCGGGACCAGTCGGGCATAGGATGACGGGCGGCGAGCGTCGAGGGCCGCGAGATTCGGGCATTGGAACAGCCCGTCCGTCTCGATCGACACGAACATCGACAGGTTCTGCAGCGAGTTGTCGGTACCGAAGGTGTAGGCGAAATTGCCGCGCTCGAAGCGTGCGATGTTGATGAACTGGAACGACTCTTCCGTCTGCAGCTCCGGGCTGGTGCGCTGTCCACCGAACTGGAGGATCTGTGGCGCACCGGTGCGTCCGTCCGGCAGGGTCGATGCGACCGTGACCCAGCCGCGCGGCAAGCGGGTATTCGGTTCATTCTTCAGAATCCGGTTGGTGTAGGCGAACCGCATGTCGTTCGTCCCGCTCCGGCCGATGCTCGACTTGAGCGATACCAACGCCTGATTCTCGCGTGAGAACTGGTTGCCGCGGCTTTCGAGCACCGAGAGATCACGATCAGGAATCGAGTTGCCGTAGTTCCAGTCGCTGTAGTTGTGCCGGACTGTCAGACGATTGCGATCGTTGATCGTCCAGTCGGCTCGGGCGAAGACCGTGTTGAGCGTGTTTCCCCGGTCGAAGCGGCCGGTCTGCTGCGCGGCGGGCAGGCCGTAGCTGCGACGGAGGATATCGAGGAATCGCGTGACGGAGTCCGGCGCGACCTGCAGGCGACTCCAGTCGGCCTGGTTCGCGACGTCGAGCGTGAAGAACGGCTCACTCACGTTCTGGCGGTCGAAGGCCACGACATAGTGGAGCTTGTCCTTCACGATCGGCCCGGAGATCGATCCGCCGAACTGCCAGTTCGAAAATTCCGCAACGTTCTGATTGAGGAAGTTCGTGCTGGCGGCCAGTTCCTGACTGCGATTGTAGCCGAAGAACGATCCCTTGGTGACGTTCGTGCCGCTGAGCGTCGCCACATTTACGGCACCCGCGCCCTGACGGCCTTGCGTGACGTCGTAGACGTTGGTGACGACCTCGAACTCCCGAATCGCCTCGACGCTCATCGAGTATGGGCCACGGCCGAATCCGGTGCCCCAGATGGTGTTCTTCATCTGGACGCCGTCGACGCGGATATCGGTGCTCGACACCCGTCCACCGGCGATCGACGACGACGAGGTGATGATGCCGCCGGTGCCCGAGCGCGAGGTGGTTGGCGCAATGATCGCCAGGTCGGCAAAGCTGCGGTCGGCGATCGGGAGATCGCGAATCTTCTGCTGATCGACCACGAACGAGGCCCCGATCCGCTCGACACGCTTGTTCTCCTGATCGGCACGCACGTCCACCACCGTCAGTTGCTGCGCGACCACCTTCAGCATGAAATCGAGCGCGACGCGGTCGCCGAGATTCAGCGTGATGCCAGTGCGTCGTTCTGCCTGCAGTCCAAGCTTGCGGACGGCGATCGAGTACGGTCCGCCGATGGGCAACTGCGCAAAGACGAAGCGACCACGCGCGTCTGATCGTCGCAGTTCCTGGAAGCCTGTCGCGTCATTGCGGGCCGTCACACTGGCATCGGCGACTGGTGCGCCGTCAGCGGTGCGGATGATGCCACTGACGTAGCCTTCCGTGGCCTGTGCCCTGGCGGGCGATGTGGCCATCGCCGTGGTGAGAACGGCGACCATCACGCGTGATGGCGCGCGCCGCAGTACTGAGTCGATCATGGTGCAGTCGGGTGATGAGTGCCTGAGGTGCGGTGTCGCACAGCAGGCAAATCTTCCTGGTCGGATCACCGTTCGATGAACACCGTGTCAAGGTGAAGTCACGAACGGTGACCGAGCAGCGACCCTTGACCGGACCTTCACCACTTTCACCTTGTACGTTCTCGCGAACGAGCGCATACAGGCGCAGCAGCAAGGGCAACACATTCATGTCTCGGTGCAAGCGCGACGGCAGATCAGGCTCACTCGCCGTACCACAGCCCCCGCAGAAACCGGCTCGCAATCATCGATCGGTGCGCCTGGGTCTCCACGAATCGCAGCAGCACAGCGCGCTCGGCGGCACTGAACCAGCGACCATCGGCCAGCACGCCGTTGATCCGCGTCGTGTTTCGGATGTCGACCAGCGGATTCGCGTCGAGCAACACCAGGTCGGCGCGCTGACCTGCCGCGATCAGGCCGCCGGCACCGGCCGCTCCAGTGAACCGCGCCGGCACCGTCGTTGCTGCGGCCAATGCCTGCGCCGGCGACAGGCCCGCGCGCACCAGGTACTGCAACTCCTCATGCAGACTGAAGCCGTGCACGACTTCCGGGTCGATGGCATCGCTGCCGGCCAGGACAATGACACCGGCATCGTGCGCTCGCTTCGTCAGTCGCAGGGAAGCGGCGTGATACTCACGGAGCACACGCTGTTCGCTCTCGCTGACCTTGCCTGCGGCACGCACGATACTCCAGGCCAGCCGCTGCGGAGCGACGATGTACCGGGCGGTGTTCGCAGACGCTGGAGGCCCGACGGAGAACGCCACGTCCTGCCCTGTTGAGGCCACGTGCGTGGGGACATACGCGGTACCGCGTGTGCGAAGCGACAGGAGCACCGCGTCGCAGCGAGCGTCATCCCAGCCGGCCAGCAGCCCCGGCTTCGAGTCGGTGCGGTCGTCGAATGACGCTCGTGCGCGCGAGCACTGCGGCAGCAGCGTCCAATCGTGTTCGACACTCACGAAGGGCACCCGGCTCGTCGCCAGATCGAGCGTGAACGGCAAATGACCACCCACGCGCAAGCCAAGCGAGTCGGCGACACGCAACACCGTCTCGGCGACGTCAGATGCCACCATCGGGTCGAGTTGCAGCTTGACGAAGGGTTCACCACGCGTGCGGAGCGCGAGGAGCAGCGAGCGAAGCGCCAGGCCATCCGATGGCACATCCTCCAGATGGAACGTGATGACCTGAGGCATCCGTGGGCCGACCATCAGGCCGCTCGCGATTGCCTGCTGCCACACGCGATTCGGCGACGAACAGGCGAGGTCCGTGCTCCATGAGCAGGTGTCTCCCATGTCCCGGACGCTGGTGACGCCATTGGCAATCAGCAGCGGAAACTGCAGCTGCGGTGCGAGGCGCAGGGTGTGTACGTGCGCGTCCCAGAGACCTGGGATCAGGAATTTTCCGCGGCCATCGATGCGGCGCGCAGGCACCTGCGTCGTACCGTCGCGTGCCGGTCCGACGTAGGCGATGCGATCGTTCTCCACTTCGACCGTCTGCGCCTGGGAGACGCGTCCGCCGCTGTCGGGATCGACGATGGCCACCCCGTCGATGATGAGCAGTGGCGAGCGCGCCGGTGCCGCCACCAGCGGCGGCACGGAGAGCGCGAGGATGTTGACCACGGCGAACAGCACTGCTGCGACGGCGAGGCCGATCGTGAGCGGGCGTTTCAGCAGGGTTGTGAATCTGGACTTTCCGGGTGACCTCGCGCCTGTCATGCGGTGAAGATACACCGCTCGTGCAGGCCGCAATCAGCCGTGCATGTTCCTCACTCTGTGCATATCCATTCGCGCGACTCGTTCCGCCGTTCATGCATGCTCACCAGCAGTTCACGGCTTCCGCGCCAGCGACTTGAAGTACTCGTTGACCATCTCCCGGTACTGCGCCGGCACCTGCTCACTTCCACCAAGCGCCGGCCCACCGGCTTCCGCCGCGCCGAGCTTCCGTCGCAGGGCGAACTCGAACGACTTGAGATCCTCCACGACGCCATCACGCAGCTGTTTCATCGCCTCCGCGTTGCCCAACACCTTCTCGCCATCCAGCGCGCCAAGTCGGGCGATCGCGCGATCGAGATCCCTGGTGTCGACGCCCTCGCCTTGCAGCGCGCGCCGGAGCTGCTGCGCCGCATCGCGCCGGGCGCGCAATTCACGCGAGAGTTGTCGCGCTTCTTCGACGGTGAACGACGCGCCGCCGCCAGCACCACCGGGTCTGCCCTGCCCTGATGCGCCGCCGACATCGCCGGTGCCATTCGTACCGTCGGCGCCGGGCTTACCCTGTCTGGCGCCCTGTTGCCCCGCCCCAGCGCCCGCCGGCCCGGCCCGGCCCGACGACCCACGCTGCTCCCGCTCGCGCAGCCGATCATCGAGCGAACTCAGGCCACGCACCAGATCACGCGCCTGCGCCAACGCCCGCGATGTCCGCTGCGACGAATCACGCCCCGCCGCCGCCGCGCCCGCGGCACCTGCCACCCGCTGCTCGAGACTGTCGAGATCCTGCTGGATCGACCGTTCGAGATTCTTCGCGTAGTCACTCGAACTGCCGGAACGCAGCACATCGCGCGAGTAGCGGATCTTGTCGCCCAGACGCGCCTCACGCATTGCAGCCGCCGCATCCTGTGCTTCACGCGCGGCGCGCGGATTCGTCTGACGGTTCTCGCGGGCCAGTCGATCCAGATCGCTCGCCAGTGCCTTCACGCCTGCTTCCATGCCGGCCTTCCGCTCATCGAGCCGCCGTTGACGCTCCGTCCGATCTGCGCCCGCCTTCCCCAGCTTCTCGACGTCACTCTGCACACCACGCTGCTCCTCGGCCAGGGCACGCGCCCGCGTGGTCGCATCACTGAGCCCAGCGCCCGCAGACTGGTCGCGCGCATCCTCGAGCGCACGCCTCGCCGACTGAAGTCGATCTGCAGCCGCCTGCGCGGCACCGGCACCACCCGATGCCGCCGATCGACGCATCGATTCCGCGGCCTTCCGCATCTCCTGCGCCGTCTGCTCCATCTCCGGTGACTGCTGCTCACGCGCCAATCGTTCGAGCTGACGCGCGGCAGCCTCGGTCTCCTCGGCCAGCTGTCGCTGCGCCGCACCGCCGGTGCCGCCACCGGTCTGCTGCGCGCGCTGACGTGCCAGCTCCTGCTGCTGACGCGCTGCCAGTTGCTTCAGGCGTTCAAGGGTCTCGTCGGTCTTCTGCGCGCCACTCTCCTCACGACTGCGCTGCACCTGATCGTACTGGTTCCGCATCTTGTCCGTCTCGAGCTCCAGCAGGTCAGCCAGATCCGACGCGCTGGCGCCGCCACCGCCGCCACCGCCACCCTGCTGCTGCATGCTCACCTGCACTTCGCGGAATGCCGCTTCCGCTTTCTCGAGCCACTGCAGCGCACGCTGTTCAGGCGCCAGCGCCTCACCGGTCTTGCCCTGCACCAGCAGCTCCTCGGCCGCTTTCATTTCGATTCCCGCCTTCGGAAGGACGTCGGCGAGAATCCTGAAGCTGGTGTCGGCGGCCTGCGCTGCCGGACGTTCGACTCGCTTCTGCAGCGCTGCGAGCTCCTCTCGCAGACGTCCCTGTGCGAGGTGCAGCGTGCTCACGTCGCCGCGCAACGTGGCAGCCGGAGTCTTCGCGCGATCGCGTTCCGTCTTGAACGTGCCGGCGACGATGTCGCGCTGACGCTGCACGAGCGAACCGGGATTCATCTCCTGCGGGCCTCCACCTTCACCGCCGCCGCCCTGCTGATTCTGCTTGTACTCGCGGCTGAAGGGACGGATGGTGAGGAACTGGATGTCACTCGCACCGGACTTCGGCTGCGGCCTTTGGTCATTGTCGAGCGCGCGGGCGTAGTAGCTCACCACATCGCCGGCCGAGAGCTCCATCTCCTCGAGAAACAGGGTGTGGGATGCGATGACTTCACGCGGGCGCACACCGGAGCCCTCGGACAACGTGATCGCCTTCTCCTCGCCACCATTCACGCGATAGACGATCTCCAGCTTTCCGACACCGTAGTCATCGGTCGCCTCAGCCGCGATCAGCACCTCGTCGACGCTCGTCGGGCGCAGATCGCGACCCGGCTGCTTGATGCGCACCGATGGCGCGGCATCGTCCAGCGCATCGACCGCGTACTCGACCGTGCCACGCACCACCGTCCCATCCGTCGATGTCAACTCGACGCGATAGAATCCGTCGCGGCGGACTGTCAGCCGCGCCGTCACCGTCGAATCGTCAAGGCGCTCCATCGGGACGACCGTGTTTCCATCGAAGAACAGCTTCCCTCCCGATACCGATCGCGTGGTGTGCACTCGCAGTACCGCGGTCGTGCCGCCCGGTGCGGCGATGTCGCCACCATCCTCGGTCACCTCCGGCGCCATGTTCATGTACGAGGGGTAGCGGAGCTCGACACCGATACGCCGTACGCCCGGCAGATCCTTCACCGTCAGCTTGCCGTTCAACGATCGCACCCCGTTCGCCTCGGCGTAGAACTCGGCATCTTCGGCCACGTCGAACAGCCGCACGACGAACGCACCAGGTGCTGCGCCGACGCCCATCGGGATTCGCTCCCACTCGGCACTCGCACCGCGACGAACCATCATGTCCACCACCTCGCTCTCGAATCCGGCCAGGGTTGCCGCGAGCTGCACGTCACTGCCTCGTGCCACGACGATCGACTGCGGCTCGAGCGCGATGGCGTAGACTGGCGTAGCGGCCGCATCCTGCCACGGCGCCAGCAGCCGGAGCGCGCCGGTGCGCAGGAATGCGGGTCCGAACTGGAAGGCGAGCCCTGACACCACCACGACCGCCATCGCAATCGACAGCGCACGAATCGTCGTCGGTCGTTCGAGCAGTGGTACCGCGGGCGTCGTGCCAAGCCGTCGCGTCGCATCGGCAACCAGTCCGCGTTCGAGCATGGCCGAGTGGCCGCTATCCGCCTGACATCGCAACGCGACGGCGGTCAGCACCGCGCCGCCGAGCTGCGGGACGCGCTCTTCGAGATAGAGTGCCAGCCGGTCATCGGGGAGCCGCCGCACCAGTGGCCACGCAATCCAGCGTCCCACCACCACCGCCGTCACGATGCCGAGCACCACGCGCGCAGCGGTGATCGCGCCCGCACTGAAGCGCGCCGCTTCGAGCGCGAGCGATCCTGTCGCAATGACCAGCATCACCGCGGCCACGGTCACAGCCACTCCAACGGCCAGATGACGCAGGCGCCAACGCCGCCGCGCACGATGCAGCAGCGTCGTGAGCGAGGCGGGGGCGTGCACGCGCGGTGCGGTCATGGGCGACGCATCCGGTTGGTGGTCGAGTTGCGGAACTCCATATCCTACTCCAGGACCGGTGTTCGGGTGACGGACCGCCGCGCGACGATACTCTCGGCCACCAGCAGGAGCGTTGCGGCGAGGAGCAGGTACCACCAGGTGGACTGGCGCGCCTCACGGTCGGCGAGGGTCTCCGCTTCGGCGTCTGTCGTTCTGGCTGCACCCGGTGTTCCCGGTTGGCTCGTCAACGCATTCGTCAGCCGCAGCACGTCGAACGTTGCAAAGTCGAGTTCCGCCGGTGCGATGTTTGCGGCCACCAGACGCGGTCGCGCGCCCGGTGATCCGCCTGGGCGAAGCTCGTGCACACCGGCCTCGGTGAGCTCGAGCGCGGTGGGTGCTCCGTTGCCGCCGAAGGTGGTGCGCGCACCCGATGGGGCGTTGGCGATCCACCGCGCACCATCCGGCCCCGCATCGCGCGACAGGTCTGACGGACGCACGCTGGTGCCGATTTCCAACGCACGCGGCGCATCACGCCAGCTGGCCGCATAGCGCGCAAGCTGTTGCACCAGCGGGAGAAACGCGGGCTGGCGTGGCAGATCATTCCAGAGGCCATCGAATGTCGAACCGAAGGTCAGTACACGCCCCCTGCCGACGGCGTGCTCGGTGAGCGCCGCAGTACCATCGTCGAAGCGCGCGAGCACACCGGCCGTGGTGTCGACGGATCGATACTTGTAGAACCGTGCGGCAGAGAGGTCACCCGCACGCGGACCGGAGAGGAGCGCGAGTGCCGGATGCTGCTGATCGAGCGAGCCGAGTACCGCACCGTTGGCGCCGATGCGATCGATGGCGGGGCGAATCTGGCCGGGAATCAGCTGGCGAGCGGCGGCCGGCCACGAGCGCGGGCTCACCTGATCACCCAGTGCGACGATCAGCCCGCCGCCTGCCTCGACGAATCGCAGCAGTCGTGCGGCGCCGATGCCCGACGGAAACGCGCCGTCAGCCAGTATCACCAGCCGACGGCCAGCGAGATCGGCGGCCGCGGCGCGCGACGGAGTACGAGTCGTGACATCAAACCCGGGCGTGTCGCCGATCGCGAGCGCGCGTGTCAGAAACGGGCTGTCACGCCCCTCGAGCACGAGCACCGCGAGCGCCGGCGCCTGGTTGAGCAGGAAATGAACTGCGTCGTCGCCAGGCAGGGAATCAGCCGCCAGCACCACTCGCGCGGGTACCGGATCCGGTGGCGCGGGCACCGCGGCGAAGCTGACCGACGCGCCGCCGTCGCGCGGAAGGTCCACCGAGCGCTCCTCGATCACGCGCCCGCCCACCTCGAGCCGAACCGCGACACCGCGCGCTGCTGGTCCAGCATTCGTCAGTCGAGCGCTCACGAGCATCTGCGACGGGCCCGGTCGCCGGTCGCGGCGCACCTCCACCGCGCGCACCGCACGATCAGCCACCGGCGCGACACCGCCGACATCGACGACGCCGATCTCGGTGGCGGCAGGCATGCGGGCCTCATCGGTGAGATCCCATCCACTCCGCTGGAAGTCCGAAATCACCACCAGCGTCTTTCGCGGTGCATCACCGGCGGCGAGGCGCTGCTGCGCGATCGACAGCGCTGGCGCAAGCCGCGTCGATTCATCGGTGAGCGACAATGAGTCGAGCGCCGCGCGGAGCCGTGCCGCGTCACTCGTGGCGGCAGTGACCGCACGTGCACGTCGGTCGAAGGCCACCAGCGTCATCCGGTCACCCGGTAAAAGCCTCTTGATCACGCTGTCCACCGCCGCTCGCGCGCGCGGCCACCGATCACCAATGCGCATCGAGAACGACCGATCGAGCAGCACCACCACGTCGCG
>CAYMQV010000026.1:0-3068 GCA_964392395.1 uncultured Gemmatimonadaceae bacterium
ATCGAAGTTGGCGCCGAAATCCACCGTCCCGCGGTCGATATCAGCCAGCATCTCCATCGCAATCCGCGTCAGCCGGACTTCGGTGTAGCGATAGGCGGCGGCGTTGTCGCCGTCGATGCTGCCGAAGTTGCCCTGGCCATCCACCAGCGGGTATCGAAGCGAGAACTCCTGCACCATGCGCACGACCGCATCGTAGACGCTGCTGTCGCCGTGCGGGTGATACCGGCCGAGCACATCGCCAACCACCGTCGCCGACTTGCGGTACGGCCGCCCGGCCGTCAACCCCGCTTCGTTCATCGCGTAGAGCACGCGGCGGTGCACCGGCTTCAACCCATCCCGCACATCCGGCAGCGCGCGCGATACGATGACGCTCATCGAGTAGTTGATGAACGATTCCTTGATTTCCTCGTCGATCATGCGAGGCAGGATGCGTTCGCGGGGCCCTGGACCAGTCATGCGCAGATAGGGAAAACGTGACCGACGTCAGGTCGCGCGTGCGACGCGACGTCGGGAATGCAAACCACGGAACGAAAAATTGGTGCGCCGAAGCGCGGAACATCCTGTCACTGGCGCAGGTCGAATACCGTCAGCCCCACGAGCGCGCGATGACCAGCAGCAACCAGCTGTTGCCCACACGGTGGAAAATGTACGTGCCACCACCATTGCTGGTCGACAGGGCCTCACCATCCCGATGCTCCATCGGGCGGTGCACGGTCACCACGGCATACTCTTTCCACAGCATGGCGGCCGACACTCGCGTGTACGCCAGAATCGCGCTGCTGTCACGCACATCCTTCGCGGCCCAGTACCGCGTGCGCAACGCCGACAACCCACGATCACCGAACACCAGGTTGGTCTGAGCACCACGCGCCGCAGGCAGCGCCAGCCCGTTCACCGACGGCAGCACGTAGGCCGCAGTGTCGCCACGCGCATTGACCAGGCAGCGCCCGGTCGCCGCATCCGACACCTGTTCCGTCAACCCGGCAGCGATCGCTTCACGCCCGGCCTTCCCATTCCACACATCCCACCGCGGACGCTCACGCCCCGTTTCCCAGAGCACCACCGTCCGCAGCAACGCGTGTCCTTCCGGCGTATCCAACGGCGCATCCACTGCATACGCCTGAATCAGTTTCTCGAACTTGTCGACCAGGTCCGCCGTCGACTCACGCATCGTATCGGTGCTGTCACGAGGGAATCCGCGCAACCATCCATCGTTGCAACGATCCTGACCAATCCCGGCGAAATCCGACGCACGCAGCAGGTGCGCGCGATAATCATGCGCAAGTTCCAGCGCGGCTTCGAGTTCATTCTGCGGACCACGCCCGAGCAGTGTGACCGTCGAACTGCTCAGGATTCGCGGCCGAAGACCCGCGTCAGGCGCTGCGCCAGACCGGCCGCAGCCCGACAGTGGTCCCATCGCGAGCACGGCACTCGCAATGGAACAAGACCCAAGAAGCCGCATCCGGCGCGCACGAACGCTCATGAGAGAAAAGATACCGCCCCCACCTCGCTCAGGACAGGCGCGACTCCCCTGCGACGGCCCCGACTGGCGCACGTTCATCTTCGTCATCAACCAGCTCCTGGTCGATCTCCGCCTCTTCTGCGGCCACCTCGGCATCGATCGCAGCCTTTTCCCGTTGGTACCGCGCCCACCACGTCCGTGTCACTTCGCCCGCCAGGTCGCGATTGCCCAACCCGAACGCCAGGGCCAGCGCCAACGCCACCGCGCCGAACAGGATGGCGAACGCCGTCGTCACGATATCGGTCGCGACTCCTAACTCCTGCAGTGCCATGAAGATAGCAAGCACAACAATGCCGCCGCGGCCAACCCGCGCCAGCGTCGGCCCGCCATGCAGGGCACCCGCCGCCGCAAGGAGCAATCCTTCGACGAATCCACCGAGCACGATCCCGACGATCACGATCACGACGGCGGCAATGATGCTCGGGATGTAGCTGACGAGCTCGGCAAACACATCGTTCAGCGACTGCAGACCGGCTGCGGTCGAGGCCACCAGCAGCACCGCAAACATCACAGCCCAGAAAACGATGTTGCCGAACACGCGCGACGGATTCACCTGATGACCGGCATGCTCAACCGCCTGCATCACCCCACCGCGCCGCAGGAGATCATTCACGCTCAGCTTGCGCAGCAAGCGCTCGATACCGCGCTGCGTCAACTTCGCCAACAGATACCCGGCGAACAGGATCACGATCGCGCCCAGCAACGCCGGCACGATTTCGCCAAGCGTTGCGAAGCTGTCCTGCAGTCGAGTCAGAAAATCCATGTCGATCAACGGGAGGATGAGCGGCGCCGTGATGCGTCCGCCACAGGCTAAGCTAGCACCCACTCCCCTCTCGCAAGGAGGCCCATGCAGAGACTCCGCGATTTCCCCCTGCGCCACACCGCCACTCGCCACACCCCACGTCCGCATCCCGTCGATCCGGGCGACACGACGACTCAATTGCGCGTGCCGCGCTTCAGATCAAAAATCGCCGACCGGTGGCACGACGGACACACGAACCAGTCGCGCTTCCGCTGGTAGCCGAGTCCGAAGGAACCACCACCGATTGCCTTCCGGCTCATCACCGGAAGCGCCGGACAGCGCGGACAGAGCGGCGCGGCGTCAGCGAGAACTGCGGCGCGGATCCCGGCCTGCTCCGCCAGCGAATACTGCGCCGGACCGTCCCCGCGCCCGGATCGCTCCGTCACCCATCCATCCCGATCACCACCTTCCCGAACTGCTCCCCCGACTGCAACCGCGCATACGCCTGGCG
Organism: uncultured Gemmatimonadaceae bacterium; assembly: GCA_964392395.1. Classification (GTDB taxonomy): domain Bacteria; phylum Gemmatimonadota; class Gemmatimonadetes; order Gemmatimonadales; family Gemmatimonadaceae; genus JACMLX01. Next base: position 2,776 of record CAYMQV010000026.1, read on the forward strand.
CGACTGCGACAGCGGAAACACTGAGTCCACCGGTGGGCGAAGCCCTCCCGAGCGGAACTCCTTCACGACCGCATCCCACTCCAGCTCGCTTCCCATCGTCGACCCGGAAATCGTCCACTGGTTCGTGAACAGTCGCCGGACGTCCGTCTCCACCATCGGTCCGCTCGTCCCGCCACAGGTCACGAGCCGGCCACCGCGTCCGAGTGAACCAAGCGAACGGCTCCACGTTGCGGTGCCCACGCTGTCGATCACGACGTCCACCCCGCGTCGTCCCGTGGCCGCCCGAATCAGCC
>CAYMQV010000026.1:3078-31898 GCA_964392395.1 uncultured Gemmatimonadaceae bacterium
CCTTCGCAAGTTGCAGGGCCGCCAGCGCCACCCCACCACCGATCCCCCAGATCAGCACCTGCTCGCCAGCCTGCAGCCGCGCCTTGCCGACGACCATGCGATACGCCGTCAGCGTCGCCAGGCCGAAGCCGGCCCGCGCCCCAACCGGAATCTCTGGCGAGACCGTCGCCAGCCCTGATTCCGGCACCACGATGTACTCGGCCGCGCTTCCGCTCCGGTCCTCGCCAAGGATCTGGTACCCCAGACAGAGCGGCTGTTGCTGTGCCAGACAGTAGGCACAGGTCCGGCAGCTGACGCCGGGGTTCAGCACCACCGTGTCGCCGACATTCACCCGGGTCACCGCGTCGCCGATCGACTCCACCACCCCCGTGCCGTCCGCCATCGGCACCCAATCCGGTGTCAGCGCCAGCCCAGGCCAGCCCGCCATCACGAACAGATCCAGCCGGTTCAGCGCCACCGCCGACATTCGGAGTCGAACCGCGTGGGGCCCATCGATGACGGGCATCGGCAGGTCATCCCGCACCGACAACTGTTCCAGCCCACCATGCCCCCCCAGCACCACTGCGCGCATCACGAAGTCCGAGTGTGGCGTTAGTTATTATTCTCGCGCGCGCGGCCAATCGCGTCGCGCGGTGCTGTCCCAGCGCGAAAGCTCGCGCCCCCATCGAACAGGATCCCGGCGAATGATAGCGATCAAGGTGCCACCGCTCGGCGAATCGATCGTCGAAGCGACCGTGTCACGCTGGCTGAAGCAGGAGGGCGATGCCGTTGCGGCAGGCGAAACTCTCGTCGAACTCGAAACCGACAAGATCACGGTCGAGGTTCCCGCGCTCAAAGCCGGCATTCTGACCGCGCACACCAGGGCCGAGGGCGATGTTGTCGCCGTCGATGACGTCCTCGGCCAACTCGATGAATCGGGTCGTGCATCGACCGCCGGTGCCATGAGCCTTGCCGATCCACCGCCGGGTGATCCGATCAACCCACCAGTGGGACCCCCGGTCGGCTTCGCCGCGGCCGCAATGACGACGGCCGCCCCGGCGAAATCCGCACCTGCCGCGCGAAGGACAGCCGATGAAGCGGGTGTCGACATCAGCACGGTGGCCGGCACCGGTCGCGGTGGAGTCATCAGCAAGCCTGACGTCGTCGACGCGATTGCGGCTGGTGCCTCCCGCCCGGCGCCGACTGCCGCTGCCGCACCACCACCGGCACCGGCACCGGCGGCGGCACCCCCGGTGCGCACCGGTGAACGCGAAACGCGCGAGAAGATGACGACGCGGCGCAAGCGCATCGCGGAGAATCTTCTGCAGGCGCAGCACAACACCGCGCATCTGACCACCTTCAACGAGATCGACATGAGCGCCACCACGGCGCTCCGTGCCAGGATCAAGGAGAAGGTCGAGAAGGAACATGGCGTGAAGCTCAGCTTCATGCCCTTCTTCGTGAAGGCGGCGACGCACGCACTGAAGGCGTTCCCGCTGGTGAACGCACAGATCGACGGTGACAGCATCGTCTACAAGCACTACGTGAACATGGGCATCGCCGTCGCCAGCGAGGCGGGCCTGGTGGTGCCGAACGTGAAGGATGCCGACACGAAAGGCATGCTCGCCATCAGCCGCGATATCGCGAACCTCGCCAACAAGGCTCGCAGCGGCAAACTGGCGATGGACGATCTCACCGGTGGCACGTTCACGATCACCAACGGTGGTGTCTTCGGTTCACTGATCTCGACGCCGATCATCAACTATCCGCAAGTCGCCATCCTGGGTCTGCACAAGACGCAGGACCGGGTGGTCGCCATCGACGGCAAGGTCGAGATCCGCCCGATGATGTACGTCGCGCTGAGTTACGACCACCGCGTCATCGATGGGCAGCAGGCAGTGCTCTTCCTGGTCCGGATCAAGGAGTTGATGGAAGACCCGGCCACGATGCTGGTGGACTGATCAGTGACTTCTGCATCGATTCCGGCCGACGTCGTGGTCATCGGCGGCGGTCCAGGCGGCTACGTCGCGGCCATCCGGGCCGCCCAGCTCGGCCTGACCACCGTCTGCGTCGAAATGGACAAGACGCTCGGCGGCACCTGCGTCAACGTCGGGTGCATTCCGTCCAAGGCGCTGCTCAACAGCAGTGAGCATTATGAATTCGCCAGACACTCCGCCGCCGAACATGGCATCATCATCAGCAAGGTGTCGGTTGACCTGGCGCAGATGATGAAGCGCAAGAACGACGTCGTCGGATCGAACACGAAGGGCGTCGAGTTTCTGTTCAAGAAGAACAAGGTGACGTGGGCTCGGGGCGCCGGCGCGCTCAAGGCTGGCAACGTGGTCGATGTCACAGCAGCTGATGGCACCGTGACGCGCTACGCGGCGAAGCATGTCATCATCGCCACTGGCTCGGCGTCAGTCGAACTGCCGTTCCTCAAGTTCGACGAGCAGCGTGTCGTATCGAACATCGGCGCGCTCACGCTCGCGTCAGTGCCGAAGCGGATGATCGTCGTGGGTGGTGGCGTGATCGGCCTCGAGCTCGGCTCCGTGTGGCGCCGGCTTGGTGCCGAGGTGACGGTGGTCGAGTTCATGCCGACCATTCTGCCGGGCAACGACGATGATGTGATCAAGGAGGCCACGCGCATCTTTTCCAGGCAGGGCCTGGTCATCCGCACCGGCACGAAAGTCACGGCCGCTGATCTGTCGTCGAAGAAGGTGATCACGCTCACCGTCGAGAATGGCGGCACCAGCGAGGTACTCGAAGCGGACGTCGTCCTCGTGAGCGTGGGGCGCAAGCCGCTGCTGCATGGCATCGACGCCAGGGCACTCGGTCTCGAGCTGCAGAAGAACGGCGCGATCAAGGTCGACGATCAACTGCGCACCAACCTCCCGGGCGTCTTCGCCATCGGCGACGTGGCGGGCGGCAAACTTCTGGCGCACAAGGCCGAGGAAGAGGGCGTGATCGCCGCGGAAGTGATTGCGGGGAAGAAGGTGCACATGCACTACGCTGCGATTCCTGGCGTGGTCTACACCTGGCCCGAGATCGCAACGGTAGGGCTCACCGAGTCGGAAGTGAAGGCGTCGGGGCGCGCCTACAAGACGGGCAAGTTCCCCTTCTCCGCCAACGGACGCGCGCGCTGTCTCGGCGAGACGAACGGCTTCGTCAAGATCATCGCCGACGCCGTCACCGACGAGCTGCTCGGCTGTCACATCATCGGTGCCAATGCCGGTGACCTGATTCAGGAAATTGTGCTGGCGGTGGAGTACCGGGGCTCGAGCGAGGACATCGCGATCACCACGCACGCGCATCCGACGCTGGGTGAGACCGTGAAGGAAGCCGCTCTCGCCGTGCTGGGGCGTGCGATTCACATCTGACACTCGGCAACGGTGTACCGACGTCGGAGAAACGGCTGTTGGAGTGATCGAGTGTTGGTTTCGGCACCTGAATGCTCAGCCCGCGCCATCCACATGGTGCGGGCTGAGCGTTCGGGCGGTGATGTAAACCCGCACCTGGTGACGGATGACACTTGCCGTGCGCCTGCCGTGCGCCTGCCGTGCGCCTGCCGTGCGCCTGCCGTGCGCCTGCCGTGCGACGCGCCGATTGCCGCCTATCAGGAACAGGCGACGCAGTTGCTCGCCGGCCACCGGGCCCACGCGCCGGAGGCGCTCCGCATCTTTCACGAGTGCCTGCCGCGATTCCTCGATCCGGTGGTCACCTGGAAACTGCTTGCGGTGAGCGAGGATGAGATTCGCGCCGCGGCGCTCACACCAGATGATGCGCGCCTGGCGGTGGCACGAGGGTACAGCTTTCGCGACTGGAGCGCACTGACTGCGCACGTGAGCGATGTCACGACACCAGGATCACCGGTCCAGGAGTTCGAGACCGCGGTCGAAGCCGTGATTACGGGTGATAGTGCAGCATTGCGTGCGATGCTGACCACGAACGCGGGACTGGTTCACGCGCGATCGACCCGTGTGACCTGCCATGATCCCGCCGTGCACGGCGCGACGCTTCTGCATTACCTCGGCGCAAATGGAATCGAGGGCCATCGCCAGCGGTCACCGGCCAGCGCTGTGCAGATCGCGAAGATTCTGCTCGACGGTGGTGCAGCGGTGGACGCACTGGCCGGGATGTACGGTGGCGAATACGCCACGCTCAGCATGCTGATTTCGAGTTCACCGCCGGCCGAAGCCGGTGTGCAGATCCCACTCGTGAACACACTGCTCGACTACGGCGCGGCCATCAACGGCACCTCCTCACCGACCTGGCACTCACCGGTGCTCACCGCGCTCCTGTTCGGTTTTCGTGACGCGGCCGAGGCGGTCACCGCGCGGTCGGGGAATCTCGCGCTCGTCCAACTGCTGGTCGCCCGCGGTGCGCAGCTGGACATCCATGACACCCTCTGGAACACCACACTGCTTGGCTGGGCCAGGTACGCCGGCCACGAACCGGTGGCGGCGTACCTGGCCCAGCATGGTGCGACCGACGACTGATCAGCGGATCACGGAACCGTGGCGCGCGCCGGTCCCATCAGACGCCGTGCGAAATACGTGTACTGCAGGGCTGTGGTTCTGGCACTCTGCTGCAGATTGGCGCCCGAACCGTGACCACCTTCCGTCACTTCGTAGAACAGGTACGGCAGGCCCAGAGCGGCCATCTTCGCCGCAAACTTGCGCGCGTGTTGCGGCCCGACGCGATCGTCCTTGGTCGTAGTCCACACGAGCGGCTCAGGATACGCCACTCCCGGCCGGAGGTTGTGGAACGGTGAGATCGACGCGAGGAAGGCCCGCTCTTCGGGCACCGACACGCTGCCGTACTCCGCCACCCACGATGCGCCCGCCTGGATCTGCTCGAACCGCAACATGTCGAGCAACGGCACCGCGATGTCCACCGCGCCGTAGAGCTCCGGGTGCTGCGTCATCGCCACGCCCATCAACAGGCCACCATTCGATCCGCCGATGATTCCCAGCTTCGGCGGACTGGTCACCCGTCGCGTGATGAGATCCTGCGCGACTGCCGCAAAGTCATCATAGATCACCTGACGCCGCGTCTTGAGGCCGGCCTGATGCCACGCGGGCCCGAACTCACCGCCGCCACGGATGTTGGCCAGTACATAGGCGCCGCCCTGCTCCAGCCAGAGCTTGCCGACGTCCGCGTCGTAGCGCGGCGTATTCGACACCTGAAATCCGCCGTACGCCTCGAGGATGGTCGGAGTCGATCCGTCGAGCGCGATCGACGTCGGATGCACGATGAAGTACGGCACCTTGGTGCCATCCTTTGACGTCGCCTCGAATTGCCGTACCACATGACGCGATGCGTCGAACCGCGGCGCGAGCGTCTTCAGTACCGTCGGCGCGGCATCCGGGCCACTCGACAGCCAGAGGCTGTTCGGCGTCAGAAAGCCAGTGACCTGAATCAGGGCCTGATCGCTGCGCGCGTCGCCGCCTTGAAGGAACGTCGACACATTCTCCGGCAACGGCACTGGCTTGCGCGACCATGTTCCTGCAGGGCTACGAGCAAGCGAAAAAACCTTCCCCGTCACGTTGTCATTGATCGCAACCAGCAAACGTGACCGAGTGGACAGGGTGCCACCAAGCGATTGTCGCGCCGTCGGTTCAAAAACCGGGACGGGCGCCAGCGCATCGGGCTGCCGCATCGCACGCGCCAGATCGAATGCAGCCAGCGAACCACTGCGAATCACAGTTGACCCGGAGCGCCACTCCTCGGAGAGCTGCAGGATGACCTGACCGTCAATGATGTCAGCAACGGATGCGCGCTTCGGCACACTCAGTTTCACCACATCCTGCGAGCGGATGAGGTAGTGCTCCGACTCGAAGAAGGTGAGTCCCCGGTAGATCGCACGCAGTTGGCGGCCGGACGCGTCGCGCAGCACGGCCGGAAAGACGAAGACATCTGACGGTGTGCCGCGGAACAGCTCCACTGCCGCTGACAGCGGTTGTCCGCGTGCCACACGCTTGACGATGTATGGATACCCCGATGCCGTCACCTCGCCAGGCTGCCACTCGCGTGTGACCAGCAAAGTATCCTGCGACAGCCATGCCGCTGACTGCTTGCCCTTGGGCAGCACGAATCCATTCGTGACAAACGCCCCCGTCGCCAGATCGAATTCGCGTTCCGTCACCGCATCTTCGCCTCCATCCGACAGACTCAGCATGCAGCGCCGCTCGGCCGGTTGCAGGCACGACGCGCCCTGCCACACCCAGTTCGCCTTCTCGGCCGAGGCCAGCGAATCGAGATCGAGCACCGTCGTCCAGCGCGGCGACTTCGTGCGGAAGCTCGTCAGCGTCGTCCGCCGCCACACACCACGCACGTGGGCGGAGTCCTGCCAGAAGTTGTAGAGCATGCCGCTGATGAACCGCACCCCCGGAATCCGGTCGGTGGCCTGCGCCATCGACAGCGCGGACTGATACATGCCGGCGAAACGCGGGTCCTTCTCGAGCACGGCGGTGGTCTTCGCATTCTCTGCGCGAACCCAGGCCATGGCCCGGTCGCCGGTCATCTCTTCGAGCCAGCGATACGCATCAGTGGTATCGGGTGGTACCGTTTGTGCCGAGGCGGCCGACGTCGCCAACAGCGCCGCGCAGATCAGGGAGGTGATTCGGGTCATTGGTCCGAGTGAGAGTAGGAATTCCGAGCGGGGCCGCGCCAATCCGCCGGGCGTCAGGGGTCGATAAAGTACGCGATGCTCTGTCGGGTTCGGTCAACGAACAAACGAGTGGCGATCACGGCGCGCGACGGTCATATTCCCGGGTTGCTCAACGGCGTGGGTCTCCCGATGCGGTCCGACACACCGAAATCAGCTGGCGTGATGTCGAGCGAGGCGAATCCGAATTCGTGCAATGCGAGAACGATCCGAGTGCCATTCTTGCTCGACGGCCGGACGAAGCAGTCGACAACTTCCGCAGAAGCGCGGGTATCCGTGCAATGCGACCGCATGGCCGCCAACGATCAGGAAGTCAACGTCGTTCGAGCGGAACAACTCGAGCAACTCGCGCAAATCCGTGTGTATTCTCTCCACGGGCCTCCCGGTACCACGCGACGAGATCAAGCGCGCGATCGAGCCGCTCCTGCGGAGTCATCACCCGCAGCTGATCGCGATCGGCCGCCTCGGCATCGCCCGGCGACGCGAAGATTCTCCGTACGCGTTCCATGCACCAAACATAGCGGGTGCGGCAACGCTGCCAACATCGGGAACACCGGACCGACACCCATCGACGCCGGGTTCACGCATCCAGGAAGTCTGCCACCCGCTGTCGTGTGCGATCAACCACCAGCCGCGTGACATCCGGCCGTGAATAGTGGCCAGCGAGATCGAAGTTCTGTCGCTCCTCGCGGACTCGCGCATGATCGAGCTCGGCGACCACGAGGGCCTCGCGTCCGACCACCGGCTCGACGAGGAATCGGCCATCGGGACCAGCGATCGCGGTACCACCATTGGCAAAGAACTCGTCGCCACCGGCCATCAACTGCTCGCGCCCGAGCATATCCTCCGGCACATCCACGGCGCGCATCAATCCGGACACCGCGATCACGTAGCTCCGCCCTTCTTTCGCCAGAAACAGCGGAAGATCGTGCGTATTGTGCACTCCACCTGGCCAGACCGAGACGTGCAGGTCTTCCCCCTGGGCATACAGCGCCGCCCGCGAGAGGGGCATCCAGTTCTCGAAACAGTTCAACCCGCCCACACGGAACGGGCCGAGCGCATGCACCTGCAGCCCATGTCCGTCGCCCGGTGCCCAGGCCAGCCGTTCCTCGTAGGTCGGCATCAGCTTGCGGTGCGTCGAGCGGATCACGCCTGCCGCGTCGACGTACACCAGCGTGCAGTAGAGGCTGTGCCCGCCACGATCAGCAGCGCGTTCCATGATGCCGAGATACACCGCGATCTGGTGCGACTGCGCCAGCGCACAGATCTGCGCGAGATCACCACGCTCGAGGTCAACCCCTTGATCGAGATAGCGGGCGTAGAACCGCTTCTGCAGAGCGTCATTGAATCGTGCCCCATCGGTCCGCTCGATCCAGAACGGATAGCCAGGCACCAGCGCCTCGCCGAACACCACCAGGCGGCACCCTTCCGCCGCCGCGCGCTGAATGCAGAGGGCGACCTTCGCCAGCGTCGCGTCACGCTGCAGCCAGACCGGCGCGATCTGCGCACAGCCGACCACCAGCCTGTCGCTCTCGCGCGCCTGCGGCGCGGTGACGCGAATGATCTCCATGAAGGTCCCGATCGGGTGCGAGGCGGACGGCGGCCGCGGTATCACTGCTGATGGGAACGATCGTACCCCCGCGTCGGTAGCTTCTCAATGGCCACGCTCCGATGTCGTTCTGCGAGTGGCCCCGACCTCCACACGTCTGCACTCACCATGCGTCGACCACTCAGCCTGTTGATCACGCTTGCCTTTGCCGCGGCGGCGACGGCGCAGGCCCAGGGTTATCCGTTCAGCCAGCGCGGTACCGTCACGCAGCGGATCGCCTTCACGGACATCAGCATCGAGTACGGGCGGCCCACCGCACGAGGCCGGGCGCTCTTCGGTGCACTGATGCCGTGGGACAGCGTCTGGCACCCGGGCGCCGACAGTGCCACGACGATCACGATCGGCCACGACATCGTGCTCGAAGGCCGACCGGTCCGCGCCGGCGCCTACACCGTCTGGCTGGTGCCGCGCGCGCAGGGCCCCTGGACATTCGTCCTGAATCGAACGACCGGAATTCAGCATACACCCTATCCAGGCGCACAATCCGACGCGGTGCGCGTTGATGTTTCCGCCGACGATGCGTCACGTGTCGAAACGCTGACGTATCAGTTCCCGATGGTGCTGCGCGACGAGGCGCAGCTGCGAATACAGTGGGGTACGACCGGCGTCACGCTGCGCGTGAAGGCGCCCTACCGTCCAGGGAACTGAGCGGTGTGATGCGGTGAGATACGGCATGAGTGGCCAATACATGAGCACGGCGGGGCGACAATCGAAAGATTGTCGCCCCGCCGAATCGATACCCTTGGCCGCAGATCGCGACACAACGGACTTGTCCCCTACAAGAACCGCCCGACCACCGCACCCAACGTCAGAAACACCACTGCCAGCACCGCCAGCGTGGCCGGCTGCATGGTGATCCCCGACGTCGTCGCCTGACCGGGCACGGCGCGCGCAAACGTCTCTGCCGAAGTATGTACGGCCGGGGCTGCAACCAGACGGGTCGCAGTCGCAGGCGGCAGCGCGTGCATGATCTGCGCGGCCACATGGGCAGGGGTGCGCACTTCCTTGCGCGCCGATGCCTCACGGCTGATCCGCGACCAGAGTTCGGCCTCGGGAGTGAGCTGATTATTCGCCAAACGCGGCGCGGGGGCTTCCCCGTCGAGCCAGGCGTTCAGCGCCGCCATCGCCCCATCGGCGCGCAGCGGAACTTCACGATCGGCCAGCGGCCGATCACCCAGAGGCTTGGTTGCCGAGGGCGGGGTGACGTCACGGTCACCCCGAGCGCCTTCTGGATTCGGTGTCATGTCCATCATCATGCGTACTTCTCCTCGAGAAGGGCCTGCAACGCTTCGCGTGCACGATGCACACGCATCTTGAGCGCGCCGACGGTAGAGTCCAGCATTTCTGCCATCTCTTCATACGACCGACCTTCGACATGCTTCATGACGAAGGCCTCCCGCAGGGAAGGCGACAGCTGGCCAAGGGCCCAGTCGAGATCGACTCGGAGCTCACTGCGATTCAGCTCCTCATCCGGCGTCGTCAGGTGTGACGGTTGATCGTCCTCTTCGTAACTCACGTGCGTGCGTCGGATGTTCTTCAACCAATCCTTGCACCCGTTCGCTACGATTCGAAAAATCCACGCATCGAACCGCCCACGCACCTCACCGAGGTGGGAAAAGGCCTTGATGAACGACGCCTGCATGATGTCCTCGGCGACATCAGGGCTGCCGGTCATGTTCAACGCATGTCGATACAGCGGATCGCTGTACTTCGTCACCAGGACAGCGAAGGCCTCTCTGTCACCCGTCAGCACGCGGGCAATGGATCGGGCATCGACGTCCGCCTGTTCGGCGATGTCAGCAGGAAGTGTTTGAGGGGGAGTTTGCACATTGGCACGATAACCACCGTGCAATGTCCCCCACAACTTCCGTTCTGGCATGACGAGTGTTCCCATGGCACCCCTGAGACGACACACGGGAGGCAGCGTCACACGTTCAGCGATCAAAAAAAGAAGGCGCTAAGCTTCAGCTCGGCAGACTATTCCATCCACTCCGCCTGATTTCCGCCGAGTGCTCGCCAAGCAGTGGTGGCGGGAGATACACAGCACCACCAACACTCGAAGGCACTCCCGTCAGGGTCGAGGCGCCGGTCGCCGACAACGCCTCGAGAACCGTTCGAACCTCGCCAACCGGAACGCCCACCGCCTCGCACCGAGTCCGCCAAGGCGCGGCAGCATCGGTCAGGAGAACTCGCTGAATTGCGTCAACGCAGCGCGCCCGGTTGTGTACCCGACCGGTATTTGTCCGCAACGCGTCATCGGAGGCCAACTCCGCGTCACCAAGGACGCCCGTGAACGCCCGCCACTGCGCATCGCTCCCTACGGCTACCACCAGCGGTCGGTCGGCCGTCTCAAACAGCTGATAGGGCACCAGATTGGCGTGCGCGTTGCCCCAGCGGCGCGCCTCCTGGCCTGAGACCAGGACATTCTGGGCCACATTCACCAGTGCCGCGATCGCACTCCCGACAAGCGTGACGACGAGGTGCCGCTCATCCGGTGGCCGCGAGCGCCGACCCACGAGTGCGCCGAGAATCGCAATCGCTGCGTCTTTCCCCGCCATGACGTCGACCAGGGCCATCGCCGTCTTCACCGGGAGACCACCGGGTTCACCCGTCACGCTCATCCACCCCGATTCGGCCTGCACGGCAAAGTCGTATCCGGGACGAGACGGTTCGGTGGGGTATCCTCCGATGGTGCACCATATCAGCCGATCATTCTCCGCCAGCATCATCGCAATATCAAGCCCTTTTCGCGATAGTGCCCCAGGCAGGAAGTTGTCGACGACAACATCTGCGGTGGTGGCCAACTCCCTCACGAATGCTCCATCCTCGGTGTCGTCGAGGTTGGCAATGACGGATCGTTTGTTCCGATTGACGCTCAGGAAGTACGCCGACTCCCCCCGTGCATCAAATGGCGGCCCCCACCCACGCGTGTCATCGCCGGTCTCTGGTCGTTCGACCTTGATGACATTCGCGCCGAGGTCTCCAAGGATCATGGTACAGAGCGGACCGGCCAGAACTCGACTAAGATCGAGGACTTTGACACCAGAAAGCGGCGATGATGTCACGTTAATGGTTTGTTGGTGATAGTTTTGCGTCTTTTCATCGCGATCCGGTTTCCGGGATTTTACCTCTCAGGAGCACTTGCGCTTCGGTGCTGATATCGTATTCTTCCACAGTTGTCACTTAGCCGCGTTGCGCCGAGGGCGCGCTGACGTGGCCCGCGTCGTATCTGACGCGCCGATCCGCGGCTGCATTTGTCGTCGCGATGGCGCCAATCAATCTGTATGGAACCCATGACTCCCGACGTGCCCGTCGCTCCCACCACGGAAGTGGCTCCGGCGCCGGTCCCTGTAAAGCGTAGCCCGGGTCACCGCGGCACCGACATCCGCGACACGGTCGCGGAGATGACTGCTCGCGCCAATGAGATCCAGTTCGAGGCCGGCAGCAAGATGGCGAATGCACTGCGCAATATCGTGCGTGCCGCAATGGACGATACGGAACTGAGTCCGGAGAGCGCTCGCGACGTGGTGGATTACTTCCGCCGTCGCGCGTTGATGTCGACTGAGGATGCTCAGGCGCTCCTGGACGAGGTCAAGGAGTACGCGTCGAAGCGGAAGCCGGTCGAGCCCCCGCCGGGTAAGGTGGTGCTTGGGAAGCCGACTGCTGCCAAGGTGCAGCCGCTCGCGAGCCTTGCCGAATCGCTCTCCTTGCCTGTGACGCCGATTGCCAATGCCGGTCGCCCGACTGCTGGGCCGCCGACGATCTCGTCGCCTGCTCCGGCGCCAGTGAAGGTTGCCCCACCGACACCGATTCCCGAGCCGACGGTGATTCCGCTGGCCAAGACGTCCGTGGCGAAAATCGCAGCGCCCAAGGCAGACGAAGCACCGGAAATAACCGAAGCGAAGGCCGTTCCGGCGGCAAAGGCTGAGCCGAAGGCGGCTGTGAAGGCCGCTGCTCCGGCGGCCAAGGTCGCCGCCGCCAAGGCACCTGCGAAGGCTCCTGTCGTGGCAAAGACCGCTGCCAAGGCACCAGCCAAGCCGGCTGCGAAGAAGAAGTAATGGCCGGGCGGTTCGCCGCCTGTGACGTTTCAGCCGCCCGCACCGCCATCTGGCGTGCGGGCGGTCTTGGTTTCCTCTCCGCCGAATCGACGGCCGGTGTACCTTCGCGAGCCATGTCACTCCTTCACGTCGCACAATGATTCCACGGGTCATCACGGCGTCGGCGCCAGCCCGGGTCGATCTGGCGGGGGGCTGGACTGATGTTGCGCCGTATACGACCGAGGTTGGTGGCGCCGTGTGCAACGTCGCCATCGAGTTGCGCGCCACTGCCCGGGTTCAGGGCGGCACGACGGAGACACCGCCGCCGAGCGAGGGGCTCCTGCGCGCTGCGTGGGAGCGAGCTGCGATGCCGAGAGTCTCGCTTGGCCTGACCTCCGCGGTGCCAATCGGATCCGGACTCGGCGGATCAAGTGCAGCCGGCGTGGCGTTGGCAGCGTCGCTGGCCGCCTGGCGTGGACTGGCGCTGTCACCGCCAGAGTTGGCCGAGCTGAGCCGGCGAACCGAAAGCGAAACGATGGGACTGGCAGGCGGTTGTCAGGATCATTATGCCGCTGCATTCGGCGGCGCGCTCCTGCTGCGATGTGGCGCGCGGACGGAGGTGGAGCAGATCCCGCTGTCAGATGCAGCGGTGGAAGCATTCGAGCGGCGGGCGATGATCGCATTCACAGGCGAGTCGCGCATGTCTTCACACACCATCACGGCAGTATTGGATGCGTATCGCGCGCGTGAACGGCAAACGTGCGATGCGCTTCATCAGATGGCGACGCTCGCGCCCGCGATGGCGACCGCCCTCGCGGACGGCGATCTCGACCGCCTCGGTCAGCTGCTTGCACAACAATGGCAGGCGCAACGCGCACTGCACCCGACCATCTCGACACCGCTGATTGACCGCATCGTGGACGACGTCGCGGCCGCCGGAGCACTCGGCACGAAGGCCCTCGGCGCCTCGGCAGGGGGTTGTGTGCTCGTCATTGCTCGCGAAGGGCGTGAGGATTCGGTGCGGATCGCGCTCGGGGCTCACGCGCAACTTCTCCCCCTCGAGGTCTCGCGGCGGGGAGTGCAGATCCACTTCACTGACGGTAGCGACTGATGCCGATTCGCCCTGGCGATGTGCGCGCTCTGACCGAAACACTCGTGCGCGTCGACTCGCGGAATCCAACCCTCGTTCCCGGGGCGCCGGGAGAAGCGGCGTGCGCGCACGTACTCGCCGAAGTCCTCGGCGGCTGGGGGTTTCGGCTGGAGTGGCAGGACGTGCGCGACGGACGCTCGAACCTCCTCGCCCGGATCGGATCGCCGGCGCACGGCACACCAACGCTGATGTTCAATGGTCACCTCGATGTGGTTGGTGTGGACGGAATGGACCATCCCCCCTTTGCGCCGACGACTGACGGCGACCTGCTGTACGGACGCGGCAGCTGCGACATGAAGGCCGGCGTGGCCGCGATGAGCGTCGCCGCCTGGCAGGCGGCCGACCGAGGTATCCGGGGCGAGATCATCGTCGCCGCTGTCATCGATGAGGAGTTCGAGTCGCTCGGCACACGAGCGATGCTCGAGCGCGGAACATGGGCGGACGTTGCGGTGGTCACGGAGCCGACCAGACTGGCGATCTGCCCGGCGCACCGTGGCTTTGTCTGGCTCGAGTTCGCGTTCACCGGTCGCGCCGCCCACGGCAGTCGTTACGAGATCGGTATCGACGCGATTCAGCATGCGGCGCTGGTGCTCACGGCACTCGAGCGGTTTCAACGGATCGTGCTGCCGACGCGGACTCACCCGCTCCTCGGCCGTGGATCCTTGCACGCGTCGACGATCGCAGGCGGCGTCGGGTGGAGCACCTATCCCGAGCAGTGCACGCTGCGCGTGGAGCGTCGGACCCTGCCGGGTGAAACGACCGACTCTGTGCTCCACGAGGTGACGGTGATTCTGGACGAACTTCGGGCGGTCGAGCCGAGGCTCGCCGTCACGGTCCGCGTCGATACGGCGCAGGGGCCGAGCAACGTCGCCGTCGATGCACCACTGGTCGAGCGGCTCGCCGACGCCTTCACCAGGGTCTGCGGCCAGGCACCCGCAATCGAAGGACTGAGCGCCTGGACGGATGCCGCGCTGTTGAATGCCGCGGGGATTCCAGCGGTCTGTTTCGGCCCAGGCGATATTGCGCTCGCGCACGCCGCCACCGAGTACGTCCCGCTGTCGGAAATCGACCGCACGGTGGCCGTCCTGACGGCGTTTGCCCTCGAGTGGTGTTCCTGACCCTGTTTTCCTGGACGTGGCTTTGACCGCAGCACAGTACGACGCTCTCGAGCGCGCGATCGTCAATCGTTCACGCGTTGCAATCCGGATCAATGGCGCCGAAATGGTGCTGATTCCGGAGTCGATAACGCTGAAGGGCGGCCGAGAGCTGCTGGTGACGCAGAATCCGTCGAGCGGATTGCCGCTGCTGCTCCAGATCGATGACATCGAACGACTCGAGGTGGTGCGTTGAGCGCCCGGTATCCGCTCGTGGCCGTGTATGCCGACGAAAGTTGTCTGGGAAACGGGAAGCAGGGAGACACCCCGGGCGGGGCGGGCGGCCTGGTTGAATTTCAGCTGAAGACTGCCGAGCTGGTCTGCAGGGATTTCTGGATCAGCGAACCGGACACGACCAACAATCGCATGGCGCTGCAGAGTGTCATTCAGGCATTCAGACACCTGTCGTCGAAGGGAGAACGGCTGAGCGTGGTGTTTACCACGGACTCACGATATCTCGTCGACGGCATGACGCAGTGGGTCCATGGATGGGCTCGTAAGCAATGGCGCAAGGCCGATGGCAAACCGGTCGAGAATCTTGCCCTGTGGCATCAGGCGCTGTCGGTCGTCTCGACTGGTGGACATGAAGTGGAGTGGCGTTGGGTGCGTGGCCATGCAGGTCACCCGCAGAACGAGTGGGCCAATCACCTCGCCACCACCGCGGCGGCGAACCAGACGCAGTCAGGAGGGCTGATCGACTCCGGCTTCGCGCCCTGGATGGCATCGTTGCCTGCGGCAGTTCGCCGGAGTGGTCCACCGTCGGTCTTTCCCACCGCCTCATCATTCGTACCTGCCAGATCCCTTCCCGCGACGTGACGCAGCCATATTCAGCAGCGATGACCGCCGACCCCACCGTTCTCGATCGGATACTTGATCGGTTGATCCGCACGCTCTCGGCGGGCGGCCCTGATCAGTTGCAGGCCCCATTTCGCGTCTCGGAGATCGTGCAGTCGCTGGTGCCGTACCGCACGTACCGCAACGAGCTGGGCGTCGACACGCTGCAGGACTACGAGCACGCGGTACTCGAGATGCTGGCGGGTGAAGGAGGCTGGCTGATCTGTGATCCAGATACGGTGGCAGTGATTCGGAAGGAACTGGCATCACCGGATCCTGATACCGGGCTCCTGCGCCGCATCCAGACCGCAGAAGTGCGCGTGGGGGCGGTGCGCATGCCGATCACGGCCAATGTTCGTACTCCGCTGGCGCGTCCGGACGATGATGCGCCTGCGCGCGCGGCGGACACGCACGGCGTAGTCTCGGATGCTGTCGCCATCGGCCTGATCATGGACCGCGAAGATGCGGAGTTGGCGCGCGCTGAGCATTCACCCGGTTCCAGCGAGGCCACTGCGCCAGCCGTGCCAAAGCCGGAGGTCGAGGCGCCAGCGCCGGCAGAGTCGCAGCTTCCGTCGCGTGGGCCTGTGTCGAACGAGACGCCACTGGCGTCGGTGGCGGATCTGCCCTTGCTCGTTCCGCCCGCCGACGTCGCTGCGAGTCCGTCAGCGACCGCACCGCTGCATCAGGTGCACGGCGTCACGATCGCGAATGCACAGACGCTGTCGCGCATCACACCGCTGTCGGTTCCGTCGGTGTATGGTGATCCGATCGAGTTTCGCGGTGTTCGCCACGCCCCGGTGGACGTGGGAGGCGTGATTTTCCTGTTCGGAATGGTGGCGCGCGAACTCGGCTTCAATGTCGAGGCGATGTCGAGCGGGTATCCACGCTGCGAAGCGAAGCGTCAGATCGCGCCCGGGAAGTGGGCGCGCCTGCGCATCGACTTCGAGCTCGAGAGTCGGCACTTCCGCGACGCAGGTCGCAATCCGGCATCGTGCGATCTGCTCATCTGCTGGCGCGACACCTGGCCCGACCGCCCATCGTCGCTCGACGTGCTGCCACTCGAGCGCGTGCTGCAGACCCTCTCGTCGCGCGACTGAGCACGATGACCACTCCAGCCGTGAACGACAAGGGCGGTCCCTGCCCGTACTGCACGGGCGCGCTGCCCCCTGGACGCGCGGTGACGTTCTGCCCGCACTGCGGGATGAATGTGACGATCGCGCAGTGCCCGGCATGCAGCAGCGAAGTGGAAGCGGCGTGGCACTACTGCGCCACCTGTGGCCGCGATGTGAGTTCCCTTCCCGGCGTGCCTGGCGCGGCGCCACGGCGGGAAACGAAGTACTGACGCACACGGCATTCCCGTGCAATCGACGCATGCCTGGCTGGCGACCATTCGTCAGAACGTGAGAGCAGCACCGCCGAGACTGAGGCCAGCCGCGAGGCCGAAGAGCAGCACCCGATCGCCGCGTCGAATACGTCCGGAGGCAACCGACTCTGCGAGCGCGAGGGGCATCGACGCCGCGATGCAGTTCCCTCGGGTGGCGAGATTGACGACGATCTGCTCCTCGCGGAATCCCAGAAGCTTCCAGCCAAGTTCAATTCCGTGGCGGCTGGCCTGATGCGGCACGACGGCATCGACATCTGACCGTGTCCAGCCGGCGCTGGTGCAGAGTGCGTCCATGAATGGGAGCAGCAGCGGCGCCGCCTTCCGGTAGAGCTGTGGTCCGCGCATCGCGAAGAAGTTGTGCGCGGCCGTCGTGTCGGGAGCGTTCGGGTGATGCAGTGTTCCGCCCCCGCTGATCTGACTCAGCTCGGCACCGCTGTGCCACGTCTGGAGCCGGGTGGTGTAGAGCGCGCTGCCGGAATCGCCAGCGTGCGACACGACGACCGCGGCAGCGGCATCACCGAACAGCACGGCGCTCTCGGGTTCTGCCGGGTTGAGGCTGTGCGCGGCGCTTTCCGCACTGAACACCAGCACGTGTCGATGCGCGCCGCTGGCGACAAGGCGTGCGGCAACCTCGAATGCCGCCAGAAACGACAGGCAAGTCGCATTGACATCGAAGCACGCGGCAACGCCTTCCGCAGCACCGAGTTCACGCTGCACGAAGACCGCGGTGCACGGAATGGCCTGCTGCGGTGTGCTCGAAGCGCCGATGATTGCAGTCAGGTCGTCGGCCCCGACGCCGGCCATGGCGAGCGCGCCGCGCGCTGCGGCGGCGGCCATGAACGCCGAGCTCTCACCCGCGCAGCGCCGCCGTTCGCGAACACCGGTCCGATCGAAGATCCAACCCGGCTCGAGCTCCAGTTCCGTCTCGAGTTCCGCGTTGGTGACGATGCGCGGCGGCAGGTACGCGCCAATACCAGCGATGCGAGCGGGCAACGGGGCCGGCGACGACGGTGACGGGAACGACATGTCGTTCATTGTCCCCCGGCCATCGGCACCGGTTCCATTCTTCGCCACGTACACACCACACGGCGGCGCTTCACACCGGGCTGGCGCGGCGGCACGCCCTGTTCAATGGTCACGGCAACGTCCTCACAGTCGTAGTGCAGCAGTCCGGATGCGATGGTCGCGCGAAGCTGCCGTGCAACCGCAGCAAAATCCTGCCCCGCTTCGACGTCGATCTGGAGATGCAAGGCACTCAGCGCGTGTTGCTCGATGCGATACTCGACAATGCCGTCGGTCGCGAGCAGTACCATCCGACGGAGCGCATCGGGGAACACCACGCGCAGCGCTCCGCTGGACTGCGCGAACCAGCAGAGATCATCCTGTCGCCCTTCGATTGCGCCAATTCTGCGCCAGGTCGACCCACAGGCGCATCCACGTGGCTCGAGTCGCAATACGTCGCCGAGGCGGTAGCGGATGATGGGTTGGGTGTGGCGCCAGAGGTCAGTGAGCACTGGAGTCACGCGCGATCCATCGGCGGTCACGAGCGGTTCGGTCTGCAGCACCAGAACGTCCTCCTGCACATGCAGCGAGCCAGTGGAGCAGGTCACGGCGACCAACCCTTCCGTGCACTGATAGACCTCGCCGACAGCCGCCTGAAACGCCGCTTCGATTCGGGCACGATCGTGCGGCTCGAGCACCTCGGCCACCGAAACCAGACGTGTCGGCCGTACACGCAGCGTACCCTGCGCAACTGCATCGGCAAGTTGCCCGAGCAATGACGGAGGTCCGACGATGAGCCGCGGCTGAAAGGCGTTCAGTGCAGCGATGACGGCAGCCAGCGGCTCCATCAGGTCGAAGAACCGGAACTGCACCGCCGATGCGGTCCGCTCGTAGAGGCGGGAGTTGGCCCGCAGGAAGAACGCCACCCGATGCCTCGGGCGCAGATCGGGAATTGCGCGCGCGAGGATGGTACCGGCCCACCGCGTCTGCTCCTGTGGACTGACGAGAAAGAGGCCGCGGTGGCCAGACGTGCCGCTCGAGAGCCCGACGGTGTGTCCCTCGATGCTGGCGCTGAAGTCACGCCGCTGCTCTGCGTCGAGCGCGACCGACATCGCCATTTCGCGCGTGATGCCAGTGGTCGTGAAGCGATCGAACGACGCCATCATCGCGAGCTTGTCGACGGTGGGGAAGGCTCGCCATGCGTCATCGGGCAGTCCCGCCCAGAGTTCG
Organism: uncultured Gemmatimonadaceae bacterium; assembly: GCA_964392395.1. Lineage (GTDB taxonomy): Bacteria > Gemmatimonadota > Gemmatimonadetes > Gemmatimonadales > Gemmatimonadaceae > JACMLX01. Next base: position 22,125 of record CAYMQV010000026.1, read on the forward strand.
CGGTAGAACGGACTGGCACGCCGCACCGAGTCGACGAGTGTGATGGCACGCCGCTGCTGCCACTCGGTCAGGCGGGGACCATGGAGCGTGGCCGCACGCCAGCGTGCGGCCACGTAGGCGGTCACGATATCGAGCTTACTCACCCGCTCTCGGTCCAGCGCAATGTTTCGGGGCAGTGGGTGGGCAGCATCGCGACGTCGGGCCGCACCAGCGCAAAATCATGGAGCGCGCGGAGGGTCTGCCGCAGTGCGGCCGCGTCATCCTGCATCACGCCGGTGATCCAGTGCGGCGGACGCAGTTCACGGAACGCGCGCGATGTCCACGCACCATCCGCGCACAGCAGGACATCGCCACGGGCGGTGTGCACCAGCGCGCCGATCTGCCCGGTAGCGTGTCCTGGCAGCGACACCAGGCGAACACTGCCATCGCGAAACAGGTCGTGCGTTGGGCCGAGGTACGGCAGCGCAAAATCCGAAAACTGGTCGACCGGTGTGGCACGTTCCGCGAAGTTTTCGGGGAAAAGACTCTGCAGAATCCCGCGACGCACGGCATCGACGCCACGCACGCGCTGCTGCAGTGCCAGTGCCTTCTGCGAGACGACGAAGGCCGCCTGGCGGAAATCACGCAGCCCGGCGACATGGTCCGCGTGCAGGTGCGACACGATGACCGTCCTCACATCGTCCGCCGTCACACCGTAGCCGACCAGCTGCTGCAGCAATGAGCGGCCGAGCGTGGTCGGCGTGGCGTACTTGTAGAGCCGGTCAGGCCACTGCCTGAAGGCGTCGAACAGTCGGGGCGCATATCCCGTGTCGAACAGCGCCACGCCGTGGTTCGGGTGGCGCAGCAGAAACGCGGGCGCGTGACATTCGACATCCTGCCAGCCGGTTCCCGTCGCGACCAGGTTCGATCGGGCGGTGCAATACCCGGTATCGATCACGACGATGCTGACGTGAACGGTCATGGTACCCGGCTCCCGACCGGACGCCTGCCAGTCGGTCCGGCTGGATGTGCTCCGGCAAGACTGGTCATCGTGGTCGGTTGGAGCGGTGGTCTCACGACTGGCATCTTACACGGTCCACCAGCGCAGTTCAGCCCACTGTGCGCGACAATCGCTGCAGCGAGTGCGAGGCAACGGCCAGACGTCCACCGGTGCCGGCGAGCGCGCTGAGGAGTTGAAGGGCTGCCAGCTCCAGCTCGAAGATCGCGATCAGGGCGTGCAGCGCCCCACCGCCGGACCCATACCCTTCGAGGTACGCCTTGCGCGCCTCGCGCTCCCAGAGACGCGCACGTTCGACGGCTTCCGGCTCGCCACCGGCCAACTGCGCGGCATCAGCCGCCACCTCGGCAAGCGACACCAGCAGATGCGCCACATCACGCCATGGCGATTGCGGATCGAGGCGTTGGCCGTCGTCAAGGGATGCGTCCCCATCGAATTCCACGATGCTCAACCGGCGCGGTCGAGCGATCAGAATGGTGTCGAGACGGAGGTTTCCATGAATACGGTGCACCAGTCCCGGCGCAGTGGACGCAACTTCAGCGAAGCCCTGCAACTTGCGGGGCAGGAGTGCGAGGGCTGATTCCAGTGGCGTCGATTCACCATGGAGCGCCGCCGCTCGGTGCGCGACGGTTGCCCGGGTCATCGCATTCCACGAGCGGGCCACCCATGCCTCGAGATCGGCGTGCGTCGCGGCGACCGCACCTGCCAGCACCCCCTCCCCAAAAGGGCGTCCGAGTGACGCATGCAGCTCGCGCGTGATCGTCCCGACGGCCCGCACATCATCGATTGACGCCGTCATATGCGCCTGATCACCGCCAAATGCGCGTGAGAGACGCCCGAGCAGCACTTCGCGCATCGTCGCCGCTGCCGGATCAATCCCTTCGAGAATCGCGCTCGCGCTCCGCTCGCCGGTCGGCGACCGGATGATCGCGGCGCCGAGCACGATCGGCGCGAGGCGCAGTCCCGGTACGCGCTCCAGGTGACGGAGCAGATCCAGCTCCGGCTGCCCGCCGCGCGTCAGTCGACGATACACCACGGCAACCGCACCAGGAGGCAACAGCACGACATCGTGGCGTCGGCCCTCCAGCTGCTCCGACGATCCGTCGAGGTCGCGACGGTTCGCTGCTCCCTCAGGTGTGGCCAGCCACTCCCAGCCATCCGAGCGGAGCGATGCACCGGTCGAGAGCGCGGCGCGCAGCCAGCTGCGCAGGTGTGGATCAGCCCAGGCGGAGGCGAGCGCCCACCGGGTATTGCCGCCTGGATCCAGATTCCGGTGAAGCAGTGGCACCCGGGCAGGCGGATCGGACGGCCATTGCTTCAACGCCGCCTGACTGAGAATACCAGCGCCGGAGTCTCGGTGCGCCTCGAACACGCAGATTGCGGCTTGCCCGGCCGAGCCCGGCAGCGCGAAGGTGGCGACAAGCGTCCGCCGGCTGTCGGGTCGAGGGAGGCCACAGTCGCCCGGGTCTGCAAACCATCGGGCCCACGCGGACGCGGGAACCGACGCGATTGCCAGAAGGAACCCGGGTGCGAGGTCGCGACTTTCGTCAATCACCGTTCACCTGGGGCGTGTGGACTCCGCCGGGAGGCACCGGTCCGGTCGTCTCGGGTATCATGCATGATCCGCACGCCAGCCCGCTGCCGTCGACGACGTTCGTCGGTGCGGCTGCTGTGTCCTGTCGATTCACCGCACACCACTTCCTGCGATCAACTCCATGGGCACCCAAGGCACCGCCACCGACATCGTGATCCTCTCCGCGGCGCGCACGCCATTCGGCACGTTCGGCGGCACCCTCCGCGATATGTCGGCCGTGGATCTGACGGTGGTCGCAGCGAAGGCGGCGATGGAGCGAGCGGGCATCGAGCCGAAGGAGATCGGTCATGCGATCTTCGGCAATGTGATCCAGAGCACGACGGACACCGTCTACTTCGCCCGACACGTCGGGCTCAAGGCCGGTTGCCCGATCGAGGTGCCTGGGTTGACGGTGAATCGCCTCTGCGGGTCGGGGTTTCAGGCGATCATCAACGGCGCGCATGAAATCATGACCGGCGATGCGGACGTTTGTCTGGTCGGCGGTGGCGAGAGCATGTCGACCGTTCCGCATGCCGCGCGTGGTTTGCGCTGGGGGCTGTCGTACGGTGCCTCGCCGAGACTCGAAGACCTCCTGTTCGATGGACTGACCGATTCGTACTGCCAGACTCCGATGGGTGTCACGGCCGAGAACCTCGAGGATGTCTACCATCTCGGGCGGACAGCCGCCGATGAGTTTGCGCTGCGCTCACAGCAGAACACCCGTGACGCATGGGCCAACGGACTGATTCGGGAGGAGATCGTGCCAGTGCCGGTGGCTGACAAGAAAACGAAGCAGCTGGTCGACTTTGGGCGCGATGAACATGCGCGCCCTGACAGTACGATCGAGTCGCTGACGAAACTGCGTCCCGTGTTCAAACCCGATGGCGTCGTCACGGCGGGCAATGCCTCAGGGCTGAACGATGGCGCCGGCGCGCTGGTGATAGCCCGCGCCGAGTGGGCAAAGGCGCGTGGCATTGCACCGCTTGCGCGACTGGTCAGTTGGGGGGTGAGCGGCGTCGAGCCGCGGATCATGGGCATTGGACCGGTGACGGCGGCGCGCACGGCGCTGTCACGTGCACAGCTCTCCCTGGACCAGATGGATCTGATCGAGGTGAACGAGGCGTTCGCGACGCAGGCGCTGGCGGTGCAGAAGGAGCTCGGCATTCCCATGGACAAATTCAACCTGCACGGCGGGGCCATCGCGATCGGGCATCCGCTGGGTGCCAGCGGTGCCCGGATTGCCGCGCACCTCACGTATGCATTACGTACACTGGGCAAGAAATACGCCCTTGGCTCCGCCTGCATCGGTGGCGGCCAGGGTATCGCGGTGGTGCTGGAGTCGATGAGCTGATGGGCGAAGGCCCCGATCCGCCGCAGTGGTCCGGCTGACACCGCTGGCATCGGAACGCCGTAGTGTCAGACCGGCGCGCTGTGTGCCTCCACGCAATACGCGTCGGCCCTCGAACGGTCGACGGGTTGAAGTGAGACGTAGTTCCTCTTTCAGGACAGTGATTACGTGGCCGACACCGATGCGCAGGTCCCCATTTCCTCACCAACGCCCCTCGATCGCGGCGCGATGGAGCGCGTGCTGGCTCGTGCATCGGAGCTCGCGACCAGCACAGCCGATGCGCCGGATGGGATGACCGAGGCACAGCTGATCGAGATCGGCAAGGAAGTGGGGCTCTCGCCAACGGCGCTGCAGCAGGCGCTGGCCGAGGAGCGCACGCGCGTCGTGCTGGCGGAAGAAACCGGGCTGGAGGCGCGCGTGATGGGGCCGGCGGCGGTGAGCGTGACGCGCGCCGTGCGGCATTCTCCAGAGGTGGTACTGGCCGCGCTCGAGGAATGGATGCGAAGCGAGTATCGCATGCCGGCCAAGCGTCGGTTCGGCAATCGTCGGACGTGGGAGCAGCGCACGGGCGTGTTCGCGGAACTGGATCGCAGTCTGCGCGGCAATCAGGCCGCGACGACGCTCACGCGCGCCGGGGAAGTTGCGGTGACGGTGAGTGCGATCGGCGACGGTCGCACCGCGGTGCGGCTCGACGCGGACATCGCGCAGTTGCGCGCGACGCGGCGTATCAGCGGCATGATCATCGCCGCCGTTGGCGTCGGGCTGGGCATGGTGCCGGTGGTCCTGGGGTCGGTGCTGGCACCACTCACGATGTTGCCGCTGTTCCTCGGCTTCGCGACGATTCCGGTGCTTGCGCTGGGCTTCGCCGGCTGGGCGATCATCAAAGGCCATCGCAAGCAGGCGGAGCGCGCGCAGCTGGCGCTGGAACAGCTGCTCGACCGGCTGGAGCACGGGGCATTGCCGAAACAGGCGTTGCCTGGTGGCGCGCCACCGCTGCTCACGGAAACCATCAACGCGGTGGCGATGGGGGTCCGCGAAGTGGCCAAGGCGGTGCAGGATGCGACGGCGGCGAAACGCGGAACGCGGTGACCGTCCGACGTGAGCACGCGCCGCGCAACACAGGAGCGCGCGGTTTCACATCGGCCGCCCACAGCGTGCTCGCATGCCGTGGGCTTCCCCTCAGGCCCCAGCCAGCACAAATGCCCTGAGCTTCACCCGCTCGACCAGCCAGCGCACGGCCCGATTGCTCCCAACCAGCAGCGGAGCGAGCAACAGCAGCGACTTCACCTCGGCGCGGGTGATCTTCACCACGCCGCCGTGCTGCAGCATGGCGCGCGTCTGGGTGAGATCGCGCAGCGTGGCAAAGGCAAACAGCAGCGGCCAGACACAGAACGTCCGGATGCTCCAGGCACGACGCGGCACCATCAGCAGGTAGCGCACGGCATCTTCCAGATCGGCCCAGGCGAGTCGCACCAGATCCGTCAGCGCCGCGTGGTTGCCGTCGGAGTGAGCCAGGGAGAGAATCGTGGCGTGCCCGCTCCCGTGCGCGCGCAGTGCATTCTCCGGGATGTAGATCGAGTTCTCGTGCTCGGCGTCCGTCGCGACATCCTTCAGGATGTTGACCGTCTGCAGCGCCTCGCCGAACTGCCGGCTCTTCTCGCGCAGCTTCCGGTACACCGACTCACTCACCGCGTGCGAGTGTTCGTGCCAGAGATCGGTGAGCATGTACCCCACCGTGCCGGCGACGTAGTAGCAGTACTCCTTGTACTCCTCGAGTGTCTGGATCCGAATGCCATTCGGGTAGAGCAGCACGAACTTGCGCATGCCGCGTCCCATCTCGGCCACCCACCGGTGCACATGCCGCTGCGTCGGGACCGGCAGGGAGCGGAAGAGGGCGAAGACGCGATCCGATCCACCGCTCAGTTCGACGTGGGCCGCATCGCCGGGCCAGAGGGCAAGATCGTCCGCCAGTGCCGTGGCCGACGCTGGATCGTCGAAACAGTGCAAAAAGCGGTCGAGCGTGGCGGCCTTCACGTGCGCGTCCAGATGCGGTGCGTCTTCGATCGTATCGGCGATTCGGCAGAGCAGATACGCGGCGAGCACGGCGCGACCCAGCTCACCCGGCAGGACGCGAACGCTGAGCGCGAAGGTACGTGAAACCCGCGGCAGGGTGTCGCGGCACCAGCGCTCGACCTCGCGGCTGAGAGGGCACTGGACAAATGCTGGCGGCTCGGCTGGCGGATGATCGGCGTCCGCCAGACTCTGATTCTCGTGTGAAGGCACAGTCAATATATGGTCGGGAATCTCCCTGTACGCCACGCACGACCGGCGCTCCCCTCTACACATCCAGTGTCGGTTGCTACATCTATCGGCGTGACGACACCTCCAGGTTTCCGCGGCACGTTCCGCGACGATGACGATGCGCGCGGCGTGTACTCCGAGGCGGCCGGCATTGCGCGCATCCTCCCACGGGCCATCGCGGTGCCCGTGGACGCCGAAGACGTGACCGTGCTCGCGCACTGGGCGCAGATCACCCAGACCCCCCTGATCGCGCGTGGCTCGGGGTCATCGATGGCCGGCGGAGCGATCGGCGATGGCGTGATCGTCGACCTCAGTCGCCTCGCGTCCATCGGGCCGGTCGATCGGGCAACCAAGCGCCTGTGGGTCGGCCCGGGTGCAATCCGCGACACTGTGGACGCTCTGGCCAGGACACATGGATTGTGGTTCCCCGTCGACCCTTCCAGCGGGGCCTGGGCGACAATCGCCGGGATGGTGGCGACCAATGCGGCGGGGCCACACAGCCTGAAGTACGGTGCCATGCGTCACTGGGTCACGGCACTCGAGTGCGTGTTCGACGACGGGTCACGGGCCACGATTCGCCGCGGTGCCGAGCTCCCGACTCAGGCGAAGCACGTGGCCGCGATCCGCCGGTTCTCGACGCACGCGATGAGCACGATCTTCACCACGGCGATGGCGGAACCGGTCGCGAGGATCCGCCACGCCGGTGTGAGAAAGGAGTCGTCCGGGTACGCGCTGGTGGAGTTTGCGAAGTCGGGCGACCTGGTTGACCTCTTCGTTGGCAGCGAAGGAACGCTGGCGTTGATCGTGGGCGTGGAACTGCAGCTGGTCGACCTGCCAGCGGGTCGCACGTCGATCTGCGCCGGGTTCACGACGCTGGAAGGTGCCGTCGATGCATCGGCGAAGGCCGTCGGGCTGGGCGCCGCAACCTGCGAACTGCTCGATCGCACCTTTCTCGACTTCGTGCGCCAGACCGCGCCGCAGGGCAGCCTCCCGGAGGAGGTCGAGGCATTGCTGCTGCTCGACGCCGAGGCCCCCACCCAGGTGGAGGCGGAGGCATTGGCGACCGCCATCACGACGGCGTTCGAGGCGCTCGGCGCCACCGGCCTGACGCGGGCGAGTTCGGCCGAGGAGATCGCGGCGCTCTGGCGTGTTCGCCACGCAGCGAGCCCACTGCTGGCGACGATGACGGATGTGGGTACGTCGATGCAGTTCATCGAGGACGGTGCGGTGCCGCCGCAGGCACTGCCGGAGTACATCCGCGGCGTCCGCAGCATCTTGGAGCATCACGGATTCACCGGCGTGATCTTCGGCCACGCCGGTGACGCGAACATCCACGTGAATCCACTGGTCGACACGTCGCAGCCCGGTTGGCGTGCACATGTCGAAGCAGCGCTCGATGAAGTGGTGACACTGACCGCGGTACTCGGCGGGACTCTGGCTGGCGAGCATGGGGACGGGCGGCTGCGCACGCCGTTCATGCCACGACTCTGGGCCAACGATGCGATCATCCTCTTCGAGCTGGTGAAGCGCTGCTTCGATCCGCGCGGAATCCTGAACCCGGGCGTGAAGGTGGCGCTGCCTGGTCAGACGCCATTGACGGACATCAAGTACGACACGTCATTGCCACCACTCACTGCCGCTGCGCGGCGCGCGCTGGACACCGTCGCGGAAACGCGCGGGTACGGTCACTTCCGGCTCGACCTGCTCGACGAATAGCACCAGCGCCCCTTCAGCGCGCAGGTGGCGCAGGCCTGGGTCGGCGGCGTAGCTCCTCGAGGACGAGCGGCGTGATGTCGACCGCGTCATCGAAGGCGATGGGCGCACCGTCGGCGCCGAGGTCAAAGACCAGGGTGAACCGTTCACGCTCGCGCACCGCCTTCACCGCGCTGCGCATCTGATCGAGCAGCGGCTTCTGCAATTCGTCGAGCCGCGTTCTGGTGATCGCGTTGAGCTGTGCCACCATGTCCTCGAGCGCCAGTTCCCTCGCCCGCAACATCATCACGGCCGCTTCGCGCTGCTGAGGTCGCAGATCTGCCTCATGCCGTGACAACTCATCGACGGCGGCCTTCATCGAATCGGTGGCGGTGTGGACCATTTCGCGAGCCTTGGCCATTTCGAGGGCAAACTCGGATTCTGCCTTCGCCCGGCCGGGCATGTCCTGCAGCAGCTGTCGCGAGTCGATGACAGCGACGCGCACCTGGATCGCGGGTGCGCGCTGGCCAACGACCGCAGTGATTGGCGACAGCAACGCGACCAGACCGATGACCAGTCGAACGGTGCGCGAGGTGAATGCAAGCATCGAGGGTTGCCTCGTGGATCGTTGAGAGGGAGCTGCAGGCAGACCGGCGTCGTCTCAGCAGAACACCACCGACGCATCCAATGATTCCACTGCATTCGTCACGATTTCGGCGCTGGCGAACACTGTCACGGTACAGAGGGACTGAAGCGACGCATCGTGACAAATCCGCGTGAAACAGGCCCCGGTATGCGGGGTCTGGACCGCGCATCAGGTTCGGATCGAGGTCACGTCCACGTCTTCCGGTACTCCCCGATGATTTCTCCCGCCATGCCTCGCCAGGTGTTCACATGTCGCGGTGTCCGCCGGCTCGCGATGCTCAGCATCGTGGCCCTGCCGCTGACACTCCCGGCGCAATCGAGAAAGATCGAACCGCTGTTCGAGATCTTCGCGACCTACAGTCGGCCGCCGGTGCCTTCTGCCGTCGCGGACGCGTACGCGCTCTCGGGCGGGTTGCAGGCAGGAGCCGGTGTCGGCGCCGCGGTCGGCGTGATGATCCGGCGGACCGAGATCTCGGGGTTCTACGAGATCGCGAGCACGTCGCTTGGCGCCGACGGCTCGCGGGACTTCACCCGCTCCACCGGCGGACTGCGGGCCGAATTCGCGCTGCCGGAATTCGGGGCCCAGTTCCGCCCCCTCTTCTCGGCCAGCGCCTTCGTGCAGTCGCTGGGCCGGACTTCGGTCGTGCAACGCCCCGAGTTCGTGACGCCAGTCGAACCGCCAGCGGTGGCGGTCGGAATCGCCAATGTCTCACAGCAGGAGGCGTTTGGGGGCCGGCTCGAGGCCGGGATCGAGCACCGCGGCTTCATTGGCACGACGTGGTTCGTGACGGGCGGCGTCACGATGGCGGGCGCAGGCAACGGGGCGTGGACGATCAACTCCAGCCGGCGTGGCGGCATCGGCGTCGCGCCACTCGTGACTTTGGGGCTGCGGACACGCGACTGGGCGCGCTGAGCGCCAGAGGTGGACGGACCGCCGGGCACCCCTCGCACCGCGCGCCGGTCGAGGCTCCTGGCTGATCTGGCCGGATCAGAGTGCTGAAAAACACAGTGCCCGCCTGGCATGGATATCTTGGGAGCAGCTCTCCGCGTCCCCATCCACGCCCACCGCCCCGCACCGTGCCCGAGTTCTTTACCGAACCCCGCCTGACGCTCCTGTCGCGCCCCCAGTTCCTCGAGCCGGAGCACCTTGGCGTGGCGTGGCTGGGTGAGGCCACGGATGGCGAAAAGCTGGCGGAGTTCGCTGGACGGCTCTGCTAC
>CAYMQV010000027.1:0-31251 GCA_964392395.1 uncultured Gemmatimonadaceae bacterium
CGCCGGCGCCGATGATGAGGGTGCGGCGGCCTGCGGTGACTCGCTTTGGGGAGCCGAACAGCCGCTGGTGGTACGCGCGTGCCATCAGGCGAATGCCGATGGAGCCGCAGACAAAGACCGTGGCATCGAGGAGGAGGACTGACCACGGCACGGGGCCGAGCGTCGTCAGTCCGAACAGGCGTCCGGCGGTCGTGGTGAGCACGGCGGCGACCATCGACGTGTACACGAGGAGGACCGCCTCACGGACGCTCGCATAGCGCCACGCTTGCGAGTACGCGCCGCTGGCGTAGAAAAGAGCCAGGCGGATGACGCAGGCCGTGCCAACGAACCGCGGCAGCAGTTCGGCATACGGTGACTGCAGCGGCCAGCGCTCGAACCGGGCGACGAAAGAAAGGAAGCCTGCCAGGAGACAGATGCTGAGATCGGCAACCACGAGGATTCGGGTCCGGATCTTTGGCACACGGCCTACCGTAAAGGGCGTGGTCACACCCGACATAGCTGAGGAGTAGGGGAGATTCAGGGACGCATCGATACGCAATGTCGCCGCGATCCGGAAGGTACTCTAACGCGGCGACCGTCGTCACGTCGTCAGTAAAAAGGAGCCACTGGTGCGCTGGTCCGAGCTGTCCATACGTCCGTGGACACGCGGCTGAGCTACTGCCTGTCCGAACTGCATGGGGCTGAGATTGTCCAGGGTGGCATGCCTCCGGATCGGATTCTAGAACCGCTCGATGAGTCAGACTCGCCCCGCACAGCCCAACCGGGCAGTCTTGTCGACTGTTCACGTGGTCCTCTCACGGTCCGCTGCGGGCGGCCTGGAGAACTTCAGCATCGCTCCGTTGCGCCCTCGTGAAGAACCTCAACCCCGTGAACATCGTCCCCCGTAACGATGGCTAGCGAGCATGTTCGGAGCTGGCTACGTTACGATGTTGAATAAGCCCCTATTTTGAGCCCCCCTTTCTGGATCCATGCACATCGCTCTTCACCTCGAAGTTATGCGACGGCTGGTGAAATGGCCCGTGCCCGATCGACGGCGACTCGCAGCCTCGATCGGTGCAAGCCTCGAAAGCAAGTACTGCGGAGGCTCGGTCCGTCCGGGCTCGTCAAGGTCCGGCGCGTCACGGTGAGCGGGAACAAGTTGGCTGGCTGGTCTCTTTCAATGCCCTGCGGTGTCGGCGAGGAGCCGCGCCTGACCCACACCTTCCTCCGCATCACGATGGAGGAGCACTCTCGATTCGAGATGGAAATCGCTCAATTGCGGCGCGAATCTGACGCTACGAGTGCGAGTATCAGTCGCGCGTCATCCGACGCACGCGTCGAGGGGGTCGGGTGACCGTCCCTTCGTGGTCCCTGGTGGATCGCGTCGCAGTCGTTACGGGGGCAGCCGGCTTTCTCGGCAGGGAGCACTGCGACGCGTTGGCTGAACTTGGCGCGTCCGTCGTCATGGTGGACGTCGATCCGACGACCCTCGCGGCGGCGGCCGACGATCTGAGAGCGCGACGCGGCACCATCGTGGTCGCGCGAGCCGTCGACATCACGAGTCGTGATGCCGTGCAGTCCCTGGTCGGGGAGATCGTCGATTCGCTTGGACGCATCGACGTCCTCGTCAACAATGCGCAACTCCAGCTCTCCACCTCCTGGGTGGAGTTCGAGGACCTCCCCGTCGACGACTGGCGTCGCATCCTGGACGTCAACCTGACGGGGGCATTTCTCTGCTCGCAGGCCGTCGGGCGCGTGATGCGCGCGGCCCGTCGGGGTTCAATCATCAACTTCGGCTCGATCTATGGAATGATTGGACCCGATTTCCGCGTCTACGACGGAACGCCATTCACCACCGCTGCCGTCTATTCGGCCTCCAAGGCCGGCATCTACGGGCTGACCCGCTACCTGGCGACGTACTACGGACCGCACAACGTGCGCGCCAACGCGGTGACCCCAGGCGGGATCTACAACGGGCACACCGATCCGTTTCTTGCGGCGTACAATGAACGCGTCCCGATGCGGCGCATGGGCGAGCCCGGCGAGATTCGCGGGGTGATGCAATTCCTCGCGTCAGATGCGTCCACCTATGTCACCGGGCAGAACATCCCGGTGGACGGGGGCCGCACGGCGTGGTGAAGCCGCTCTCGTCACTCGGCATCAACGCCACTGGCCCGAGCTTCGTGATCGCCGAAGCCGGGGTCAATCACAATGGCGACCTCGCCACTGCATTCCGGCTCATCGAAGAAGCGAAGCGGGTGGGGGCGGACTGCGTGAAGTTCCAGAGCTTTCGCGCCGACCGGGTGGTGATGCGCGGCGCACCGAAGGCCGCGTATCAACTGAAGGTCACCGATGCGGCGGAGTCGCAGTTCGACATGTTGCGCTCCCTCGAGCTCTCGCCCGCGCAACACGCGGAGCTGATAGCCTGCTGCGCAGCGAACGGCATCCAGTTCCTTTCGACTCCATACGACATCCACGATGCGGAGATGCTCGCGAGGCTGGGTGTGCCGGGCTTCAAGCTGGCGTCGATTCATCTCGTGGAGCTCCCCTACCTTCGGGAGTTGGCATCGTTCGGGCTGCCGCTGATCCTCTCGACGGGGATGGCGACGCTGGCGGAGGTCGATGTCGCGGTTCGGACGCTCCGAGATGTGGGGCACGACGCCTTTGCCGTGATGCAGTGTACCACCAATTATCCGTCCCGCGTCGCCGATGCGAACCTGCGTGCGATGGTGACGATGCGCGACGCCCTCGGGGTGTGCGCGGGGTACTCCGACCATACGGAAGGAATCGCGGTGACGCTCGCGTCCGTCGCACTCGGCGCGCGCGTGCTCGAAAAGCACTTCACACTCGATGTCGGGATGCCGGGTCCTGATCATTCCTGTTCAAGTGATCCGGCAGAGTTCGCGGCCTTGATGCGCGGGATCCGCGAGGTCGAGGCCGCTCTTGGGACCGGAGTGAAAATTCCTTCCGCAGCCGAGCAGGCGAACACGGCTGGCATGCGGAGGAGCGTCGTGACGGTTCGGCCGCTCGTGCCTGGAGAGACACTCCGACGCGACGATGTGGCGTTCAAGCGTCCAGCGACCGGAATCGCGCCGGCTCGTCTCGACGAGCTGATCGGGCGTCAGGTCGTCGAGCCCGTCCCCGCCGACACCCTTTTGGAATGGCGCCATGTCAGCCGGTGATCCTCGGGTGCTGGTCCTCGGGGCGGGGGGACATTCGCGTGTCGTTGCCGGGCTTCTGGCGTACACGGGTTACGAAGTGGTGGGGGTGCTCGACCGTGTGCCCGGTGCGACAGGCGAGCGGGTGCTCACGCATTTGGTCATCGGGACGTACGACGAACTCCCGGCGTGGCGCGCGCGCGGCGTGGAACGTGTTGCCCTCGCGGTAGGCGACAACGCGTCCCGCGCCGCTCTTTGCGCCTTCGTGCGCGAACTGGGATTCGAAGTGATGGGACTTCGACACCCGAGCGCGATCGTAGAGCCCGGCGCGACCGTAGCGTTGAGCGCCACGCTCTGCGCGCGAGCCTTTGTCGGCGCGGGAGCGAGTGTAGGGGACAATGTCCTGCTCAACAGCGGTGCGAGCGTCGACCACGAATGCGTGATCGGTGCTGACGCCCATCTCGCGCCTGGGTGCGTGCTCGCGGGCCGGGTGCGAGTCGGTCGTGGGGCATTCGTGGGCGCGAACGCCGTGGTACGCGAGCTGACGGTGATCGGCGAAGGGGCCGTCGTGGCCGCGGGTGCCGTCGTGGTCGCCGACGTTCCCGCCGGCGCGACCGTGATGGGAGTTCCGGCACGCGTGCAGGCGCTGATGATCTCCCCATGGGCATCCCCTCAGGCGATGTCGACATGAGCGCGCCGGCTTACGTCTCCACCGCTGCGGTGCGCGGTGCCTACACTGACCTCGAGAGCCACGTGACCGCCTATCGCGGCTCAGGGATCCCCGCCATCGAACTCGGGTGGGCCGCTGCACCGAGGCGCACCCCAGTCGGGGACTGGCTGGCGTCGATGTCCGACATCCGCTTCCTCATCCATAACTACTTCCCGCTGCCGTCTGACGCGTTCGTGCTGAATCTCGCGTCGGCCGATGACGATGTGCAGGCGCGCTCGTTTGCCATGGCCACTGACGCGATTGGCCTGAGCGCACGGCTCGGCGCGCCGTTCTACAGTGTGCACGCGGGGTTCTCAGCGGAGTTTCGTCCGGAGTCCCTGGGGCGCACGCTCGACCGTGGAGCGATTGTGCCCCGGGACGACGCGCTCGAGATATTCCGGCGGGGAATCGACGCACTGGCGGAGCTCGCCGGCGCGGCGGGAGTCGACCTTCTGATCGAACCGAATGTCGTGGATCGTCGGAATCTCGTGGAGGGCCGGAATGAGCTGCTGCTGCTCGCCGAGCCGGACGAGATCGTCACATTCATGCGTGCGCTCGACCAGAAGAGCGTCGGGGTGTTGCTCGACACCGGGCACCTGAATGTCACGGCGCACACGCTGGGGTTCGACCGCGCCGAGTTCATCGAGGCCGTTGCGCCGTGGATTCGCGGCCTCCACGTGCACGACAACGATGGCAGCGCTGATCAGCACCGTCCCCTCGACCCCGTGAGTTGGGTGCTCGACGTCGTTCGCGATTCTCGGTTCGCCGATTGTCCGCTGGTCCTGGAGTCCGTATTCCCTTCGGTGGCCGAAGCCGCCGAGTATCGAGCGTGGTTCGAGAGCGCACGTCTTCAGCCCACTACCGTCCAATGACCTCCAATTCTTCGCACCCTTTGGTGGTGATCAAGGAAACCGTTGACCGGATGACCGTCCCACGGGACTCCTCGATCCGCCAGGCGATGTTGGCAATCGAGGGTGGGGGACTCGGTGCCGCCCTGCTGACCGACGAGCGGGGCCGGTTTGCCGGCCTGTTGACCGATGGCGACGTGCGCCGTGCGCTGCTTGGCGGGACGGGACTCGAGTCTCCGATCGGAAGCCTCGGCGCGCCCGATCCCGTCGTGGCCACGGAGGAGACGCCCCCGGAACAGCTCTCGGCGATGTTCACGGAGCGCATCCGGTTGATTCCGATCCTTGACGGGGCGCGCCGTGTCGTGGATGTCGCGACCTTCGACTCCCGCTCCTACATCCCAGTGGCACAGCCACTCCTGGGCGAGCGGGAGCTGGTCTACGTGAGCGAGTGCGTGTTGACCGGATGGATTTCGTCGACGGGACGATTCGTCACGAAGTTCGAGGAGATGTTCGCCGAGTTCTGCGGCGTCGAGCATGCCGTCGCCACCTCCAACGGCACGACCGCACTGCACCTGGCGATGCTGGGCCTCGGGATCGGGCCGGGAGATGAAGTCATCATGCCCACGCTCTCGTTCATCGCCAGTGCGAACTCGGTGGTGTACGCGGGGGGCACGCCCGTCTTCGTGGACAGCGAGCCGGTGACGTGGAACATGGACCCGGCGGCGGTCGAGGCGGCGATTACGCCGCGCACCAAGGCGATCATGGCCGTCCACCTGTACGGGCATCCCGCGGACCTCGGCGCGCTGCGCCGCATCTGCGACGCACACGGCCTCGCCCTCATCGAGGACGCCGCCGAAGCACACGGGGCGACGTTCGATGGTCAGCGTGTCGGCTCGTTCGGGGATGTCTCGACCTTCAGCTTCTTCGGCAACAAGATCATCACCACCGGAGAGGGGGGGATGCTGCTGACCCGCCGCCCAGACGTCGCACGGCACGTGCGCATGCTGCGTGATCACGGCATGTCGCCTGAGCGCCGGTACCATCATCCGATCCTCGGCTACAACTACCGCATGACCAATCTGCAGGCGGCGGTGGGCGTGGCACAAATGGAGCGGATCGACGAGATCCTCAGCGCCAAGCGCCGTATCGGGCGCGAGTACACGGAAGAGCTCTCCGGAACGCCGGGGCTCCAGCTGCCAGTCGAAGTGGCACCGGCACAAAGTGTCTATTGGCTCTACTCGTTGTTGGTCGATCCGGCGGTCTCCGCGGTCTCGAGGGACGAGCTCATGGCGCAGCTCCGGGCGCATCGCATCGACACGCGCCCGTTCTTCGGACCGATGCATCAGCAGCCGGTGTACGACACAAAGCAACACCTGCCGGTCGCGCAGGACGCGTCCGCGCGCGGCATCAGTCTTCCCTCTCACGCGTCGCTCTCGTCTGCCGAAGTCCGTCGTATCAGCGCCACGGTGCGCGCCGCAGTGACCGCCACGCTGGCCGCGGCGCCGGACGCCGCGTGAGTTCATTGCTGAAGGTGCTCGGCGTCATCACCGCGCGCGGCGGATCCAAGTCGATTCCGCGGAAGAACCTGGCGCGGATTGGAGATTTGTCGCTCGTCGGGTACAAGGCGCGCGCCGCGCAGGGGGCACGGTGCTGCGCGCGTCTGATCCTTTCCTCGGACGACGCGGAAATCCAGGCCGAGGCGCGTGCGCTGGGAGTGGAGGTGCCGTTCACCCGACCGGCCGAGCTCGCCACAGACACTGCGTCGTCGGATGCCGTCGTGTTGCACGCAATGGACTGGGTCGAGCGGGAGGAGGGGGCTGGAGCGTACGATGCGGTCTTGTTGCTCGAGCCGTCGTCCCCCTTCGCCGTGAGTGCGGACATCGATGCCGCCGCCGCCCTCATGGCGGCGCGCGGAGCGAACGTCGTCGTCGGGGTGCGCGAGACGGAGGTCGCCTCCGTGTTCGTCGGGCCGATGGACGATGATGGCCGCATCACGACCATCGTCGACCAGATGCAGCGCCTCAGCGGACTCCGCCGACAGGATCAGCGGCAGGAGTACACGATGAATGGCGCGCTTTACCTCATGCGCTGGGACTACTACACGCGGGTAGGCCAGCGGTATGCGGACCGCGAGCATTCCTACGGCGTTGCGATGGACCGCGTCCACTCGATCGAGATCGATGAACCGGTGGACCTCCAATGGGCCCAGTTCCTCGCCGCGACGGGACAAGTGAACCTCGCCGAATGGGGGGCCGCCCATGTCTGATGCTTGCCGCATGCGATGCTTGCCATCGTACCGATCCATTGCCCTGACCCTGGCCTCCTGATGACCACGCTGCGCCGCTGTGTCCGTTGCCACCTGCCCGAGACGTACGAAACGATCGAGTTCGATGCCGAGGGCATCTGCAACATCTGCCGTTCCGCCGAACACAAGACCTCGGTGGACTGGGCCGAGCGCAAGGACCTGCTCGACAAGCTGGTTGCGAAGTATCGCGGCAAGTCGGACTACGACTGCATCGTGCCCTTCTCGGGGGGGAAGGACAGCACCTTCCAGCTGTATTACCTCGTCAAGGAGTACAAGCTGAAGCCACTCGTGGTCCGCTTCAACCACGGCTTCATGCGACCGGTGATCGCGCGGAACAACGAGCGCACCTTGAAGCAATTGGGCGTGGATGTGCTCGAGTTCACTCCCAACTGGCACATCGTCAAGCGTGTCATGCTGGAGTCCTTCCGGCGGAAGACGGACTTCTGCTGGCACTGCCACAGCGGGATCTACTCGTATCCCCTGCGTATCGCGACGAAGTTCAATGTTCCCCTCGTCTTCTGGGGGGAGCCGCACTCCGAGATCGCCGCGTATTACGACTATCTCAACGATACGATCGAGTACGAAGACGAGAAGAAGTTCAACATGTTCCGGAACCTGGGCATCTCTGCCGACGACATGCACGGGATGATCAGCACCCCCGAGAATCCCGTCGATCGCCGGGACCTGCTCCCCTACACCTATCCGGCGCTCCAGGAGCTCAAGAAGATCAATTACTGCTCGATCTGCCTGGGGTCGTTCATTCCGTGGGACTACGTGAAGAACACGGAGATCATCAAGCGCGAACTCGGGTGGGAGGCCGACGAACTCGAGGGAGTGCCGACGGCGCTCAACACATCGGGCGAGAAGATCGAGTGCTTCATGCAGGGTTCCCGAGACTACATCAAGTTCCTCAAGCGGGGCTACACGCGCGTGTCGCAGATTTCGGCGTTCCACCTGCGCAACGGGCGCCTCACGGACGAGGAGGCCGAGCGTTACCGGCAGATCGAGGGGCGACGCCCACCATCGCTCGACCACTTCCTCGGATATGTCGGACTCTCGGAGGACGAGTTCAATGAGATCGTGCGCGGCACGCAGGTACCGCCGTACGAGCACGACTACTCGAACGTCGTTGATGCCTCGAAGACGTGGGACTTCGAGCAGTGGTATCGGGAGGATAATCGAGACCCCGAGCTCGTCTCGATCCAGCGGCGGCGTCGCGGTTCGTGATCGGCATCGTCGACTACGGGATGGGCAACTTGCGCTCGGTGCGGAATGCGCTCGAGGTGCAAGCGATCGAGGCGCGCATCGTGGAGACGCCGGCCGAACTGGGCGAGGTCGAGCGCCTGATCGTGCCTGGCGTCGGTTCGTTTGCGCACGCGATGGCCGAGCTTCACACGCGGGGCCTGGTGGAGCCGCTGCGCGCCCGCGCGGCCTCAGGGGTGCCGATGCTCGGCATCTGCCTGGGGATGCAGCTGCTCGTGAGCCTCGGAACGGAGGTCGAGCCCGC
This sequence comes from uncultured Gemmatimonadaceae bacterium, assembly GCA_964392395.1. GTDB lineage: Bacteria > Gemmatimonadota > Gemmatimonadetes > Gemmatimonadales > Gemmatimonadaceae > JACMLX01. The sequence continues at coordinate 8,507 of CAYMQV010000027.1, forward strand.
CGAGGGGCTCGGCCTCATCCCCGGGGTGGCGGAACTCCTGCCGGTCGAGCCACCGCAGCGGCTGCCGCACGTGGGCTGGAATTCCCTCATCCTTGCGCGACCTCACCCGGTGTTCGCGGCCGTCCGCAAGACGGCCGACTTCTATTTTGTTCATTCGTTCGTGGTCCGCGTTGACGATGCTGCGCACAGCCTGGCGACGACGACGTACGGCGACGCCTTCACGTCGGTCATCGCCAGGGACAACATCGTGGGCGTGCAGTTCCATCCGGAGAAGAGCCAGGAGAACGGACTGCGTATCCTGGAGAACTTCGCGGCCTGGGACGGCACGTGTTGAAGCGACGGGTGATCCCGCTGCTGCTGCTTCGAGACGGACGCATGGTGAAGGGGCGGCAGTTCACCGATTTCCGCGATACTGGCGATCCGGTCTCGGCGGCGCGCATCTACAACGCGCAGAATGCCGATGAACTGGTGTTCCTCGACATCGAGGCCAGCGTTGGCGGACGCCGGGCACTGCTGGATGTGATCGAGCGTGTCTCCGCGGAGTGCTTCATGCCCCTCGCCGTCGGCGGCGGCGTGCGGACGATCGAGGACGTCAGGATGCTGCTCCGTGCCGGCGCCGACAAGGTCGTCATCACCTCCGCGGCGGTGGAGACGCCCGAGTTTCTGCGTGAGGTCTCTGACCACTTCGGGGCGCAGTGCGTCGTGATGGGGGTGGATTTCCGACGTGACCCGGCGCTCGGCTACCGCGTGTTCAGCCGGAACGGGAGCGTGGCGCACGAGCTGTCAGTCGAGGCGCATGTGGGACGGGCGGCCGCGCTCGGCGCCGGCGAGGTCCTGCTCAATTCCATCGATGAGGATGGGATGATGCGGGGATACGATCTGGAGATCGCGACGCGTGCGCGCGCCGTGACGACGCTCCCGATCATCCTGGCGGGTGGAGCTGGAAACTTCCAGCATCTCGCCGATGGATTCAACGCGGGTGCCGATGCCGCTGCCTGCGCCAGTCTTTTCCATTTCGGGGACAACAACCCGATCCGCGCGAGGTCGTTCCTCAAGAATGCGGGCTTTCCCGTGAAGCTCGCGTGATGGCGTCCATCCACGTCCCGACGCCGCCGCGCATGCGCTGGTCGCTCGCACCGGACGAGTTCGAGCCATACGTGGTGCGTCAGCTGGAAGCGTTTACCGTTCCGGGTCGGACGCCGTACTCCGGCACGTCGGTACAGCGGCACCTGCCAGCCACGCTATCGCGGGTAGCGCGGTGCTTCTCCGAGATCCGGAGGAAGTATTTCTTCGATGGTATCCACACGCTCTTCGACCATCGCCATGGGGACCACTGGGCGATGTTCTTGTACTTCCTCTCGAATACGGTGCATCGCGAGGGCGGGGATCCCGATCTTGCCGCGAGCCTGTTTCTGCTCAACAAGGCGCTGCATGGCTGCGACCTCTACTATGCCGTCCGCCTCCCCGACATCTTTCTCCTGATTCATCCTCTGGGAACCGTCCTGGGGAATGCCTCGTATGGCGACTACTTCGTCGCCTACCAGAACTGCGGGGTTGGCGCGGTCGAGGACGGCACCTATCCGACGTTCGCGGGCGAGAACGTGCTCTTCGCCCGGTCGGCTGTGCTGGGGGCGTGTAACGTGGGACGCAACGTGATCGTCGGAGCCAATGCGTTCCTCCTCAACACTGATGTCCCCGACGACCGTGTCGTGGTCGGGCAGTACCCTTCGCAGCGCATCCTGCCGGCGTCGGGGACGGTCCTCGAGCGTCTGTTCCGCTAGCTCCCTTCATGAATATTCATTCCCTCAAGAAGGAATCGCTGTGGCTCGTCGCGCTCGCATTTCCGGCATCACCGGACTGGTCGGTTCGTACCTCGCGGAGTTCCTTCGTGCCAAGGGCTACGAGGTCTACCAAGTCTACGAGATCTATGACTTGGTTCGTCGCTCACGCAGTCGTGCGTCTGGGCGCATCGAGCATCTCTCTCAGATGCCGGAAGGCGGGCGCAGGGTGAAGCTGCACTCCGGAGATCTGGCCGATCCCTCGTCGTTGCAACGGGTCCTGGTCATGGTCGCGCCGGACGACTCCGACCACCGGCACGGGCGAGATACAGTCGGTGCACGAGTTTCTCGACAGCCTCGGCGACCAGCGGGACGTCGACTGGACCGAGTGCGTCGACGTCGATCCGCGCTAACCTCCCCGTACGCCTCCATCCAATGCATACCACCCCTCCCATGACGCCACACGCGACTGCCCTGACTGGCCAAGCGCTCTACGAGCACGCGAAGACCCTCATTCCGGGTGGTACGCAGCTCCTCTCCAAGCGGCCGGAAATGTTCCTCCCGGACCAGTGGCCGTCGTATTACACGCGTGCCAAGGGTATCGAGTGCTGGGACCTTACGGGGGCCCACTACTACGACTTCGCGACCAATGGCATAGGCGCGCCGGTCCTCGGCTTCGCCGATCCCGACGTGGACGCCGCGGTCATCGACGCCATTCGCAACGGTTCGATGTGCACGCTCAACTCGCCGGAAGAGGTCGAGCTCGCCGAGCTGCTCATCGAGCTGCACCCGTGGGCCGAGATGGCGCGGTTCGCGCGGGGCGGCGGGGAAGCGATGGCGGTCGCCATCCGCATCGCCCGCGCGGCGACCGCCCGCGATGTCGTGCTCTTCTGCGGATATCACGGTTGGCAGGATTGGTACCTCGCGGCCAACATCGGGGAGGAGAAGGCGCTTGACGGGCATCTCCTTCGTGGACTCGAGCCGGCCGGTGTCCCGCGCGGACTGCGCGGATCAGCGATTCCGTTCCCGTACAATGACCTCCCGGCTCTCGAGGCACTGCTTTCACAGCACGCCGGTAAAGTGGCGGCCGTCGTCATGGAGCCGACGCGGATGGCTGGGCCGGTCGAGGGGTACCTCGAGGGAGTCCGCGCCGCGGCCACGCGTGCCGGCGCGTCACTCATCTTCGACGAAGTGACGTCCGGGTTCCGCCTCAATACCGGTGGGGCGCACCAGCTCTTCGGCGTCGAGCCCGACATCGCGACCTTCGCGAAGGCGCTCGGCAACGGGTACCCGATCTCCGCGGTCATTGGGCGTCGCAGCGTGATGGAGGCGGCGCAGCGGTCCTTCATCAGCAGCACCATGTGGACCGAACGAGTCGGTCCGACCGCGGCGCTGGCGATGATCAGGAAGCATCGGCGCCTTGAAGTGCCGAAGGCGCTGATTGCGACGGGGACTGCGGTGCAGCAGGGCTGGCACTCGGCCGCGGCGGCCGTGGGTCTCGACATTGATGTGTACGGCATGGCACCGCTCAGCCACATCGGATTCAAGGGTGAGCACGCCATGGCGCTGTCGACCCTTTTCATCCAGGGCATGCTGGACCGCGGCTACCTGACCTCCCTTGCCTTTTATCCGAGCTTCGCGCACCAGCCGGAGCACGTGGCAGGCTACCTCGCGGCCGTTTGCGAGGTTTTTCAGGGGATGTCTGACGCGGTGCGTAGTGGCGACGTCATGGCTCTGCTCCGGGGCCCCGTGAAGCACAGCGGATTCCAGCGGCTCGCCTGAGTACGCCATGCCATCAGCCCAACAGGCCTCGTCATGAGCACTGATTCCCCCGCCGCGACGGAAGGCTTCTCGCTGTATGCGGTAGGCGCACGCCTCCTCGAGGCGCGGCGGGTGCTCCTGGTATGGATGCTCATCGGCATCGCCGTGGGGGTCGCGTCGGCTTTCTTGACCAGGAGCACCTACACGTCGCGCGCGACGATCGTTGCCGTCTCGTCGGGCGGCGGCGACGCGCGCGTTCGCGGTCTCGCCAGTCAGCTGGGGATCGCCGAGCTCGCCAGCCTGGGTGCAGCCGCGCAAGGCTCCTCGCCACAGTTTCTCGTGCAATTGGCAGGATCGCCCGTAGTGCTCGAGCGCATCGTTCAGGATTCGGTGGCCCTCGACGATTCGACTGCCACGGTTCGTGTGACCGATCTGCTGTTGCCGCCGCGAGACGGCGGCGGGGAAGCCAATGCGGAGGCGCTCCGCGTGCGCCGGGCGGCGCTGGCACTCCATCGGCTCATCACGGTGTGGCAGGTGCGGGAAACGGGCTCGGTCCGTGTTGAAGTTCGGACCGAGTGGGCAGCGGTGTCTCATCACGTGGCGACGGCGCTGATTCAGGCGGTCAACGACGTCAATATCGAGATCGGGCGCGGGCAGGCCAAGCAGGAGCGACGCTTCGTCGAGGCGCGATTGCTGGAGCGCGGGGCTGAGTTGCGGGCGGCTGAAGCGAGTCAGGCGCGGTTCCTCAGCGAGAATCGGGAATTCCGGAACTCCGCCGGACTCAACTTTGAACATGATCGACTGCAACGCGTCGTGATCATGCAGCAGCAGCTCTACAGCACCTTGGCGCAGTCGGTCGAGGACGCGCGCATCCGTGAGATCCGTGACGTCGCGGTGGTCAGCCTGGTCGAACCGCCGGTGATGCCGTTGGAGCGGGATTCGCGCGTCCTCGTGCTCCGAGCATTGATCGGCATCATCGTCGGACTCCTCATCGGGGTCATCCTGAGTCTGGTCGCGCGTGGCCCTGACGCGAGCTCAGCTGTCACCGATCCAGCCGAGGCCCGCTTTCGGATGGCGGTGAATAGCACGTTCGGTGGTCGCTGATGCGTGCGATGTCGGCACTTCGCGGGAGGCTCCCGGCGCTCGCTGGCGAGGCGGCGGTCTATGTCGGCGCCAACATGCTCAATGCGCTCCTCCCGTTTCTTCTCGTGCCAATCCTCACGCGGGCGCTTGGCCCTCAGCAGTACGGCGTGGTGGCGATCTTCACCGTCACGGTGACGGTGTTCGCCGCGATGGCGGGGCTGAACTCGAATAGCGCGGTCACCGTCCGCTATTTCCAGCTGGACCCGGACCACCTGCGGGCCTATCTCGGGACGTGCCTGGCGATTCTCGCGGTGTCGACCCTCGGAATCCTTCTCCTGCTCACTCCGCTACGCAGCCTGATCGCGCGTCACACCGAGGTACCGCCGACGTGGCTGTTCGTCGCGGTCGGAGTGGCGGTGCTGAACTTCGTCACGTCGCTGCGACTCATTCTGTGGCAAGTGGCGCGCCGTCCGTGGGCGTACAGCGCGCTGACCGTCGGGCAGAGCGCCGTGTATCTCATCGTGGCTGTGGTCCTCGTAGATGGGTTTGGCATGGGGTGGGAGGGTGCGACGGCCGGTCTAGCCCTCGGTGCGCTGGTCGCTGGTAGCGCGTCCGCGGTACTGCTGTGGCGGAGTGGGGCAATCCGTCTGATGGTTTCCGTGGCGGACATCCGCGATGCGCTGGCGTATGGGGTTCCCCTCATTCCGCACATGATCGGCGGCCTGCTGATCGCGGGCGCGGATCGGCTGTTGCTCACTGGAATGCTTGGCGTGGACCAGGCGGGCATCTACATGGTCGCGCTGCAGATCGGAATGGGCCTCGGCTTAGTCACGGGGGCGTTCAACAAGGCGTACATGCCGTGGCTCCTCGGTCAACTGGAACGGGGCGATCCGGCGCGGGACGTGCGGATTGTGCGCGCCACCTACCTCTACGGCGTCGGCCTCTTCGCCTCGGCCAGTGTCCTGAGCCTTGCCGCACCGTGGCTGGTACGCCTGATCGGCGGCGCGGCATTCGCGGACGCTGCACGGGCGGTGCCGTGGATCGCGTTCGCGTATGCTTTTGGCGGCATGTATTACATGGTCACGAATTACGTGTTCCATGCCGGGAAGACTGCCTACCTCGCGTGGGTGACCTTGGCCGCCGGTTGTTTCGGGATTCTCACGACCTACCTGCGCATCCCAGCGGTGGGCATGATCGGGGCGGGGCAGGGCTACCTGCTCAGTCACATGCTGATGTTCGGCGGGACATGGGCCCTCGCGCAGCACGTCCGCCCCATGCCGTGGTTGCAGGCCCTGCGGCGCGGGGCAGGAGGCAGTGTGGCCGAGACATGAAAGCGGAGACGACTCCTCGTCGCTGGCGTGAGAGGCTCGCGGATCGGCTGGCGACGCCGTGGGCCCCAGCGAGCGACAGACCGCGGGCCTATTTCGTCTACGCGCACGCGCGCACGACGGAGATCGATGGCGCCCTCTCGTGCCCTCCGGTTGATGCGGTGATGTTGGCAGACGACAGCGCCCCGCAGGGGTACCAGGTCGGCCACCTCGCGCAGCGGGTTCACGTGTCGGCGCGTGAGCTGCCTTACCGTCTGGGCCTCGCCGATCTCTGCGCAGCGGTGCTTTCCTGCAGCACCGAGTGGGGGGCGGAGTATCGCTTCATCCGTGAGATCAGCAGCGGTGTGGATCGCCGCTTCCTGCCCGGCGGCATCCGTTGGCTCTGGAACGTTCGAAACCTGCTGATCGCCGAGGCGATCGCCCATCGGACATCGCGCCTGGCGTGGACGCATCAAGTTGCCCATGTCAGTGATTTCTACAGTGCGTTCATGCTGGGGATCACGCTCGCATTCCGGCGTGCCGGGAAGCCCGTGTGGGACATCCAGCACGGACGCATCGGCCCCGCGCACCAGACCTACAACCGCGCTGTCTTCAGCATCGCGTGCGGATTTCGCCCCACGGGACTCATCGTCTGGGATTCTCCCACGGGCGAATACGTGGGCGAGGCGTTGGGGGTCGAGTGGCGCAGCACCGAGTACGCCCACCTCGGGCTCGGGAGCGAGAAGCCCTCGGATGGCCGTTGTGCCATCCTGTTCACGTTGCAGGTGGATACGCCGATTCCGCCGAGTGTCCGCGCGGTCATCCGCGAGGTCAGCGAGGTCACCTGGTGTCTTCGACTGCATCCGGGCGGCCGGAACCCAGAACGTGATTACCTGCCGCTACTCGAGCTGCCGCACGTCGTGCTCTCGAGCGCGCGCACTCCGCTCGCGGCCGACCTTCGTGCTGCGTCGGTGCACGTCACCTGGAACTCGTCGGTCGTGACGGAGGCGGCGGCTCTTGGCGTGCCAAGCTTCTTCCTCGATGCGCAGGCCGCGCCGGACTTCGCGAAGGAGGTGCACGCCGGAATCGCGAAGCAGGTCGATCCGGAAGCCTTGGCAGCAGCGCTCCGGCGCGCGCTCGACGCGCGGCGCGAGGTTCCATGATTGCCACGGACCATCGCTCCCGCGTGCTCGCGTTGGTCATGGCGTTCACCGTGGCGGCATTCGCGCTTGACGGGCTGGCCATTCGCGTGATTGCCCTCGGCGCGCTCGCGTTCGCGGTCTGGCTCGTGGATGGCCGTGCGGTGGCGCGTGATCCTCAGCTTGGCCTTGTGATGATGCTCGTGGCCGGGGTCATCGCCCTCGGTGTTGCCATGAACCTGACGAAGGTTGGCGTGGCACTTGGGTTCCAGGCCGCCGTCGTGCTGGTGGGTGTGGTGACCGGTTTCGTCTGTGCCCGCCTCCCGAGGGAGGCGATGCACCGTGTTGCACGGGCGCTCCTCCTCATCTATCAGGGCGTCTTGCTGGTGCAGATTGCGCGAAGCGGGATTTCGCTCGCGGCGTTGACGCTGCCGGGTGCGAGCGGCAGCGTGAATCTGGTGTCGGGCATTCTGCTTTTCCTGCAGCTCGCGCACTGCGCCGCGACGGTTCAGCGTACGGGACGCGCCCCGCTTCTGCTTCCCTTCGTCTCGATGGTGCTCAGCTTCCCCATGAAGGGGCGCTCGGGGATCGCGTTGCTGTCCGTGCTCTTCCTCTATTGCGTCTTCCAGCGATGGAGCCTGAACCGGGGGGGCCGCAGGCTCGGGCTCGCAATCGGCACCTTCGGCGTCGCCGCGGTACTCACGTACCAGCTCCAATCAGTCCTGCTCGCGGTATTCCAGACCACGCGGCTGATTCACGGATTCGGTGACGAGAGCCGGAGTACCATACGCGAGGAGTACCTCGCCAGCCTCTCGCTCTGGGAGGTCGTTGCCGGGGGGCGCTACACCGCGAGTCCTGCCATTCTCAACCTGCTCGGCAATCCACACAACTCCTTCATCCGGGCGCACTACTTCTTTGGTCTCCCGTTCCTCGTGTGCCTGGCATTGCTGGTCGTGACGGCCGGCGCAATCGCGTTGCGCGACGGCGGAGGGCGATGGTTCGTCTTCGGACTGCTGCTGCTGTTCGCCGCACGCGCGTTCGTGGATGCCATGGCGTTTCCCGGACTGCTCGACTTCATCTTTTTCTACCTGTTCTTCCTGGTAATCGCTTCACAGTGGCCCCGGCACGCCGCACGAGAGATCTCCTCGTCGATCTCCACAGGCCCTTGATGCCAGTGCCCCCGCCGCACTTTGGCTCGCTACGCGCGTGCGACGCCGTGTGCGACGCAGGTGGGCATGATCGTGATGCGGGATCGGGCTCACTGCTCCGCCACCGGAGACGCGACGTTCGGCCTGCCGGCTCCGTGCGGGAGGAGGATGGCCAGATAGTCCTCAGCGAGGACTCGGTAGTCCCGATTCATGAGCAACCACGCGCGACCGCGTTGTCCCATGGCTTCGCGGTCTTCAATTGTCATTCCGACGAACCTTCGGATCTCGTCCCGCAGCGCCACCACATCCATCGCGGGGACGAACGTCCCGCACTCGGCCTCGTCGATCATCGACGGGTAGCCCGAGTACGATGCGACGATCGGCTTGGCGGCGAGCATGTAGTCGATCAGTTTGTTGAGAGAGAGGCCGTAGTCCCAGACCGCTGATTTGTGCACCGAGAGGTACAGCAGGTCGCAGCGCGTGAGGAAGTCGTGGACGTGCGATTTCGGGACGCGGGGGGCGAACGTCAGGTTGGGTAGCTTACCGTACTTATCGAGGTAGGACTGGCGGAGTTCGCCGTCGCCGAGGACGACGAAGTGGACGCCTGGATCCTGTTGCATTGACTCCACGCACTCGAAGAACACGTCCATCGCGTTGGAGACGCCGATGCTGCCCGCGTACGCGACCAGGAACTTGTTCGCCGGAATGTAGGTGGCCACGTAGTCGGGGGGGAGCGTCTCCGATGTTCGAATCGTCTCCACGTCGACCCCCATCGGGATGCAGGCGGTGGGCAGGGAACGACCAGTCACCTTCTCGACGTGCGCTCCGAGATTTGGCATGGTGCCGACGATCGCATCGGCGCGTCGATACCCCAATTTCTCCACGACGCCGAGTGCGAGCACGAGGGGGTTGATGGGACTGAAGCCGCCCTCCTCCACGATCGTCAGGGGCCAGATGTCGCGTACTTCGAAGACCAGGCGGCACTTGTACCGTCGGCGAAGGCGCAGCCCGTTGAGCACCGTGAGCAGGGAGAGGCTCGAGACCACGATGACGTCTGGCTCGGGCAGGGTATGCTTCGGCAGCAGGAACAGCCTGCACTCGAAGTCCAACCAGCTCAGGATCCGGCGGATGGACTTGCTGTCTGCGTACTTCAGCGTGCGGATTCGACAGAGGGTGATCCCCTCATGCTCTTCCAGAACGAATTGATGCCTCGCTACGGGCGCATCGAACTTCCCCATGGAATCTGAAGTGACGATCACCGCCCGGCAGCCCAGCCGCACAAACTCCCGCATGAGGCCGTAGCCGCGGCTGACAGGCTCCCGAGCTGCTGGGGTGATGACGTACTTCGAGACGTACCAGATGCAGGGGGACATGTCGCGCCTAGTACATGCGGGGGATGCGGTTGACCGTGTTGATCACGTCGGTGAAGTCGAAGCCAAGCACGTCGAGGTACCACTTGATGTTCTGGTAGCGGGGGGTGTTCTCCTCCTGGACCAGTAGAAGTGCTGCCTCGCGCGTGAGATCCCCCTCGCGGATCTGGTTGCTACGGAAGGTGTCGTGCTCGGTGAAACCGGCGACGGTGTAGTACAGGTAGTTGTAGAAGGCGGCCGTCCCGTCGCCGATCCGCCAAGTGGTCCTGGTGTCCGGTGCGCGCTCCCAGTCGTACCGCTCGAGCGTGTCATCGATCTGCTGCTCGTTCCAGCGCCAGTAATCGAAGATGTGGAAGTAGTCGGTCTTCGGCGCAAAGCTGCGGTAGTACTCGCCCGAGAGGGTGTCCCAGAGCGACCGGTTGAAGTACCCGGGGCTCTGCAGCATGGCTCGGAAGCGGAGGGACTGGTAGCGAAGTTGCTTCATCGCGCCGTGCGAATAGACGCGTTCTTCTTCAAAGTCGGGAGGAACGCCGAGAAATCCGGCCTTGAAGTGGGTGACCTCGAGCGGGTTGATGCCCCACAGGTTGAGTCCGATCCCGGTCTGCTTCTGAATCGTCTGCAAGTGACGGAAGAAGTGCTTGTCGCCAGCGGTGAGGACGCTGATCATCCCCAGGTGGGGGGACTTCAACCAGGCACGCAGGTTCGAGGCAATGAAGCGGCGCTTCCGCTCGATGTCGTCGGCTATGATGATGTTCTCGACACCGAGCTCCGACGAGATCCGGCTGACGTTCCTGCGGCCCAGATCCGTGACCATTCCCCAGTCGTATGTGAAGGTCAGCGGGCGCAATCCGAGTTCCTTGACGATGAGGTGCAGCCCGTAGCAGCTGTCGCGCCCTCCGGAGAGTGGCACGATGCAGTCGGGCCCTTCGGTGCGACGGTACGGCTTGACGAGTTCGATCAGTTCTTCGATCGACTTCGGGTGATTTCGAGGTTTGTAGTTGCGGCAATAGTTGCACACACCGTCGGAATCGAACGCGATGTATGGCATCGTCTCCGTCAGCAGACACTTGCTGCAGCGACGGAGGTTGTGCCTGGGATACTCGAGCAGCTTCTCTTCGTTGCCGGCGGTGAGGAGCCCGGGGATCAAGTTGATCCTCCGCTCGACTCGCTCTGTGACGGTGACGTCGTCCGTCGTTGCCGGGATGTCGACGACGATGCCGTCACGCACCTCGGTGATCCCGGTGCACGAGACCGACTCCAGCGGGTACCGCTCGGAACTGAAGTAGGTGGCGCCCTCCTTTGCTCCGACGTAGAGGCTGCCATTGTTGGAGAACAGAGCGAGCTTGCCAAGCCGCGGGAACGCAACCGCACACGCGGCAACGCCTCGACACAGGTCGAACACGCGCGCCGGAAGGTCTTCGACGGCCTTGCCACTCTCCACGTGCTCGACCGCAATGGCAGCGATCACCTCGGTGTCGATCTCCAGTTTGCGCGGCCTGTCCACATGCTGCCAGACGGCCTCATGGTTGACGATGATCCCGTTGTGCAGAACTGCAACGTCCGAGGAAAGCACCGGCTGGTTGTCAGAAAGGCCGTTGGTGATCAGCCGGCTGTGCCCCATGACGACATGACTCGCATAGGGGCTGACCTCCTTGAGCAGCCGAGGCAGACGATAGTCGGCTCGATGAACGACGTAACGACCGCCCGAAATGACAAGCAGACCGCTGGAATCGCGCCCCCGCTGCTCTGCATGCTTCGCCAGTGAGTCAAGATCCCGTCGATTGACGGGCTGCGTAGAGATGATTCCGAAGATCCCGCACATTGGTTCAAGCTACTCCGATTGAGGTACCCGATGGCCGCAACCAGCCGGGGACTGTGGGCGTAAAGAACCAGTGCTAGTACCCTGGACTGGCTGATCACGCTGATGAGGATGGGAATTGCGAGCGGAAATTATGAAATTATGAGGTGCGTCTCGTGCGGGATACGAAATTCAATCTGATCCGCGACGTATGTCGCATGCACGACGAGGCCAGGTGGCCGCGGATGCGGCGGCCGGCACAGCCGTCAAGTCCGGATCGCGTGTCCTGGAGCGTGGCGTGGGCACCGCTGACGAAATCGCGTCGTACTCGCCGATACGCGACGCCACGACCGTGGCCACTCGGAGGCCCGCCGCGATCGCCTCCTGCACAACCTGATGCAGGATGTCCGTGATGTGTGAGCGACCGGCCATCAGGACATTCATCACGCGCTGACTGACGTCGTCGCTGGTCGCGCGAAAGTCGGCGTGCACGAACTCCATCGCGAGCGGCAGGGCGACGTAGCCCGGACCAATCATGCCAATGACGGCGGCAGGGTCATGAATCTTCGCGAGCAGGGGGTGCGCCATCGACGGAGTTTGGACCATGGCGACGCCTCAGCGTCCGAAGAAGGCTCGTACTGCCCCGATGACTTCATCGACTTGCGCAGTGGTGAGCTCGGGGAAAACCGGCAGCGAGAGCACCTCGAGCGCCGCGCGTTCCGACTCGGGGCACTGCCCCTGCCGGTATCCGAGATACGCGAAGCATGGCTGCAGATGCAGCGGCAGCGGATAGTAGACGGAACAGCCGATCCCGCGATCCTTGAGGTGCGCCTGCAGCGCATCGCGCACGGGTACCCGGATCGTGTACTGGTTGTAGATCGAGGTGTTGGCGGGATCGACGTATGGGGTGACGACGTCGGCGAGATCAGCGAACGCGGCGTCGTAGTACGCGGCATTTCGTCGACGGGCTGCGCTCCACGAGGCGAGATGCGGCAGTTTGGCGCGCAGGACGGCTGCCTGCAGCGCATCGAGACGGCTGTTGTAGCCGACGATCTCATGGAAGTAGGTCCGGCGGCTGCCGTGCGTGCGCAATTTCATGAGCACTTCGAACAACGCGTCGTCCTGCGTCACCAGCATGCCGCCGTCGCCGTATCCGCCGAGATTCTTCGACGGGAAGAAACTGAACGTTCCGATTGTGGCGGCTTCGCCGGCCATCACGGTGGCGCCGTCGACGAGGCGGCTCGCGCCGATCGACTGGGCCGCGTCCTCGATGACCGGACGGCCCTGCGCCGCGTCGTTGACTTCGTCAATCGCCGCCATCTGACCGAACAAATCGACGGCAATTACCGCCTTGGTCCTGGCACCGACGGCCGCGCGGATCGCGTCGGGCGCGATGTTGAACGTGCGCGGATCGATGTCGACGAACACCGGGCGCGCCCCGACATTGTGCACCGCGCCGGCAGTTGCGAAAAATGTGAACGGCGTGGTGACCACCTCATCGCCGTGCCCGACGTCGAGCGCCCGCAGCGCGAGCAGCAGCGCGTCCGTGCCATTGGCACACCCCACGGCGTACCTGGCATGCGAGAGTCCTGCCACACTGCACTCGAGCTGTCCTACAGGATCGCCGAGGATGAACGCCTGCTGATCGACGACATCCATCACTGCGGCAACGACTTCGTCGCGGATGGTGGCGTGCTGCGCCTTGAGATCGAGAAGAGGTACGGCCATGACAAATTGGTTCAGTGGTTGACGCGAAGCGGCAAGGGCACGTCGCGGCCAGTCTTCGCCGATTCGTAGATCCCCAGAATGTGTTCGAGCGACTTCCGACCGGCGCGACCGTCGGTATCCGGGCGCGCCTCACCGCGCAGCACTGATTCCACGTTACGGTAGTAGCCCTCGTGCCCGAACCCATACACGCTTGGCGGATTGGTGTTCGCCTGCTCGACGAGCTTGTCGTCGTCATCGTAATCGGCGAAGGTCCACTGTTCGACCTTGTTGACCGCCGTCCCGCCGATCTTCACGCTCCCCTTCTCGCCGAGGATGGTAATCGATCCTTCAAGATTCCTGGGAAAGGTGAGCATCGTGACTTCAATGACGCCGATGGCGCCGGAGCGGAACTTCAGTACGGCGGCGCCGCTGTCCTCCGCTTCGATACGTCGTGCCATCGTCGCAGTTTTGGCCATGACGCTTTCGACCGGGCCGACCAGCCACTGCACGAGATCGACGTAGTGCGACGCCTGGTTCATGAACGCGCCCCCGTCGAACTCCCACGTGCCGCGCCAGGGCGCCTGGTCGTAGTAGTCCTGCGGGCGCGTCCACCGCACCGTGCAATTCGCCATGTAGATCCGTCCGAAGCGCCCGCGATCAATCCCGCGCTTGAGGAGCACGATCGGCGGATTGAGTCGGTTCTGCTTGACCACGAGCAGATGGACGCGGAGGTCGTCGCAGGCCTGCACGAGCGCGTCGGCCGCGGCGAGCGAGATCGCCATCGGCTTCTCGGAGATCACATGCCGGCCAGCCTTGGCGGCCAGAATGCCGTGCTGCGGATGTAAGCCGGACGGCGTCGCAATAATCACCGCATCGCTCGACACGTCGGCCAGCATCTGCTCGTACCGTGTGAACCACGGCACGTCGTTCTTCGTGCCGGCGAGCAGCGCGCGCTCGGCGACGATGTCGCACACCGCCGCGAGTTGCAGACCGGGCAGCTTTGCGAGTGCATCAAAGTGATTCTTGCTGATCCGCCCGCAGCCCAGCAACGCCACGCGAATACGCTGTCCCGCGGGAATGACCGTCTCCATCATGTCGTCTCCTCAGCGCGAACAACCACATCGCCATGTCCGTCGTATCGAGGGCGGGATCGCAAGGCACCGTCAGCACGCAGCAATGCGCCAGCTCGCTCGCGGACTCCTGTCCATTGTCCTGCCTTGATCAAGTCGCGGACCCTCCCCGCTTCAGGTGCGTACGAAAGCTCCTCGAAAGCCGCCGACATTACGGCGGCTACCGGTGCACTGACCTGTGTTCCCGAAGCATACATCACCTTCGCATGCGTGCTCGGCCCCGCCTGCTCCGCACCAAAGAATAGCTCGTCGTACATCTTTACCCGGATCGTAAGCCGGTGAATCCGGACCTCGACCTGAGATCCCCCCGGCGACGCCGTCCGCGCAATCAGTTCACGCGCCAGGTCCACGATCTTCTCCGGCGCCTCGTGCCCAGGCACGATACCTCCTCGCCCGTGCCGAGCACGTTGTTCCGATGCGCCTCCAAAACGTTCTGCTCCATCAGCAGCACGTTTTTGTGCGACACAACGTGGGACACCATCACCGGGCTCGCACTTCAGCATCACTTCGCGCCATACTTCGCGCATCGGCTCGCCCTCCGGTTGATCCTCGATGCGCACCTGCCTCACCGGCGTCGAGGCGCGCTCAAGCGAGAAGTGCTCGTGCAGCAAAGGCACAATGCGCGTCTCGACCCCCGCGCTGCGGGCCACCAGACCCGCCAAAGGACACGCGTCGAGCACGGGCACGCAGGTCGGCGGGCGCTCGGCGAAGGCCGACGAGCCCGGTCACGCCGAACAGCCCGCTGCGCACTCGCCCGGCAGTCGCGCCTGCAACGATCAGCTCGAGCTCGGAGCCGCTGACGAGGTGCCAGTGTCGCGCGGACGACCCTGGCCACAGCGTGACGGCGTGGCGCGCCGGCCCCGACCTCAGGAAGGCCACAAACACATAGTGTCCGTTGGCGACCCAGCACCGCCCTTCGAAGCGTACGGCACAGGCTATCAGCGCCGAGCCGAACGCGCCGGTGACCAGCAGGTAAAGATTGGGCAAAAACATGCCGTGGGAATTGAATCTGCAGGAGGAAATGGGAGCGGTGCCCGGCGTCAGACGCCCAGCACTCCGCGCCACACAGCCGCAACCCTCACCACGCGGACGGTCCCCCGGAAACTCGGGTAACGGAAAGTCAAGACTAACACGTCCAGTGTAAAGAACAAAGCAGAAGCCCGATCGCCGGCAAGATGCCGTGTTGCAGCGCCGCGCCTTCGCGAGATGGGAGCAGGCTGGATCCACGTCTCGGACTATTTTCCACTCTCAGAGTATGCTCCACCGAGAGCCGCGCTCGACTCCGACCCCGCCTTGACGCGGCTGACTATCCGATTGTCGCCGGCCAGCGAGTCATCTCCCATGAGGATGCCGGGCTCACCTCGGTTGGGTCGATCACACTCTCGGCCCCCCGCTCACGGGCCCCCCCCGCTCACGTGATTCCATGCCCTCGAATTCGGCGAGAGAAAAGCGCTCTACTTTTGCGCTCTACTTTTGCGCTCTACTTTTGGCCGCTCTCGCGTGAGACGATCGCCGCAGTGGGGACATCCCGCTCGGCGTGGCCGGGCGGGTATCTTCCAGCGGCACCATTCGGCGATGGTGGCGCTGGAGGAGATCTCCAACCCAACCGCGCCGGGAGGACTCGGAGCTGCACCTGGTTCGTGTAGGAGGGAGCGACGTCCGACTCCTCGTCGATGTCGAGGGAAACGGTTTGAGGCGATTTTTCGCCCTTCCGGTGGATAGCTCGGGCGCGCCGCTGGTTCGGCGTCGGACCTTCGTTGGGGAATTCGTCTTGATCAATGGTTTTCGATTCGTCCCTGCGCACCGGTTCGCTCTGGCGCTAGAGACGCGCAGCGTTCGTCTCTTGCTTCCAGCCGTTCCGGCATTCGTGAATGCGCATCCACGGCGGGTCTGCCGTTTTGTATCGACGAGTCACGAGCACGCCCCACCGACGCCAGGATCGAGCGCGTGGTCCCGGCGGATATGGCCCCCTGACCGGCGGGCTCGCGACGGCAGGAGTCGTGATCATGCTCTGGCGCCAGCCGGAGTCGGGCGAACTCATCCGCCGGGTGGAATGGAGCGCGTGGGCCATGATTGCCGCAGTGATGGCGGTCAATGTGCTGCTCTTCGGCGTCCGGGTACGCCTGGTGCTGCAACGACTCCGCGAGTCGCGCATCGCGCAGCGCTGGTGGCAGCGAATCTTCGTGAACGCCTTCGCGCTCGATTCGATCTTTCCCCAGGCCGGCGCCATCGACCGCGGTATCGAGTTGAAGCGGCGCTATGACCTCGACGTGCTCTCCTACGTCCGCGGCTACTATTTCATCGCCTGGTTCGGCGTGGTCTTCATTCTCGGCTACGGCATGCTGGCGCTTCCCCTCACCGCCATATTCGGGCTCGTGCCTATCACGCCGGGGAACATCGCCGTGCAGGAACTCGTGATCGGGACCGTCGGGAGGCAGGCGGACCTCACCTTCGCCGATGGAGTCGTGCTCTCCCTGTTCATTCGCGCGCTTAGGGTAATAGCCATCGTGATGCTTTTTGCGTCGCTCAACGGGCTCGTGATCCTGCGCACGGGTCGCGTTGCGCACGCGCCAGAGGTGGGTTCCAGGTGAGCACCGAGGCATCGTCCCACGGCCAACTTGCGGGACAGCGTGCGCGTGACCTTCTGCTCGTCGTGGTCGGGGCACCGCTCGTCGTGCCGCTACTTCTCGTGCTCTCGGTACTCGTTCGGGTCACGCTCGGCGGGCCGGTTTTTTTCCGGCAAAGACGGCCCGGCTTGCATGGCCACCCGTTCGAGTTGGTGAAGTTCAGAACGATGAGCGATCACCGCGGGGCCGAGGGCATCCTGCTCCCGGACGTCCAGCGGCTCGGGCGGGTGGGAAGACTGCTGCGAGCGAGCAGCCTCGACGAGCTGCCGGAGATCCTCAACGTCCTCCGTGGCGAGATGAGTCTGGTCGGCCCTCGTCCCCTGCTGATGGAGTACCTTCCGCTCTACTCCGTCGAGCAGGCGCGTCGGCACGACTGCCGTCCTGGCATCACGGGGCACGCCCAGGTGACCGGTCGAAACGCTCACTCATGGGAGGAGAGGTTCGCGGCCGACATCTGGTATGTGGATCGCCAGTCCCATTGGCTCGATCTGCGCATTCTGTTTCGCACGGTGGCGAAAGTGATGCGGCGCGACGGAATCACCGCGCCAGGCGATGCGACCATGCCGCGTTTCGCCGGTGGTGCCGAGTCTCAGCGCCCCCGCTCCCATTCTTGACTCTCATCCGGGTTCGTTCGTGACAGATACCGCCGCCGGCTCACGTCTCTTCCTCTCGCCTCCGCATCTCTCCGGTGGCGAGGCGGAGCGCCTCACCGACGCGCTTCAATCGAACTGGATCGCCCCCATCGGTCCCCACATCGATGCCTTCGAGGCCGAGTTTGCCGCGGCCGTCGGGTCGCCCCACGCGGTGGCCCTCAGCTCCGGGACTGGTGCGCTGCATCTCGCGCTGATTGCCGCGGGAGTCGGTTCGGGAGACGAGGTGCTCGTCAGCAGTCTGACGTTCTCCGCATCGGTGAATCCGATCCGGTACGTCGGTGCGGCGCCGGTGCTCGTGGACAGCGAGCGGGAGTCGTGGAATCTCGACCCCGCACTGGTCGAAAAGGTGCTTGTTGCCAGGGCCGCCAGGGGGCGTCAGATCAAGGCGATCATCCCGGTGCACCTGTACGGACAGTCCGCCGACATGGCTGCCCTCGTGCCGCTCTGCGAGCGCTTCGGCGTGACGATCATCGAGGACGCGGCGGAAGCCCTCGGGGCGACGTGCCATGGGCGGCACCCGGGTGTCTTCGGCCGCGCTGGCATCTTCTCGTTCAACGGCAACAAGATCATCACGACCTCGGGAGGGGGGATGCTCGTCACCCCAGACGAGTCGCTCGCGCTCCACGTTCGCAAACTCGCTTCGCAGGCGCGCGAGCCGGCACCACACTATCTCCATCACGAGATTGGCTTCAACTATCGCCTGTCGAACCTCTTGGCGGCCTTCGGTCGCGCGCAGCTGGAGACGATTTCGGCGCGAGTCGCGGCACGGCGCGCGCACTTCGAGGCCTACCGCTCCGCGCTGGGCGACCTTCCGGGGATTGTGTTCCAGCCTGAGGCGAAGTGGGGGCGCCATACGCGTTGGCTCAGCGCGCTGACCATCGATCCGATTGCGTTCGGCGCCGATCGCGAGTCCGTGCGAATGTCGTTGGAGGCGGAGAACATCGAGAGCCGTCCCGTCTGGATGCCAATGCACCGACAGCCCGTCTTTGCGTCGTGCGAGTTCATCGGGAGCGGAGTCTCGGACGCCATCTTCGATACGGGTCTCTGCCTTCCGTCTGGCTCCGCCATGACGCCCGATGACCGGAGCCGCGTGATTGACGTGGTGCGCCGGTTGCACGCGCGTGAGCGCTGAGCGTTCCGGGGAGGCGGTCGATGGCTGGCTGCGACGTGAGGGGACGGATCGGAATGCCGGGTATCAGAACAGGGAGAGACTCGTGCGTGCGTAGACGTTCGTGCGACTGTCGGCGAGTTGCCAGCGGCCCGCATACGCGACGCCCGCGTCGACACTCAGCGCGGAGGTTCCCCGGTATCGTGTGATTCCGTAGCTGGCGTCGATGATCCAGTCGTGAGAGTTGGGTACCGGGCGCTCGACGTTGAAGTACAGGCCCTGCCAATCAGTCGATCTCAACGCCTGCGAACGCCAGCGACGCAGGTTGATCCGCGTCGACCCTTTCTGCCTGAAGCGCTCCCAGGTCACGCTCTGCCCCGTCGTGGCACCCGCGCCGACGGGCGAGCCAAGCAGCTGCCCACGCTGGGTGTGCCCCTGCAACAGCGTTCCGTGTACGTAGGGCCCGCCTTGAGGACGCACCTGCCCGATCGGCGGGATGTCGCCATCGAAGTACTCGAAGGTCAGGAGGGCGAGCTCCGAGTCGCTGCGGTGCGTGGCGGCACGAAATGATGCAATCACCGCCGCGTTGTTCTCCGGTTCCGCGGCGAGATCGCGCGCGTCCCAGGCGTGATCCTCGCGGAAGTACTCGAAGCTGACCTCTGCGCCGCGTCCTGGAAAACTCCAGCGCACGAAGGCCGATGCGAGCTGGTTGTCGAAGTCACCATTCTGATCGCCCACGGGTCCGCTGCGTCCGTCGAAACTCCTCTTGAATATGCCCTCGAACGGCTTCGACCACGCGTCCCATCGCTGCGACGGTTCGCGGTACGGCGAATGGTAGAATCGCGTTGCGCCCACCTCGAGCGTCGGCAACAGCGCGGGCATGTAGCTCACCGTCAGACCGACGGCGACGCGCTTCGTGCCCGACTGGCGACCGCCGACATATTCCTCACCTCCGAGCACCGGCGAGTACGGACTCTGGTCGAGGACACCAAGCACGTAGTGTGCATTGACGCGACCGATTCTGGGCACGCGAAGGCCTCGGCCCGTCGTGCCGAGAAAGAGATGTGGAAACCCGCCGGCATTCGGTCCAAGCACTGCAGGGAATGACTCGCCCGGTCCCCAGCCCTGACTGGCGGTCGAGAGGCCCGTGACCAAGCCGAGACCGCGCAGGCTGATCGAACTCTCCCCCCCATCGATCCGACGATATGCGCGATCGCCAAAGCGCTGCGGCATGTCGAGGCTCAGCGGGAAGAGCGCCTCGGCAAATGGCGACACATCGGAACCCAGCGGCATCAATGGGAACCGGCTGTTCTGGGCGACGAATGCGATCGGCGCGGCGACGGCAGTCAACCGGCCCCACCGCAGCGATGCCGTCAGCGCGAGCGCTGCATTGCCACCACGTCCCTGCCACATCGGCCCGTCGTTCGACCCCCAGGGGAAACCGCTGTTGGCGCCGACGAACAGTGTGCCACCGAGTGCTGCCTTCTTTACCAGGCTGCGACGCATCGCCTCGCGCCACGGATGCTGCCTGGTCGTCGGTGCATCGAGGAATTCCTGCAGGTCAGCCCCATCGAAGGGGCGCGTGGCCCACGGTGTCGGAGCAATCCGTCCCGTCAACTCGAGCGCGCGCATGTACCGCTCGAGATCACCGCCGACCGGTGCCCCGACCATGGCACCCGCCGGCCCAGTGTTCGACGGCCGCTGCGCAACGGCCGACGTCGCCCCCGCACACACTGTGACGAATGTTACTAAGAATCCGCGCATGCATGTATCTTAACCCGTTCACCCCATGCCAAGTCACGTCCGCGCCGTCTTCCTCCTGTGCTGTCTGTCGCTGCCCGTTGCAGCGCAGGTCACTCCAGCCGCGCCTCGTTGCGCCGGCGGCGCGCTGGTGACCCCACTGCCCGGTGGACTGCGCGACGAGCAGGTGCGCGCGGCGGGCCTCCGCAGCGGTGCGACGTGGTCGCTGCTGCGCGGTGCCGCAGATGACGCGAAAGCGCGTATGCGCGCTGACAGTCTGGCCACCTCCCCGGTGCGCCTGTCGGCGGTGCTGCCGGAGGTGTTGTTCACGAATCAGTCGGCGTTTCCGTTGCCGGCGAACGACGGACCGATGTGGGCGGGGCGGGGCCGGTCGTACAGCATCACGGGCGGCGTTGCCGTCTGTGGGAAGCGCGGACGCTGGGGCGCGATCATCGCGCCAACGTACTGGTACGCGGAGAACTCGAACTTCACGCTGCCGGATGATCCACAGTTCGTGCCGCCGTACATCGGCGGTTACTCGCCGTGGGCGTCACGCTATTTCTACATGCCGCGATCGCTCGATGCGCCGCGACGCTTCGGTCCGAATGCCTACCGGCGCTTCGACGTCGGCACGCTTTCGCTGTTCGGTCAGGCGCGCGGATTGGAGTTCGGCGTGACGACGGAGCCCGCGTGGTGGGGGCCCGGGCAGTACAACGCGCTGCTGCTCAGCACTCAGGCCGCGGGCATCCCCCGCGGCTACGTGCGTACGGTGAGGCCGCTGAAACTCGCCGGTGAAGTCGATGTGCAGTACTTCGTCGGCGGGATGAGTTACTCACCATTCTTTTTCCTCGAGAATCCTCGCGATACGACGCGTTCGCTGGCGGGACTGGCGGTGGTCTGGCGACCAAAGTTCGAGAAGAACCTGAGCGTGGGCGTGGCCAGGCTGGTGATGGCGCCGATGGCCGGCCGCGTCTACCTGAAGCACCTGATCGACCCGCTCACGAACGTCGGCACGCCGAACGCCGTCGGTCGCGCCGACTCGACGCAGTTTCCCGGCAAGGACCAGCTCTTCAGCGTGTTCGCGAACTGGCGGCTGCCGGCGGATGGCGCTGAGATCTGGGCCGAGTGGGCCCGCGCCGAGTTGCC
This sequence comes from uncultured Gemmatimonadaceae bacterium, assembly GCA_964392395.1. GTDB lineage: Bacteria > Gemmatimonadota > Gemmatimonadetes > Gemmatimonadales > Gemmatimonadaceae > JACMLX01. The sequence goes on from CAYMQV010000027.1 coordinate 30,002, forward strand.
CCAGAATGTTCGCGAATTTTTCGAGTCACCGAATCGCTCCCAGGCGCTGACCATCGGGGTGCAGAAGGTGCAACCTGCGTGGAAGGACTGGACGTGGCGCGTTGGTGCCGAGTACTCGCAGACCAGCCAGACCTCCACGTTCCGCGAGCGCCCCATGGGGTGGTGGTACACGAGTCGCGCGGTCCAGGCTGGCTTCTCGCAGAAAGGGCAGGTCATTGGCGCGATGATCGGGCCGGGCAGCGTGACGCAGCGCCTCAATCTCGACTTTGCCGGACCGTCGCATTCGTTCGGTGCATTCGTCTATCGGATCAAGTGGGATGACGATTCCTTCTTCACGATCCCGCGGCCAAACGGCAATGGGCTCTGCAAGCATGACGTCAGCCTCGCCGCAGGAGTGCGCGGCTCGGTGGCTACGCGTGCCGGTGCGTTCGAAGGCACCATCACGAGCCAGAATCGGACGAACATCTACTGGCAGGCCCTCGGTTTGTGCTTCGAGAACGAAGAACTCCAGATCGACAAGCGCAATCTCACCCTCGAATTCCGCTTCCGCCCGCGGACGCGCTGACATCGCAGTGCCGAGCGAGGATGGATGTCCACACGCTGCCTCCATATCTGCGCAGTGTTGCTGGATGTCGCCGCCGCTGGTGCGCCACCTGCCCGATCATACCCGTCATCCACCGGCACGACGTGCCCGTGGATCGAGCGGAGGGTCGACGCCAGTCGCGCGGTCGCGTCGGCGATCCGCTGACCGCGCAGCAAGCCGGTTGGACACGCCTGAAGCCCCTGTCACGAATTCAGCAGCGTGTCCGTCCGGATGGCGCGACAGTTCGTCACCGGCGAACGCGTGATTCCGGAGTTCGTGTGGTAGCGTCAGTGGCGCTCGACGGGCCCCTGAAGGAAGAGATACCGCGCACGCGGTTCCGCTTCGGCCTGACTGGCCACGCCAAGTCGCATGCGCTGCACGTTGCCGCTCGCGTTCGGCTTCCCTGACGGCCACGTTGGCAGCGCGGTCCCGTTCGGATTGCCGGTCGTGATGAAGTTGACGAAATACGCCATGGTGATCGCCGAGACTTTCTGGTCGTCCCCTGTCCACGCGTAGACGGGATTGCCCCCCAGGTTGCCGAGCGCGTACTCGATCTCGGTGGAGTGCGGTGCGCCGCCCGGAATGGCGTCCCACGGTTTCGGCGATGCGGCGGTCGCGCCGGTGTACCGATACTACTTCGTGCAGGGTCGTCCACCACTGACGATAC